>CALCRU010000055.1 GCA_937894335.1 uncultured Treponema sp. | reverse complement strand
GAAAACTCCAAGCGAGGTTGCTGCTTAAACTGTCCTAAAATTTGGGGTCAGTTCACTCTGCAATCATTCCTAAAAAGTTATTGATAGACGGCATTGAATGCTATTCCTATAGAATTGTGAATAATAAACTTCCCTTTGAGGCTGTGTTTCCCGTTCGGTTTGTAAAGTCAGCAGACTTTGGAAAAAACATGAATGAATTGCAGTCTCTTGTAAAAACAGACAAGGCTGAAATCCTGTATATGTCAATTTTCAGCCAACTGACGGAAAAAGAAAAGAATTCAGATTTGCTAAAAGATAAACTTATAAAAATGTCATCTAATCTTGTTGAGCTGCATAAAAATCATTGGGACGGGGTTTGGGTAAGGATTATCACAAACTTTATGATGATTGCACGCTTCTCGGAATTTGATTTGATAGTTGGTAATCCTCCATGGGTGAAATGGGAACATCTGCCTGCAGCATATGCTGCCCGCATAAAGGAATTTTGTGATGTGAGGCACATTTTTTGCAATGATGGCGGTCAGTATGGCGGAACTCAACTTAATATTTGTGCACTTATTGCAAATGTAACAGCCAGTAACTGGCTTTCAAAAACAGGTACCCTTGCATTTCTTATGCCGGATAGTCTGATGTCTCAAAACTCTTATGAGGAATTCAGAAATTTTTATATTGATTATGAAAATAATGTCCGCTTGTATTTGAATAATATAGACCGCTGGCTGGCCCCACTCCGACCTTTTAGGTACGAGGACCAGCCTGTTACACAGGACTTTAACACTTATTATTTTTCATACAGAAAAGAAGATTATAGAAAGGGAATCCCTGTTAGAAATATATCCAGAAGCAGAAAAATAAGTGATGATGTCATAAATAAATCTGCTTCATATGAGGAGGCAAAACAATACCTTCTGTTTACAGATGGTAAAGTCCTTCAGGTTTCAGAAAATTCTACGGCATTTTCCTATTCGTCAGATGAATTTGATTATTCGGCAATAGTTGGTGAAACGGCATATACTTATAGAACAGGAGTTGAATTTACTCCGCAGGAATTATATATGCTGAATGGAATCGGAATGTCAAAACGCAAAAATCATTTTTGCTTTAAGAAAAAGGATTTCGCACTGTCTAAATATAAGATCGATGACATGCCTGAAAAAGGCTGGGATTTACCAACAGAGTACATTTATCCAATGCTGACAGCACCAAACATTAAGCCTTTCTTTTATGACAGAAAAAACGAGTACTGTATAGTTCCTTATTCAGAGAAAAATGTTAAAAATCCCGTGCCAGAAGAAGAAATGATTTCTTCCAATAAAAATCTCTATTTGTATCTGTCAAAGCACATTGAGCTTATTGATTCTCAGTCTTCAAAAAGCAAGATGATGCATAGGGGAAAAGAATTCTATTCCCTGTCAAAAATCGGTTCCTATACATTTGCCCCCTATATTGTTGCAGCTCGTGACAATTCAAATTTCTGTGCGACAGTTGTAAAACCTTCGGTAACTGATTGGAACGAATTAAAGCAGACAATATGTGTAAAGCATACAATAATAATAAGCCAAAAGAAGGACGGTAGTTTCATATCCGAAAACGAGGCGTACTATATCTGCGGCATATTAAACTCCGACATTGTTAAAAGTTATATCGAAAATACATTTAAATCTAACGGTTACAGTTTGAACAAATCAAATTTAAATTTACCTGAGTATGACGAGAAAAATCCCCTTCATGTACAAATTTCAAGTCTTGCAAGAAATGTAACCGTGGATACCGTACAGTCTGTAACAGGAAAAATTACAGAATTGTATCTTCAAATATGTACTAAAGTTTAACCAATTTTTTTAGGAACGCTGTTAACAAAAGCCGCTATAAAGCCAACAACCCAGTCTTTAATTTTGAAGAAGTCCGCCCTTATGCATTCAGCAATGTGGCAAACCTTAAAGGTGCAAGCGTTACGGCAAGTGCCTATCCGTTTATCTGTAATGTTACTATTACAGGCAAAACAAACTAAGTGTCATGTGTAACGCAGGCAGGAGCTTTTGCTTGCGTCTACACTTTCTTCCTGCTATAATGTGGGCATGGACGGCAACTTTGTTTTTGAAAGCGAGAGGGAAGTTTCTTCGGCATTTATTGATTCTTCCCTAAGGATGGGTGTAGCTCAGTCTGTGCTTCTTGTGCAGGACAACCTTACAGAATGCTTTAACGCAATGGAATGCGATGGGGTAATCTATCGGGAAAAATTTAATGCTTTTTGGGTGTTTACAAAAACTAGGGTGCATTTTGTGCGGAGGCCTTCGTGGAGGGAAGTGGTAACAGCTCGTACTTTCCCCATAGACAATTTGGGCATGCGAACCCATGTTAATACGGAAATTCTTGACGGACAGGGAAAGACCCTGCTTCTTGCAAATCAGGAAGCCTGCGTACTCAGCTTAGAAAACCACCGTCCCTTAAAAATTACAGGTCTTCCCTATCCAAGGGAAAACTTTAGAGAGGCGGTTTTTAAAGAACCCTTTGAACGATTCCCCACGGATTTTACAGAAGAAGACTTTGCCTTTGAGCAGACCGTTCGCTCCTGCCACATAGACATGTCCCATCACATGAACAACATAGAGTACATAAAACTTGCTCTGTGCGTCTTTACCGATGACTTTCTGCTGGCCCATGACATAAGCGATTTGGAAGTCCACTATACAGGTGAAAGCCGAGAAGGTCAGCTTCTGAGTGTCTACGCAAAAAAAGCCCCCACGGGGGAAGACAAAACCTTCATCCGCATAATGGAATGTGAAAGGTGTGTCTTCGAGTGTTGCCTTAAGTTTGCATAGCCCCAGTCCATTCTTGACTGAATGCTATTATGTTTCATAAAGCTAAGCATATAGTATGCAAAGAATGCAAAATCACTCTGCATCACAGTCTGGTTAGGCTAAGAAGAACCCTTGCATATGTTGTTTGCTAAGAGTCTTTGTCTTTAAGTTTGGCATTAGGCAACCAGAAGGCGTAGGGAAAACATGCATAAGCAAAAGTGGGTGTGTATGCGGTAAGAAAATGGGGCGGCAAATCCGCTTTGCGCGTGCGAGCATGGCGAGTCTAATACCAAATACGCGCAACCGTGGATTTGACCGACACATTTTCTGGTAGCGTACACAAACTTCTTTAGATTGGCACTTTGTCACCCCCGTCCATTCTTGACTGAATGCCACAAATCCGATAAAATACAGACCATATTAAAACTGCCGTAATATCGGCTTTGGAGTTTAAAATGGGTGTTGTAAGAACAATTCTTCTGGTAGCATTTATCATAGTGTGCGTATTGGCCATCCTGCTTATTGTCATTCAGAATGACAGCGAAGGCGGAATGGGCGGTGTTTTTGGTGGCGGACAGTCTGCCGCTTTTGGTGCACGCTCAGCTTCTGTGCTTACCAAAACAACTGCCGTACTTGCCGCGTTGTTCATCATTATTGCCTTTTCCCTTGCACTGCTCAACAAGGCGCCTTCATCAGATTCAGACCTTATCCAGACGGCTGCCGAAGTAGAAGGCACTGTAGAAAGCGAGGCTTCATCTGCTGGTTCATGGCTTGAAGACTAACCTACTTAACACGGAGGCTGATTCAATGGTTCTTGATCAGGTTTTTTCTCCAGAGAGTGTCATAATGCAGTTGGAAAGTTCCGACAAGGAAGAACTCTTTGAGGAACTTTTGGAATCTCTTGTAGCCGTTCAGCCGGAAATAGACAGGGCTCAGGCTTTGGCCGCACTTCGTGACCGCGAATCAAAGATGAGTACTGGAATCCTTCACGGCATTGCTGTTCCCCACGGTCACTGCGACTGTGTAAAGGGTGTAATAGGAGCAATAGGAATAAGCCGTAAGGGAATTGACTACGAGGCTTTGGATAAGGCTCCCGTCAATCTTGTCTTTATGGTGCTTTCTTCTCCTCAGGAAACCGAAAAGCATTTAAAGGTGTTAAAAGCGCTTGCGTCTATTTTACAGAATCCGCTTTTTGCAAAAGAAATCGTAGAGAAACAAAATGCACGCCAGGTTTACGAACTTGTTTGCCAGTATGAGGCTTCCATTTCGTAATCCTTTCGTAAAGCGAGGTTTATATGGCTGAAGAAATTGATGTGATTCAGCATTTGATTGAAGTGGAAAAAGAAGCCGCTTTGGTCATTCACGAGGCACAGGACGAAGCTGACAGCCGTATTGCTGCCGCACGCGCAAAAGCCGATGCCGAATTTAAAGCCCAGTATTCCGTTATGTACGAACAGCTTGAAGGCGAGGCAAAGGAAAAAATGGCGAATGCAAAGTCCGCCCACGATACTGCAATTTCCCAATACAAACAGTCGCTGGAATCAACTCCTAAAAACAAGGAGGCTTTTTCGGCACTTATGGATTCACTTTTGTTCAAGTAGGTCTGCCGTATGGGAATGGATACTTCTTCTGCAGACAGCTATGTATACGCAAAGGCAAGCGGAATGCTCGCTTCTTCCTATGTGGGGCGCCGTGCGGTAAAGTTGTTTTCTGTAAGGTCTCTACAGGAGTTGTGGACTCTGGTTTCTGACAGTGAAGTTCCGGCTGTTCCCGAAACAATACTTGCAAAAATGCTTGAACTTGAGGCAAGAAATTCTTTTGTCTCTTCCTATAAAAAACTCATTTCAAATTATGCTGTTCCCGCACCAATTCTTGTTTCCTTACTGCACTTTTACGACTACGACAATCTAAAGGAAGTGGGAGCCGCACTCTGCTTTTACGAAAAAGAAATGCCAGACATTGTAGACACTTCTCCTTTTTCTATGGTGAACTATTCAAAGTGGCCAGACATAAAGCAGATTACAAAAGGGTCTCCTCTTGCTTGGTACGACAGGGTTCCCCTTTTAAACGAGCAGCAAAAAAACGACTACCGCCTAGATGTGCAGTACCTTAGAGAACTGTGGCAGAATGTGGGTAGGGTAAATCCTTCTTGTAAGGACGCTCTTACAAAACTTCTTCTTGAAAAAATCAACATAGATAATGTGCTTTGGGCACTTCGCCTTAAGATGTATTATAAAATGCAGGGAAAGGAAATAACCGAACAGCTTGCATATTCTACTGACCAAAAACTTTCTGGCGACATTTTTGTTAGGGAGGCAATGAAGGTTTTAGACTGGGATCTGTCAAACTATGAGCAGTGGAAGACTTGGCGCTATGCAGAACTTTTAAATCCTCACGAAGAGGGCGAAGTATGGACTGTTGACCCCCGCTGGATTTCCAATGCCCATAAAAGGGAATATGTTTCCCGTGCATTAAAAACCTTCCACCTGTATCCCTTTACGGAATGTCCGCTTGTGTGCTGGTTCATAGTAAAGCGCAACGAACTTGATGCAATCCGAACGGTGTCCGAAGGTCTTAGAATGAATGTAAGTATGAACCGTGCCATGCAGATGGCTGGCGTAACGGAGGACTCCAATGGCTAGAACGACAAATATGAATCTTGTTGAGCTTATGGTTCTTAAGCAGGACATTCAGAATGTTCTTCTCTATCTGGGAAAGGAAGGCGACTTTCAGTTTCAGCGCGACCCAAGGGGAGAAGTTCCTGCGGAAGATTCCGACAAAGCCCTGTTTGAAGATTTGTGCCATGTAAGGTCTTTTTTGGGAATCCCCGATTTAGAAAAATATGCCGAACCTCTTGTGCTTCCCACTGACGCCGACAGAACTGAATGCAAGGCTCTTGTGGAGTCTGCAAATGCACTGCGACAGAAGGAAGTTTCTCTTTCCGAAAACTTAAAGCGCGTAAGCGATGCCACTTCTGAGGCTCATTCCTTTGCAAACCTGCAGGTGTCCTATTCCGACTTGGAGTCTCTTTCATTCCTTACCATGCGCATTGGAAAGATAGATCCTTCATCCTTTGACAGCCTTAAGGCAGCTGTTGGTGAAAGGGCAATAATCATCCAGTTGGGAGAAGATAAGTCTCGCATAATGGCGGCATGCTCAAAGAACGCCCGCTTTGCACTGGACACGGAACTTAAGGCTCATCATTTTGTGGAACTTGCCGTTCCCAAAGATTTTAAAGGTGTTCCAGCGGAAATGCTTTCTTCTCTTTCCAAACAGGAGGAAGAAGCTAAGACTGCCCTTGAAGAAGTTCAAGCTGAACGGCGAAACTTTGCAGACATCCACAAGAACACTTTGTTAAGGCTTCTTCAGGCGTTTTCTTTAAGTTCCCAGGTTGAGGCAATTCAGTCGGGTCTTGAGTCAACACAGTTTGTCTACCGCATTACTGGATGGATTCCTTCTTATGCGTCTAAAGAAATGATGAAGCGCATTGACGACATTACAAGTGGCCGAGCCGCAATAAGAAACTATGAGCCTTACGAGGTTGCTTCTGTTGTTGCAGGTCAGGAAAAGGTTCCTACAAAACTTAAGCATGGTAAAATTGTTTCAAACTTTGAGCGCATGGTCTTTAGTTACGGTTCACCACTGTACGGTACGATAGATCCTACTCCCTTTGTGGCTCTGTTCTTTACTTTGCTTTTTGGCATAATGTTTGGCGACGCGGGTCAGGGTCTTGTCTTCCTTATTCTTGGAATACTGATGCAGAAAAAACTCTTTAAGCTAGGCGGATGGGAAAAGTTTGGCATAGTCTTTATGGCAATAGGTATAAGCAGCATGTGCATGGGACTTCTTACTGGAGAATTCTTTGCCAACGAAGAAATACTCCTGCCCTTTGAACGCTGGGTAACGGGACTCTTTGGCGAGCCTAGAAATCAGATTCTTCCCATGATGCCGGGTGGAGACCCTGCTTCTATAAAGCGCATGTTCCTCTTCTTTGGCTTTGCTGTGGGAGTGGGCTTTATAATCAACACCACAGGTCTTGTAATAAACATTATAAATCAGTTTTCACTTAAAAGGTGGGGTAAGGCCCTCTTTTCAAAGACGGGTCTTTCTGGCGCACTCTTCTTCTGGTATGTGGTTGCCTTTGCCCTAAGGCTTGCTTTCTTTGGACACAGTCCCGCACTTTACGACTGGATTATTATAGGAAGCCTTCTTTTGGTAACGGCCTTTGGCGAACCCCTTGCGCGACTTGTTGACGGAGAAAGGCCTGTTTTGGAAGACGGTGTGGGTACTGCAGTAATAAGCGCAGTTGTAGAGGTAATAGAAATTGTAAGCTCTTACCTTTCCAACACTGTAAGCTTCCTTCGTGTAGGTGCCTTTGCCTTGGCTCATGCAGTTTTGGGTTATATTATAGAAACCCTCTGCTCCATGGCTCCTGTATGGGGTGGCGTTCTTATTAGCATAATTGGAAACGCTGTAGTCATTGTCCTTGAGGGAATGGTTGTTGCAATTCAGGTAGTGCGTCTTCAGTACTACGAGTTTTTTAGCAAGTTCTTTAACGAGACAGGTCGGGAGTTCAAGCCTTTTGTGTTTGAATACCACGGCGTACAGTAACTGTTATGGAAAATACCTGCCCGTAAGGGTGGGACATAAATAGAGTGTTTTAAGAGGTGTTTGTATGAACAAGAAATTTTTTGCGGCATTATTGGTAATGATTGCACTGGGAACTGCATCTGTATTTGCACAGTCCAACGGTCAGCCTCCTGCCAACGGTGCTGAGGTTGCTGCTAGTTCCGAAGGTCTTTCCAGCGGATTCAAGTATCTTGCTGCCGCTCTTGCAGTAGGTATTGCCTGTATTGGTGGCGGTATGGCCGTAGGAAAAATTGGTGCGGCTGCAATGGGTGCAATGAGCGAAAATGCAGAACTTTCTGGTAAGGCAATTCCGTTTGTAGGTCTTGCAGAAGGTATCTGTCTTTGGGGATTCTTGGTGGCACTGTTCATCATCCTGCTGTAAATGGAATACTTTATTATTGGTGAGCGGGAGCTTGTACTGGGCTTTATGCTTGCTGGTGTAAAAGGTGTGGCCGTTACAAACAGACATGACGCGCTAGACGCCTTTCACATGGTAACTGGCTCCGGAAACCTGGTAGGTGCTCTTGCAAAGGAAAACAGACCAAAGGTTCTCATTCTGACCGAAGATGTTTCTGACATGCTTTCAAAAGAAGTCCTTGACTGGCAGATGAAAGGGGAGGCTCCCCTCATCGTAGAAATTCCGGGGCTTCAGGGGCGCATTGCCGGAAAAAAATCTCTTACTGAATCCATAAGGGAAGCAGTGGGAATACAAATTTAGGAATTGGATTATGGAAGAGTTGCGCTCTACAGATGTGCTGGATAAGGAAATTCGTGCGGATGCGGAAAGAAAGGCCAAACGCATTTTGGAAAAGGCTGACGAAACTGCCGCCTCCCTGCTTGGCGATGTGGATTCTCGCGTTGCTTCGTCAAGGGAACAGGCTCAGAAAAAGGCTTCCAGACAGGCTTCCCTGTACGAAAAGAATGTGAATGCTTCGGTTCCTCTTGAAAAGGAAAGGTATACTGTTTCCTACATTCACAACTCGCTTCTTGATGCGATGAACGAATACTTTGACTCGATTGGAAAAGAAAAGAGGCTTCTTGTATTGGAGTCTCTTCTTGTCCGCTCCCTTACCGTTTTGGGCGACTCTTCCGTAAAGGCTCTTTATTCTGGTGTTGACGGAAGGTCTGCAGAAGACATGCTTAAAAAACATCTGGGCAAAAGACTTTCTTCCTGTACTGAATGCCAAAGCCACCTGTTTGCAGGAGAGGCTGTCTCTGGTTTTAAATTCCGCGAAGGAATCATCCTTACTTCAGACACTGGCATAACATGCAGACTGTCCCTTGACCAAAAAGTTAAGGAAATCATGGATGTGAACAGAGAGGAACTTTCCAACGCTCTTTTTGACGGGAGGATTTCTGAATGATTAGCGGAACTATTACCCGAATTTCTGGCCCTATAGTTTATGCATCTGGGCTTGACAAGTGCGGCCTTTACGATGTGGTTTATGTAGGCGAAAAGGCCCTTATGGGAGAAATTATCCGTCAGGGAAAAGACTATGCCACAATTCAGGTATACGAAGATGTAACTGGAATGCATGTAGGAGAAAAAGTTGTTTCCAGCGAAAGGCCTCTTTCTTTAAAATTGGGTCCCGGTTTGGTGGGAACAATTTACGACGGAATACAGCGTCCCCTTAAGGCAATGTTTGAGCAGAGTGGCGCATTCCTTCTTCCTGGTCAGCGGACTGCTCCCATAGACGAAAATAAAAAATGGGATTTTAAAGCTTTAGACTCTGTTTCTGAAGGCACTCAAATTAAGCCGGGATTTGTCCTTGGCACTGTGGAAGAAACTGGTTCAATTACTCACAAAATAATGGTTCCTCCTACGGTAAAGGGAACTTCGCTAAAGAGTTTTAAGGGTAGCGGTTCCTACACAGTGGATGAGGTTATAGCCGTAACTGATCTAGACGAAAACATTTCTATGGCTCAGTATTGGCCCCTCCGTAAGCCAAGACCCTTTGCACAAAAACTGGAAGTAACTCAGCCTCTGGTAACTGGACTTCGCGTTATAGATGTTTTCTTTCCTCTTTCAAAGGGCGGTACTGCCGCAATTCCGGGAGGATTTGGAACTGGCAAGACTATGACTCAGCACGCCATTGCAAAGTGGTGCGATGCAGACCTTATTGTCTATATTGGATGCGGTGAACGGGGTAACGAAATGACTGATGTTCTTACCGACTTTCCAAAACTGATTGACCCTCGTACAAACCGTTCTCTTATGGAGCGTACGATTCTTATAGCAAACACTTCAAACATGCCTGTTGCTGCGCGAGAAGTTTCACTCTATTCAGGCATTACCCTTGCGGAATACTACAGGGACATGGGGCTTCATGTTGCAATTATGGCGGACTCTACTTCCAGGTGGGCAGAGGCTTTGCGCGAACTTTCTGGCCGTATGGAAGAAATGCCTGCAGAAGAAGGATTCCCTGCCTACCTTCCCACACGCCTTGCAGAATTTTACGAAAGGGCAGGACGGGTAAACTCCTTGTGCGGAGAAGAAGGTTCTGTTTCTGTAATTGGTGCGGTTTCTCCTCCTGGAGGAGACTTTTCCGAGCCAGTTACTCAGCATACAAAACGCTTTATCCGCTGCTTCTGGGCACTTGACCGTGAACTTGCAAACGCCCGTCATTATCCTGCAATTGGATGGATAGACAGCTACTCAGAGTATGCCGACGAAGTGCGTGCCTGGTGGGACAAGTACGACCACCGTTGGGCAGACATACGCATTAAGGCCCTTGACCTTCTTAAAAAGGAACAGAGACTGCAGCAGATTGTTCGCCTTATTGGTGCGGACGCCCTGCCAGACGCAGACCGTCTTGTTCTTACCGTTGCAGAAATGATTAAGAACGGCTTTTTGCAGCAGGATGCATTTGATGCTGTAGATCAGTTCTCCGTTCCCGAAAAACAGGTGCATATCCTTGAGCTTATTATGTCATTCTACGACAAAGCTCTTGAGGCTGTTAAGGCTGGAGCGCCTCTTGTTAAGGTAACGGAACTTCCCGTAAGAAACGAAATCATTAGGGCAAAATCTCGCGTACCCAACGAAAAAATTGACGAGCTTTCCACCATCTCTCATCACCTTGACGAACAGATGGCTGGTCTTTCCAGAACTTATGGCGGCATCGCTGACAGAAAGGATTAAGCAGTATGAAAGGAATAGAGTATTCAGGACTGAATGCGGTTGACGGACCTATTGTAGTTGTAAAGCGCAGTGAAAATTCGTTTTACGATGAAGTTGTATATGTCCGTGACAAGTACGGCGAAAAGAAAACAGGAAGAATCATAGACCTTAACGAAGACACGGCAGTTGTTCAGGTTTTTGGAAGCACCACAGGACTTGACCTTGACGACACCACTGTAGAATTTTTGGACGAGCCCATGGAGCTTAGGGTAGGCCACGGACTTTTGGGACGCATCTTCAACGGTCTGGGCGAACCTATTGACGGATATCCTGCAATAGTTTCTAGCAAAAAGGTAAATGTAAACGGAAACCCCATAAATCCTTACGCAAGAGTTTACCCAAGAGACTTTATTCAGACTGGCATTTCTTCCATCGACGGAATGAACACCCTCATTCGCGGACAGAAACTTCCAATCTTCAGCGGTAACGGACTTCCCCACAACAAACTGGCGGCGCAGATAATCCGTCAGGCAAAAATTCTTAATTCCGACGAAGACTTTGTTATGGTTTTTGCAGGCATGGGAATCAAGTACGATGTGGCCCAGTTCTTCCAGCATACCTTTGAAGAAAGTGGCGTTCTTTCTAAAGTTGTCATGTTCCAAAGCCTTGCAGACGCGCCTTCAATCGAACGCATAATTACTCCCCGATGTGCTCTTACTGCAGCAGAATATCTTGCCTTTGAATGCAACATGCATGTTCTTGTTGTAATGACGGATATGACCAACTACTGCGAGGCCCTCCGTGAAATTTCAACTACAAGGGGAGAAGTTCCGGGACGAAAGGGTTATCCGGGATATTTGTATTCAAACCTTGCGGAACTTTACGAAAGAGCGGGAAAGGTTCAGGGGTCTACAGGAAGCATAACTCAGATTCCTATTCTTACCATGCCCAACGATGACATAAGCCATCCAATTCCTGACCTTACTGGTTACATTACCGAAGGCCAGATTGTTCTTGACAGGGAACTTAGTCAGAAGGGAATGTATCCTCCTGTTTCGGGGCTTCCTTCTCTAAGCCGACTTATGAAGGACGGAATAGGCGAAGGCATGACACGAGAAGACCATGCTGCAGTTTCTAGCCAACTTTTTGCATGCTACAGCAAGGTAAAGACAATCCGCAATCTTGCCGCAATCATTGGCGAAGAGGAACTGTCAGAACTGGACAAACTTTATCTTCGCTTTGGAGAGGCTCTGGAAAGCCAGTTCTTTACTCAGGGTGAATACGAAGACCGCTCCATTCAGGAAACACTTGACTTGGGTTGGCGCATCTTGAGCATTCTTCCCCGAGAGGAACTCTACCGCATTAAGGATGAGCTTCTGGAAAAGTATCTTCCAAAGGAGAATGCATAACAGACCATGGCACGGCTCAACATTGCTCCGACAAAATCAAACCTCCTCTCCATAAAGGAACAACTTGCAATCAGCACGGAAGGCTACGATTTGCTTGAGCAGAAAAGGGAAATCCTTGTTATGGAACTTATGCGTCTTGTTGAAAAGATAAAGCTTCTTGAAAAGGATATAGACAGTTGCATTGCAAAGGCATATCCCGCCCTTAAGGACATGCTTATGGCTGTTGGTGGCGACAGAGTTGAGCGCATTGCCCATTCCGTAGAGTATTCCTTTAACATTACGCAGAAGCCTGTTGTCGTAGGGGGAATGGAATTTACTAGCATAGATGTGGAACTGCCCGACAGAGAACTATTCTGTTCTTTTGGAGGAACTTTTCCCGACAGCGATGAAGTTATGGCTGATTTTTTTGAGCTTCTTACTCTGCTTACAAAAATGGCCAGCGTGCGTACAATCGTGTGGCGTCTTGCAAAGGAAGTAAAAAAGACTCAGCGCCGAGTAAACGCTTTGGACAAGATGGTAATTCCTCAGGACAAAGAAACTGTAACCTACATAGAAAGTGTTCTTGAAGAAAGGGAAAGGGAAAATGTCTTTGTACTTAAGAGCCTTAAAAACAGGCAGGGGGGCAAAAAATGATAAAGCCACTTTTTCAGAAAGTTCTTGTTGCCTACGACGGTTCAAAAGAATCCCTGCAGGCAGCTCTGTACGGAATCATCATGGCAAAGACTTTAAAGAGCCAAATAAAAATCGTATATGTAATTGACACTGCAACCATAAAACACCTTACACTTACAAAATTTCTTGCAGCAGACGAAGCCTTATCCGCAGAAGGCGCACTGCAGCAGGACGGTGAGCGTAACCTTGCCTATGTTGCAGAATTTGCAAAATCTAAGGGTGTAAAAATTCAGACTGAACTCCGCCGTGGTGCCGTATGGTCACAAATTGCCCTTTGTGCCGAAGACTTTAAGGCAAATGTAATCCTTCTTGGAGGAAACATAAACATTAAGTCTGCCACCGAACACAATGTGGTTGGCTCAAACAACAGGGAACTTATAAACAGCGCAAAGTGTTCCGTCATGGTTGTGCGTGAACCTTATGTGGAACAGCTGTTTAAATTAGCCTAAAATAGTCCTAAGGTAATCCTAAAATAACATTTAACTTGTTATCTCATGGGAACTGTGTTATACTGTACAGTAACGAGAGTTAATTTTAAACAAAATGTGAGGGCCCATGCGATTACTTTTAGTAGAAGACGAAGTCAGACTTTCTCAGGCTTTGGTGGAAATCTTTCAGAAGAACCGTTACGGAGTTGACACCGTTTACACTGGAACGGAAGGCCTTAAATATGCTCAGAGCGGAATATACGATCTAATCATACTTGACATAATGCTTCCCGAAATGGACGGTATTACGCTTTTAAAGACTCTTAGGGAAGAAAAAAATACGGTGCCTGTTCTGCTGCTTACCGCAAAGGATGATGTGGCGGACAAAGTTAACGGTCTTGACTGTGGTGCCGATGACTACATGACAAAACCCTTTAACACTGATGAGCTTCTGGCTAGGGTAAGGGCGCTTACCAGACGCAAGGGAGAAATGAAGGAAGAAAGCGTAAGTTGCGGTGACCTTGTGCTTAACAAAAATAACTGTGAACTTCAGAACAAGTCTGGCGATGCAATAAAGCTTAGCCTTAAGGAATTCCAGATTATAGATCTCTTCTTTGAAAATCCCCGGCAGATTATAAAAAAGGAACGCTTCATAGAAAAAATTTGGGGAGGCGACTCTGATGCTGAATACAACAATGTGGAAGTTTACATTTCCTTCATCAGAAAAAAGATGGAACAGCTTAAGGTTAAGACGACAATCAGAACTGCCCGTGGAATAGGATATTCTCTAGAAGAAGGTAAGTAACGCCTTAGTCATGACTGTAGACGTATTTACCCATCTGCGCAGAAAACTTTTTTTAGGAATCCTCTTTGTCTTTCTTATGCTTCTGTTTTTGTATGGGGCAATTTCAAACATCTACTTTCAGATTTCCATGCAACAGTCTGCAAACGGATTTTTAAATTCCCTCATTCACAACGACGGACTTACTCCCCTTAACGACAGCGACTACGCCTCAAGAATTTCAGAAGAAAAAAAAGGCATTAGATATTTTCTGTCTCCTGTTGATTATCGCGGTACGCCATACTTTTCTGTAAGAGTTGATTCTAAGGGTTCTGTTGTAGAGCTTATCCATCCCTTTCAGCCAGAAATGACTGATGGGGAAGTGCAGGCTGTTGCAGACCTAATTCTTGCAGACAAAAAAAACTTTGGCATTGTAAAAATGATTTCTTACAAGGTCTACGACGAAGAGTCAGGACAAAGAATGATTGTGGCCTTTGACCGCACCAGAGAACAGGAGTTTGGAAGAAGGCACATAATTGTCTTTCTGATGATTACATTTTTTGCGGCGGCGGTTCTTGCGGCGGTAGGCTACATGCTTTCCCGGTTCATTACATCTCCCGTTCAGAATGAATTCATAAAGCAACAGGATTTTATTGCAGATGCAAGCCATGAGCTTAAGACACCTATTTCTGTAATTGCGGCAAATGTTTCGGTTCTTGAAAATGAATTGCCCGACAACAAGTGGCTTGGTTACATAAAGTCTGAATGCCAGCGTATGAACACCCTTGTTCAGGATATGCTTTTTCTTGCCAAGGACGATGCAGGTCGCTACGAACTAAGCGTAACAGGTTTTGACATTGCAAATGCTGTTTCCTGTGCAGTGCTTCCCTTTGAAAGCGTGGCCTTTGAAGACAGAAAAACTCTTGTGCTAGAAGTTCCCCCTGAGCCTGTAATGGTGGAATCGGATGAAGACAAGATAAAACAGGTTGCGGTAATTCTTACTGACAATGCTATAAAAAACTCCTACGAAAATACTGAGATTAAGGTGAGCGTTTTTCAGAACGAGGACAGGGTTTCTGTAAGCGTCTACAATTCAGGCTATGGAATTTCCAAGGATGACATAAACAACATCTTTGACCGCTTCTTTAGGGTTGACAAGTCTCGGGCAAGAAAGACAGGCGGCTACGGACTGGGACTTGCCATTGCCTACGCCATTTCCAAGGAACTGGGAGGAAGCCTTACCGTAAAAAGCGAGGAGCAGAAGTACGCCCAGTTTACTCTGGAAGTTCCCCGTGTTTACAGAAAAAAACGGCAGTCCTTTATGCACTAGCAGACAAAAAATACCACTTTTTTTAATTTGCAATTTGATGTACACTTAGCTGTAAAAAAAATACGAGGAGTAACTTTATGGTTGAACGAAATTCTGGTTTTGCAAATCTGGCACAGGGATATCTGTTTCCTGAAGTGGCAAAGCGCCGCCGCGAATATCAAGCAAAGCACCCTGATGCAAAAATAATAAGCCTTGGCGTGGGAAACACCACCGAACCCCTTACGCCTCATATAGCAGGTGCAATGGCTTCTTACGCAAAGGCACTGGGAACCGCAAAGGGCTATTCTGGTTACGGTGACGAGCAGGGCATGACAGAACTTAGGGAAAAAATTGCAAGCGTTGTCTACCCAAAGATGGTAAGCGCTGACGAAGTTTTTATTTCTGATGGTGCCAAGTGCGACATTGCTCGCATTCAGACTCTGTTCGGCTCAAAGGTAAAGATTGCAGTACAGGATCCTGCATATCCCGTGTATGTGGACGGAAGTGTAATTGTAGGTGCCGCAGGTGCAAGTTCAAAGAGCGGTCATCGCGGAGTAACATATCTTCCCTGTACGGCAGAAAACAACTTCTTCCCCGACCTTACAAAAATAAAGCCAAACTCGCTCATATACTTTTGCAGTCCTAACAATCCAACAGGTGCCACAAGTACTCGCGCAGAATTAAAGAAACTTGTTGACTTTGCTCGCAAAAATGGCTGCATCATTATTTTTGATTCGGCATATTATTCCTTTATTCGCAACAAGAATCTTCCCCGTACGATTTACGAAATTCCTGGTGCAAGAAAGTGTGCGATTGAAATCAACTCCTTCTCCAAACTGGCAGGATTTACTGGAGTCCGTCTGGGATGGTCTGTAGTTCCTTCCGATTTGAAGTTTGCAGACGGAAGTAGCGTAAAGCAGGACTGGAATCGCGTAATGACAACTCTCTTTAACGGAGCAAGCAACATTGCCCAAGCAGGCGGACTTGCAGCTCTTGACAAGGAAGGACAG
Source organism: uncultured Treponema sp. (assembly GCA_937894335.1). Taxonomy (GTDB): domain Bacteria; phylum Spirochaetota; class Spirochaetia; order Treponematales; family Treponemataceae; genus Treponema_D. The sequence continues at coordinate 119,603 of CALCRU010000055.1, read as the reverse complement.
AAAGAAACAAAAGCTCTTGTAGACTTCTATCTTGAAAACGCAAAAATAATGCAGAAGACCCTTACTGGCAAAAACTTTGCAAATGCAGGAGTAAAGGTTTACTACACCGGTGACTCTCCCTATCTGTGGGTAAAGTTTCCCGGATGGAAAAGCTGGGACATCTTTGACAAAATCTTGGACGAGTGCCGCGTGGTAACAACTCCAGGTTCAGGCTTTGGACCTTCTGGCGAATCTTACCTGCGCTTCTCAAGCTTTGGTCACAGAAAGGATGTGGAAGAAGCCTGTAGACGGCTTTCAAAACTGGTGCTGTAAAATCATTATGTATGCGGTAGTTTCTGTGGAAGCTGCCGCTTCTTTTTTTAGTAAGGTCTTTTATGAAAAAACAAATCTGTTTTCTGTTGATTGTCATTTCTGTTCTGACACTTGTTTCCTGCGCTAAAAATAAAAATCCTCCAGCAGAAGAGGCTGTGGTTCATGAAGCGCCTGCTGTTACCGTAAAGGCGGAAGAAAAACCTGCTTCACCTGCTTCTTCCCCTGAGCCCTACATAAACGACGCTGAATGGAAAATCCCCGTGAGCTATTCCTATGTGCCAAGAGAGCAGTTGGTTACAGAACTTGCGCCCGGAGTTCAGGAGGGGGACATTAGGGAACTCCTTCATGTTTACCGCTTTACTCCAGAGGAACTTGGTGAGCGGTTAAAGTATCAGGATTGGGGAAACGGAAAAAAATCCGTGGTCATTTTTAACGAAGATATGGAAACGGCATTTTTTGCCCGTCACAAGGAAGTGTTTCCAGATCAGCTTTATGCGAATTACAGGGAAAAACCTGACAGAAACATATGCTGCGAGGTTTTTAGGACTGAAAACTATATTGAAGACAACCGCAATCTTTTTGTAATAAAGGATCTGACGAGCGGAGCAATTACAGAATGCATTGTCATTGACAGCAGTGCGTACGGCGACCTGTACCTTACGGACTCTGAAATAAAGTATGGTGGCGACAGGGAACAGGATTATCTTTTTGTTACAAGGCGCCTCCCCTACGACGGAGAATTTAAAAAAGAAAATGAAAGCCTCTTTAAAGAGTCCTTTAGGCCTGTGGCTGTTCCGGGACTTCCAGAATCCTACGGCCTCGTCTATTCTTCTGAAGACCAGGGTACGGTTATGGCTGTAAGCGAAGAAATGATTCCTTACGAGGGACTTTCCCAGTACTGGTTTCAGGACGGAAGCGGATATTGGATTCCCGGAAGCAAACTTTATGTTCAGACCGGCTGCTTTGAAAACCTTCCCCGTAAGAGTCTTCCCTACGACAGCATTGTTGAAGAAACGGTCTGGCTTTCTTCGAATGAAGATGCCCTGCCTGTAAGCAGAACTTTTGCCGATGACGGAGCAAAGCCTGACATGGCATCAGGTTCATTTTTTGTCGCCGATAAAATTATTGTCTGCAATGAGGGTGGCGCGGACGAAAAAAAATACTATCACCTTACATTCCCGGTTACCGGATATGTTTGCGAGGATGATGTAACAGCCAGTCAGGGGTTGCATGTAAAAGTAACCCTTATACAGGGCAGGCACGAAGCCTTTAGCATAACGCCGGAAGGAAAGTCCTTTACGGTAAGGGCAATGCCTTTTGCAGACTCTGAGATTGTGGCGGAACTTCCCAAGAAATGGTACAATGCAAGCGCGGAAACAGAAGACGGCTGGTACTACATTCACTCTGACGACGGAGTCAGCGGCTGGGTGTATACTGATGAAATCTTCTGGAAGTAGGGGAATCCCTGCTCACATGCTTACTTTGAATCCCACGAAAGCGTCAAAGATTCTAAGCCAGTTCTTGTTTTCTGTAATTGATGCCAGTGCCAGTGGGTCAAGTGAAAGTGCTGCCTTAAATTCTCCACCAAAGAGTGGCATTGATGCAAAAGGTGTAACATAAAGGTGCATGTTTTTTATATCAAATGAACCTGACGCTATTGTATTAACGAGAGAAATCAGATTGGAATCGTAGCAGGCTGTAACATTTACGCCCCAGGTAAGCTGAGTTGCACCTAGGTAAACAGAATCATTTTTAAAGCTAACATTTGCTCCCACATTTCCGTTTATTTCGCTGTTTGTTGCTCCTCTTGCATAACCGCGCAGATAAAGCAAATCTCTTACATTTTCATTTGGAAGGCTGAATACTGCAATGCTCATCTGTGTTGCGCCAAGGTTTATGCGCGGTTCAACCAAAAGGTAAATGTCTTTTCCTGTAATCTGCTTATGTTCTGCTCCACCCAAACTGAGATTGTTTATTCCAGCCTGAACTAGCACTGATGTTGTGTAGCGGTTTCCAATAAGAATGTTTGCTCCTAGTTTAAACAGTGCGGAACGAACCAAAAGTAAATCGTCTTTTATACCTGCGTAGAGGGTAGGGTCGGACTCATAAAGGCTTTTTCCAGTTGCGAATTCAAAAGAGAAGTTTGCCGAAACATCAAAAATGATGAAGGGAAAAGTTCCTGCTGCACGAAGTTCCGTATTAAACGAATTGATTGTGAATGTGCCGTTTTCTGAATCATAGGCGTAAATGTAGGCGCCCATTACAAATGATTTGTTAAAGTGTGCCGTGTAGGAAAGTCCAAGACCGTAATTACTGAAAATGCTTGTTCCAACTAGACCTCCCCAGTTTTCAGTTAGAATTGAAGAAATGGGCTGAAGTCCCAAGTGTCTCTGGAGGAATACATCTGAGCCGACTGGTTCAAACTTGCCGAAGAATGCGCTTATATAATGAGATACGGAAGCTGAAGATGCCCTAAAGGTTAAGGATAGTTCTCCTATTTTGAATTCTGTGTTTTCTGTTGTGGGCTTTAAGGGACTGTTTGCCGGATTAAACAGGTTTGCTGACTTTATGTGAAAATCACCTCTGAAGATGAGTTTTCCATTCCAGTCAATTTGTGCTGCAAGAAAGCCCTGCATGGTAAACTCCGGGGCTAGTTTTGTTGTCTCCTCCTTTTCCCCTGTAAAATCTCCTAAAAGTCCTGCATATCCGCTAAAAAATGGTGAGTCACAAAAGGCGCTTGAAAGGCATAAGGCGCAGAAAAGGGTAGCGAGAGCAAATTTTTTCACATTTTCCTCCAAAATTCGGCATTTTCCTGTTTAAATTTCGGCATGTTTTAAATAAATATAAATTGAAAAAAAATGCAAAAAAATGGCTTTTTTCCCTTGACTTATATTTGTAACCGATTAAAATAGTATAGTATGAGTGATTATCTTGATGCAAATAACGAGGAATTGTTGCGGGACTTCTTTGCCGAAGCTGAACAGCAGGTGGAAAACCTTGAAAGCAATATTCTTGTAATCGAAAACGATCCGTCTAACCACGATGCCATCGACGAAATCTTCCGTGCAGCGCACACTCTTAAGGGCGGTTCGGCCACTGTTGAAATGACTGAACTTGCAACTTTCTGTCACGATGTGGAGGATTTGCTAGATGCCCTGCGCGGTGGTTCTGTAGATGTTTCTGAACCCATAGTTGATGTTTTGCTCACTTCCATTGATATTATTAAAGCTATGCTCGAGGCTCGCAGTAATGGTTCTGTATATCAGGATGATGTAACTCCTACAATTGAGCAGATTAAAAGCTTCTTGCCCGAAAAGGCAGGTAAAAGGAAGGGTGCTGCCAAAGCGGTGGCTCCTGCTCCCAAGCCAGCACCAGCTCCTGCCCCTCAGCCTGTTGCAGAGGCTCCCAGTGCAGATGTACCTCCGTTACCGGTGCTTACCGATGACGACATTGAGGAAATGAAGAGTGCTTGTCCTGATGGTGCAAAACTTTGGTCTGTAAATGTTACCTTTGACGAATCTAACCCCATGAACAGTGTTGGTGGAATTCAGGTATTTGCGGCTCTTAAGAACTGCGGAAGCGTACTTAAGACTGTTCCTGACTTTGACGAACTTTACGAGGATGAATTCCACTTTCAGGTTGTTTACTACATTGCAACTACCTCTACTGCAGAAGAACTTGAAGATACGGCATTCCTTAGCGATGTAACCCTTATAACTGACGCTCGCCCTGTAGAAAAGGCCAAGGCTCCAGCTGACGCCCCTGCACCTGCTCCTGTTGCATCTTCGGCTGCCGCTCCAACAAGTGCCCCTGCTAAGGTTGCTTCGGCTCCTGTGGCTCAGGAAGAAGAGGAGGAGGAAGAGGCACCAGTTCAGGCTGCTTCTGCTTCATCTGCTCAGGCTTCATCAGCTCAGACTTCAAAAAAGGCCGCTCCTGCCGCATCTCACAATGCAAATCAGGGAGGGTCTATTCTCCGCGTAGACTCACGACGAATCGACAACCTGCTTAACCTTGTTTCGGAAACTGTAATTACAAAGGCTGCATTCAATCAGTCTGGACTTCAGATGGCCGACCTTCAGGTTAAACTTAGGGATATGAACAACTCCTATAAGGAAAGAGTTCACCGCCTGTTTGATTCTCTGCCCAAATACTTTGAGGAAGTTAGAGAGGGTGCAAACGAAAAGATGATGAGGCAGCGTGTTCAGGAAGAATATGCAGACCTCCTTACTTGGTTTGACACCTTTGAAAGCGAGTACAAGTCAGCGGCAAGCAAGAACCGCTCTACAACTCAGAACCTTGGACGCATTGCCAGCGAACTGCAGGAAGGCGTAATGAAGATCCGAATGGTTCCTATTGGACAGATTTTCAACCGCTTCCCTCGCGTTGTGCGTGACTTAAGCCGCGATTTGGGACGCAAGGTTAACTTGGTGCTTGAAGGTGAAGAAACCGAACTTGATAAGTCTGTTGTAGAAGATTTGCTTGACCCAATCATGCACTGTGTAAGAAACTCTGTAGACCACGGAATTGAGCCTCCTGAGGAACGACTTGCCTACGGTAAGGAAGAAACAGGAACTCTTCTTCTTAAAGCTTCAAACGAAGGCAACATGATTGTCATTGACATTGTTGATGACGGTGCTGGTATTGATGTAAATAAAATCCGCGAAAAGGCGGTTAAGAAGGGACTTATTCATCCCAACAAGATACTTTCTGATCAGGAAGCATATAACCTTATCTTCCAGCCGGGATTCTCTACTGCAGACAAGATTTCCAATGTCTCTGGACGGGGCGTAGGTCTTGATGTTGTAAAGACAATGGTTGAAAAACTTAAGGGCACAATCAGCATAACAAGCACCCTGCACAAGGGTACAAAGTTTAGCATAAGGCTTCCCCTTACACTTGCAATCATTCAGGGACTTCTTGTTCGCGTTGGCAAAGAAGTTTACTCTATTCCCATTGCAAATGTTATCGAAAGTCAGCGTATTAAGAGGGAAACAATCAACACAATCGACAACTACGAAGTACTTAATGTTCGTAACGAAGTCATTTCTATTCTGCGCCTTAACAGGCTCTTTAACATCCGCAACACGAAGGATGATGAATGGAGCTTCATTGTCATTGTAGGTTCACAGGAAAAGAAAATCGGCGTCATGGTAGACGAACTGATTGGCGAAGAGGATGTGGTTATCAAGCCTTTGCGCGACCAGTTTACCACATCTCCTGGTATTGCCGGTGCGTCAATCCTTGGTGACGGTTCTGTTTCGCTTATTATTGATGTAAGCCAGCTTCTGGAACTTGGTGTGCGTCAGGAACTTTCGGCACAGCAGACACGGGAAGAAGCCGCTATTATAGCAAGTAGGAGTAACTAATGGCCCAGAGTTCTTTTAATGCAGCAGTTGCACAGTTGGCAAAAATGGCTCAGGTTGCAGGTTCCGATGACTCAAACGAGCAGATGACTCAGGAGGAACTTGACCGCCAGAAGGCAATGATGGCAAATGTGGATTTCCGCATGGTTACTTTTTCCCTTGCTGGAAAGGATTATGCAATAGACATCCTTAAGGTTAAGGAAATTGCAAAGGCTGGACACTTTACCTATGTGCCCAACACTATGCCTTTTGTTCGCGGTGTTCACAATCTTCGTGGAGACATTATTCCCGTCATTGACCTGCGGACATTCTTTAATGTTCCCGTACAAAAAAAAGACGAAAATGCTCTTGAAAACATGCTTATTGTAAGCGTTGGCGACCAGACTTTTGGTGTGGTAGTTGATGTAATTGATCGCGTAATAGGCATTCAGAGTTCAACAATTCAGCCTCCTCACCCTCTGTTTGGTGACATAAACATCAAGTACATTTACGGTGTTGTAGAGGCAGACAACCGTCTCTTTGTTCTTCTGGACATTGACCGCATTTTTGGAAAGCGCACTCCCGAAGAAGAAGAGCAGTATGCTCAGGAAACTGCCCGCATGCAGCAGTATCAGGCTCAGCAGGCTCTTGAGCAGCAGGAAGCGGAAGCAAATGCTTCTGCAGGCCAAGGCGCTTCTGAACAGGCTCCTGTAGAAGAAGAAAAGCCAGCCCAAGACATTGACTACACCTTTATTGTAGATTCACTCAAAACGCTTAAAAAATTCACAGTGAATGGACTTACCGAACCATGGGTTAAAAAGCGTTACGAAGAGTGGGTTGGAGAAAGGGGAAAGGACAATACTCAGCTTCAGAACGAATCTGATGCCGATGCCTTCCTTGCACCCTTCTATTCACGCTTTAACGGCACATGGTGGTCTGAGCAGTATGCAAATGAGGTTGCCTCGGTTCTTCCCGACAATCCTGCAAAGACAATCGTTGTATGGAATCCGGGATGTGGAAAGGGATTCGAGACATATTCTCTTGCATGTCTTTTGAAAAAACGGTATCCTAGTTCTAACATTCGCATTTATGCCCATGATATCGATTTGCTGAGCGTTTCAAATGCTCCGCTTATGAATGTGCCTGATTCGGTTTCTGTAGACTGGTATCAGCCCTATTTGACAAAAACCGTCGGTGGGGAGTATACTTTCTCTAAAGAAATCAAAGACATGATTCTGTTCGAGTATCATGACTGCGTTCACACGAATTCGTTGCCGGACATAGATATTGTGTTCTGCCGAGATTTACTTTCGTTTTTGCCAGAAGAGTCCCAGCACACGCTGATTACGGACTTTGAGGAAAAACTTAAGGGAAATGGCGTTGCTATTATGGGTGACAACGAGGATTTTACAGCTGTTGGATGGAACAAGCAAGGATCCGGTTCTGTGGCTGTATATACAAAAAAATAAACAATTACCTATTAGGGGGATATTTGCATGAGAGTCGAGTACATTAACCCGTTTGTAGAAACTTCATACAGAGTTCTGAAAGAAGTTCTTGGGGGTGCCGAAGTTAAGCGTGGTGACTTGTACCTTAAGTCCACCGCAATGCCAGTTATGGGCGTTGCAGCGCTGGTTGGTCTTGCAGGTGATGTAGAAGGCCGTGTTCTTTTTGACATGACTTTTGATACTGCATTGAACATTGCGTCTCAGATGAACGGCGAAAAGTTGCCTGAGTTTGATGACCTTGCCAAGGCAACTATTTCTGAGCTTGCTAACCTTATTACTGCACAGGCAGTTACAAAGTTGCACGAACTCGGATTTAAGTTTGACCTTACACCGCCAGCCTTGTTTGTAGGCGAAAATATGGAAATCGCGGCTCTTGGTGGTACAGATGAGAATGTAGAAGCTCTTATCGTTCCCCTTTTGTCCGAGTACGGTAAAATAGAAGTAAATGTCGCAATACGCGAGCGCACATGATAAGGAGTTATAAATGAAGACGAAACAGGATTTTCCTACAGTAAATGATCGACCGCCAGAGGGATTAAAACTCGATGGTACTAAGTTCCGCGTACTTATCGTTGATGATTCAATGTTCGTTGCAAAGCAGTTAACTCAGATTCTTACAAGCGATGGATACGAAGTTGTTGCAACTGCCGAAGATGGAAAAGACGGCGTTGACAAGTACAAGGAATTGTGTCCAAACATTGACCTTGTTACAATGGACATTACTATGCCTCGCATGGACGGAATTACCGCCCTTGAGCAGATTATTGCATTTGACAAGAATGCACGCGTCGTAATGGTTAGTGCCCTTGGAAAGGAAGAACTTGTAAAGAAGTCCCTCCTTGCTGGTGCAAAAAACTACATTGTAAAGCCTCTTGACCGCAAAAAGGTTCTTGAAAGAATCAGCGCTTCTTTAAAATAGAGCTGGTTTCTAAAGTTAAGGTATGCCCCTTCGGTCACTGACTGAGGAAGCATGCACCATAACAGACGAAGTTAATCTCTAATAGGGAACTGGCACACTGTTCGTACGGTGTGTCGGTTTTCTTTTTTTGTCTTAGCCAAACTTCTGTCGCAAGAGTATAAGGCCGTAAGCCTTTACAAAGGAGGCAAAGGCGGTTGGATTTGAACCAACTGCCAATGGTGGAAAACTTCCCCAGCTCTGCTCCTATTTAGAGACCTTCCTTTGCCTATAGTTATGGTAAGGAAGCATAAAAAATAAGTCAAGCCCCATGTAAAAAAGGGAAGGGAACTGTAAGCAGTTTGCATATGCGTGAGTTTATGCGTAGGAAAAAGCTCATGGCACAAATAAAAAACTGATGTCTCCTTAGCCGCCAGCACAAGCGCGAGAATTTTTTTTCATGTAATGAAAAAATTCTCGTTACAATAAAAAAAGAAAGAGGTTTGATGTTAGTAAGCAACACGCGTGAGTTTTTTTGCTACGCAAAAAAACTCATTGCACAAATAAAAAACTGATGTCTCCTTAACCGCCAGCACAAGCGCGAGAATTTTTTTTCATGTAATGAAAAAAAATTCTCGATGCAATAAAAAAGGGAAAACACCGAAAGGTATTTTCCCTTTTTTATTGCGCGGCACAAGAGTCGAACTTGTGACCCCCAGCGTGTCATGCTGGTGCTCTAACCAACTGAGCTAGTCGCGCTAACGGAATGTTTGTACTTTAACAGATTACGCCCCTCTGGTCAAGGGTGAAGAACTTTTCTCAGAGGGGCATTGGTAAGAGTTGATTATTTCTTTACAGCTTTCTTTGCGGTTGCTGTTGTCTTTTTTGCTCCAGTTTTTGCTGTTTTAGCGGTAGACTTAGCACCAGCCTTTGCTGTCTTTGTTGTTTTCTTTGCGGCAGACTTAGCGGTTGTAGCTGTCTTTTTTGCAGAAGCCTTTGCAGTTGTTGCTGTCTTCTTTGCAGTTGTTTTTGCTGCCTTAGTTGTTTTCTTTGCAGAAGCCTTTGCAGTTGTTGCTGTCTTCTTTGCAGAAGCCTTTGCAGTTGTTGCTGTCTTCTTTGCAGATGCTTTAGCAGTAGAAGCAGTTTTCTTTGCACCAGTTTTTGCAGTTGTTGCTGTCTTCTTTGCAGATGCCTTAGCAGTAGAAGCAGTCTTTTTTGCTCCAGTCTTTGCAGCTGCTGTTGTTTTCTTTGCTACAGTTTTTGCCGCTGTAGCTGTCTTTTCTTTTGCCATTTTAAACTCCTCTTTTGGGGATGGTGGTCCCCGTAGATAATTTTATCTCTATATTATATTAAACACCTATTTATCGGATGTTGTCAACAAAAAAATTATCAATTTGAAGAATTTTTTTTTTCATGCATCTATGATGAATTTAAATCGCAGTATTTACATTTGATAGCGAAAGAATTTTTCAAAACAAAGTTTAAAACATTCAAAATGTTATCATTTAGTAATGCAAGAATTTGACTTTACCAAATTCTTGCAAAGAAAAATTACAAAATGTGATTTAATCACAAAATTTGATTTATTCCCTGTTACCCTGAAGGTATACATACCAGTAAAGTGCGCCTGCACAGCATGCACCGCCTACAAGGTTTCCAAGTGTGACGGGAAGCATGTTGCCTAAAAGGAATCCTGCCCATGGAAGGTTTGCAATGGAAGTTCCAGCCTGAACCATGGAAATGAATCCCACCGGAATGAAGTACATGTTTGCAACGCAGTGCTCAAATCCGCAGAGAACAAAAAGAAAGATGGGAAGGTAGATTGCAATTATTTTTCCAGCCAGGTCGTGGGTTGCAGCCATGGAAATCCACACAGCCATGCATACCATGAAGTTGCAAAGTATTCCTCGTACAAATGCTGTTCCAAATCCAAGGCTCGTCTTTGCATTTGCAGTTGCAATCAGCGAGGAAGAAAGGGCGCCTCCGTAAAGACCGTTCTTTCCACCAGAGATGAAGAAGGCTACGGCAAAGGCAATGGCAAGGCTTCCCACAAAGTTTCCGAGGTAAACTACAAGCCAGTTTTTAAGCATGCCGCCAACCTTAGCTCTCTTTTGAAGAACAGGCATAATCATCAGGCTGTTTCCCGTAAACAGTTCTGCTCCTCCCACAAGAACAAGGGAAAGTCCTATGGGAAATACAAGACCGCTTATGATGCGTGCCGCAGCGGCAGACTGGATTCCGAAAGATGCTACAGTGCTTGCAAGTCCGCCAAGAGCAATGAATGCACCGGCAAGAATAGCCATTACAAATAATTTACCCAAAGGCAGTTTTGTCTTTTGGGAACCAAGGTCAACATAGAGACGGGCGATTTCGGCAGATGAATTCATAAAATCCTTCCTTGAAGTAAATTCTTTACTTTTCTACTTTACATAGTTTACAAGAATTCTGAAATATAATAAAGTAGAAAAGGAGGAAATTGTAAAAATTTCTTAACGGACCTACTAAGGAGTTTTGCATGACATTAAAAGAGAAATACGAACGGAGCCTTCAGGATTCTGAAAATTTTATTTCTGAAGAGAAAGTCAATTACACGCCTTCCTACACAAAGGGAGTTGTTCTTGCACGCTTCTTTAACGAAGAACTTGATTATACCGACATGAATGTTCACTACAGCTATCCTGTTGAAAAATTTGGAAAGACGGAAGAATGGGACTTGAAGGTACGCTTTCAGTTGCGCAAGTCAGAGATTAACAGAAACTCACCTCTTGATGCAGCTTTTGTATTCCAGCACCTTTCTACCCTTGCTGATTCGGAATGGGTTCGCGGTGAGCCAACAGACAGCGATGCAAAGGAAATTATGCGCGGAATGAGGGACACTCTTCTTCCCATCCAGCCAGATTTGAACATTAAGTCTGTAATGGTGGAATGGGCACTGCATGTTCCCGACTGTACGACTTTCTTTGTAAACTTCCTGTATCAGTATCCTGTAGAGGAAGAACCTGCTCCCACAGAAGAAGAGCAGGCTTAACCTCTTTTTGTATAAAGCTTTCTGTCTGTTAGGAATTTGGACAAACTGAATTCTCTGCAGTCAGAAAGTTTTTAGAATGCGATTATTTCTTCAAAGACGCTTATTGCAAAAGAGTCTGTCATTCCCGAAATGTACTCTATGATGCACTTCTGAAAACTTTCCCACTCGTCTACATTGAACACTTCTTTTGTTTCGTAACGCAGAGTCTTCTTGCGGTCGGACTCGTTCCTGGGTGCGTAGTTTGTAAACTTTACCAGCCAGTCTTCAAATGTGGACTTTAGCTTGGGGTAGTAGCGTAGGGCTGTTGCAATGCGTCCGCTTTGTGCGTAGGGTTGCGTCTTAATAAGAGTGCGGTAAATGCATCCCAAAACTGTTTCGGCATACTTCTGAAATTCCACAAGACGCCAGTGATTGTATATGTTTGAAAAACAAAACTTCTTTAATTCTTTTATGAATGTAAAGTAGGAGTCGCTAAAGCACAGACCTTTTTCTGGTGAGCTTTGTTCGCACAGGTCTACAATCATGTCGTTCATGAGTACCGTTGTATTTATTGCTCTTCCCGAGCGTATTTTTGGTTTGAATCCCAAAGTGCCTGCAACTATCTGTCTTAGTTCCCTGTAGCTTCCCATGTCAAGAATGTGGTAGGCTCTTGCGTCTTCTATGTCCCGTCCTATAAATGCAATTTTGTCGCTTATTTTTACAACGCATCCTTCCCAAGTGTAGGGTTCCACAAATCCAGGCTTTTTTATGTCATACAGATCCATTGCCTCGTCACGGGGTCTTATTCCCTGCTTGTCAATTTCTCCGCAGTGGCATATGAGTCCATCTCTTACAGCGTAAGTTAGGTCAAGGTTTTTCTGCACTTCGTTGGGGTCGCTTAGGGTTTCTATGTAGTCGGCAAAAAAGAGACTGTTCCTCTCGTGCCAGAATTTCTTTGGGGCATTTTTTGCATCATCATTTTCAAGAAGGCTGTTTAGAATGTCTTCTCCTGTATGTCCAAAGGGTGCGTGTCCTATGTCGTGACCTATGGCGATTGCCTTGGTAAGTTCTGCATTAAGTCCCATGTATTTTGCAATGGTTTCGCTTACGCTTGCCACATGAAGAACATGTTCCATGCGAGTACAGGTGTGATCATTGTGGGGTGCAAAGAAAACTTGGGTCTTGTGCTTAAGTCGGCTGAATGCCTGTGAATGCAAAAGTCTTGTGTAGTCCCTTTCAAATTCTGAGCGGATTCCGTTGTTGCGGCTGTAGAGAGAGTTTTCCCTTTTTATGCACTGCTCCCACTTTGGATTTTTTTCGTTCATTGCCTCGGAGCTGAATGCCTGTTCCATAATGCACCTCTTTTCTTATGATACAAAATCATTTGACCTGGTGCAAGGTGGGCCTGCTAAACAGAGGATATCCTTTTGCTTACTGCAATGCGGTCTCCCACTTCGTAAAAGGTGGTTTCAAATTCTGTGTTGGCTTTTAAAAACTTTGCGTACTTTTGTATTTTCTTTACCAGCTTTTTTGTGCTGTAGTTGTGGGTTAGGGAAAGATCGTCTACCATGCCGTGAAAGGAAAGATTGTCGCTTACTATAACTCCACCAGGGGCAAGGTTGGCCTTGTATTTTTCAAAGAACTTTATGTACTGGGCTTTTGCTGCATCTATGAAAATAAGGTCAAAGAGTCCATCTATGGAGCAGGTTAGGGCGTCATCGTTTATGGCATTTATTCTGTCTTCAAGGTGCATGGCGCTTATGTTTTCTTTGGCGCGAATGTAGCGGTCCAGATCTATTTCAATTGTTGTAATGCGGATGTCTGGGCTAAGGCTTGCAAACCTAATTGAGGAGTATCCTATTGCGGTTCCTATTTCCAGAATGTTTTTGCAACCGTGTTCACTTATGTAGCTGCATATGAAGTCACAGCCAGCATCCTGAATGATGGGGACGGCTTCTTTTTTTGCGTAGTCTTTTATTGTGCTAATTGCGTCCATGTTGACGCTAAGGTTACGACTTATGCTGCCTCCTGTCAAGAATGCAAGTGTGCCTTTTGGGTGTCTTGCGCAAAAGTCTGATTCCGCCTAAAATTGCCTCATGGATCTGTCTAGGAAAAAAACTGTCTTTATTCTTGTGGGCGCTATTCTTGCCCTTCTGTTTGTTTCTTCTGTGGCCCTTTTGATTGCAAGACTCTGCATTCCCAGGGTAACATACGAAGTCCGACTTTCTGACGAATTGTATGACCTTTATGTTGTTGACTCTGAATCGGAATCTCTTCCTTTTGCATTTGTTAGAGAAGGTGACATTCGCGAAGAAGAGGGGTCTTTTCTTGGAACAGTGCGTCTTCCCTTTGCTTCAATCCGTGTGGAAGAAAATGTTACTCTGCTTCCCCAGCAGGCAGGCTCAAACGAAATATGCTATCCCCTTTCGGAAAATTTTCTTCTTCCCTGCGTTCCTTCTGATTTTTCAGAAAAGGGAGTTACGGTCCTTTCTCCTGAACTGGAACTTTCATTCTGTCAGGGGCTGGACATTCCCGAAGGGTGGCGTGCTCTTCCTGTAGAGGGTGCGTATGCTTCTGAAGATGACTACGGACTTACCCTTACAAAAAGTGCTGTGGTTACAATTTTTGTGCAGAATGAAAAAATGCAGGCGGCACTGGAAGACTGGTGCGAAAGACATTTTTTATTTACTGGTTACCAGGAGCTTCTTGGCTCTACGGAATCTGAGGGGCCAATGTTCATTGCTAGTGTAGGCGACATTATGGTTGCTCGTGGCGCTCAGGAAATGATGATGGGCTCTGACGACGGACTTGAAAAAGTTTTTGGCACAACGCTTCCTCTTTTGCAGAATAGCGACTTTACTATTGGAAATCTGGAGGGAGTTGTAACTGAATCTTGGAGTAATGCTACAAAGACATACACATTCAAATTTAAAAAACAGGTGCTTTCCTATCTTTTGCAGGCGGGCTTTGACTACCTTATGCAGACCAACAACCACTGCTACGACTACGGTGAGTCAGGCTTTAAGGATACCCTTAAGGCCTTTGCAGAATACGGCGTTCCTTCTAGCGGAATAGGATACAATGCAGAAGAGGCAAAAAAATTTTATCATACTAGCATAAAGGGAGTTCCCCTTTCTGTAATCAGTTGCGGTGCCTTTCCTGTGGAGCAGTCTGGCTTTGATGGGAAAAAAACTGCAACTGCAACGGAAGACAGGGCAGGAATCTTGTGGAAGAGCGATGAACTTCTTGATGCTGTAAAAAAAGAAAAGGATGCAGGCTACTTTGTAATTGTAAATGTTCACGGCGGAGAAGAATACCGTTTTGTTCCGTCAAAAAGTCAGCGTGAATTTTACGAGGCCCTCTGTTCTAGCGGTGCAGACATTGTCTTTGGAAGTCACCCCCATGTGCTTCAGCCTACGGAATGGTATGGCGACAGTCTGATTGTATATTCTATGGGGAACTTTGTGTTTAACGGCATGGAGGAAATGTACGGAGCCACAGACAGCGAGCTTGTGCGTGTTGGTCTTTTGGGAAACAAGATAGCCTATGTGGAGCAGTACCCAGCAAAACTTTCAGGCGCAACTGTTACCTTGGCAGACTGACTGCTTGCAAAAAATTATCATTTGTTGTAATGTGAGCGAATGAGTTACAATAAATGTTTTACAATGTTAAAGCCCGGGATTTTAAACCGTAGGTTGGTTGGCGAGGTAATTAGCCGCCTTGAGCATAAGGGTCTTAAATTGGTTGGACTTAAGCTTATGCAGATTACTCCTGAACAGGCGGCAAAGCATTACGCAGAGCATCAGGAAAAGCCTTTCTTTAATGAACTTACAGACTACATTACAAGCGGTCCTGTTGTTGCAATGGTATGGCAGGGCGACGACTGCGTTACTCTGGTAAGAAAACTTACAGGTTCAACAAAGCCTACAGAGGCTGCCCCCGGAACAATCCGCGGAGACTTTTGTATGCACACCCAGTGCAATGTCATTCACGCAAGCGACAGTGAAGAAAGTGCCGAAAGAGAAGTGAACCTTTTCTTTAAGCCTGAAGAAATTGTAGACTGGGAAGACGAAGCCTCCCTTTGGTACTAGTTTTTCCCTCTTAAAAAAAATAAAACGGCGGTTACTCTGTGAACTTAATTTTACTTCAAAGTTTGCAGCAGTCCGCCGTTTTGTTTTATATGCATTATGAGTTTTTTTGCTAGTGAGCGTTTAGAACCCCAGTCCCCCGGGAAATCCTGCTCCCATTCCTCCCATGCCACCCATTTGCTGAAGAAGTTTTGCCTGAGCACCCTTGTTGCGAGAAAGTTTTTTCATGGTAAGTTTTGTCTTTTCAAACTGCTTTATGAGCTTGTTTACTTCCTGTACGCTAGTGCCGCTTCCCTTTGCAATGCGCTTCCTGCGTGACGGTCCTATAATCAGGTGGTTCATGCGCTCCTTGTAGGTCATGCTCTGGATGATTGCTTCCTGCCGCTTTGTGTCTGCCTGGGCAAGTTGCTCTTCAGAAATCTGTCCTGCAAGTCCTGGCATCATGTCAAGAATCTGGCTCATGCTGCCCATCTTTTTAACTGACTGAAACTGCTCCAACATGTCCTGCAGTGTAAATTCGTTGCGCTGCATTTTTTTCTGCATGCGGAGGGCTTCTTCCTGATCAACGGTCTGCTGGGCCTTTTCTACAAGGGAAACTACATCGCCCATGCCAAGAATTCGGCTTGCAATGCGTTCTGGGTGGAAGGGTTCAAAGTCTTCGGTTTTTTCGCCAGTGCCTATGTAAAGGATTGGTTTTCCCGTGATTGTTTTTAACGAAAGTGCCGCACCGCCTCTGGCATCAGAGTCGAACTTGGTAAGGATTACGCCAGAAAGCCCCAGCTTTTCGTCAAAACTTTTTGCTATGTCTACGGCGTTCTGTCCTGTCATTGCATCGGCAACAAGAATTGTTTCCTGCGGCGGAAGGGCATTCTTTATGTTTACCAACTCCTGCATCATGGCTTCGTCAATCTGAAGTCGTCCTGCAGTATCTATGATTACTGTGTCCAAACCGTTTTTCTTTGCAAAGTCCATACCAGCTTTTGCAACCTTAACGGCATCTTTTGCACCTTCTTCTTTGTAGACGGGTACATCAATTTTCTGACCAAGGACAGAAAGCTGTTCCACTGCTGCCGGACGCACAAGGTCGCAGGCAACAAGAAGTGGTCTTCTGCCTTCCTTTTTTAGTCTTGCCGCAAGTTTGTGGGCCGCTGTCGTCTTACCGGCACCCTGAAGACCCAAAAGTAGTATTACAGACTGAGTGTCGGGGCCTTTTAGGGAAAGGTCAGTTTTTTTGTCGCCCAGCATGGTAACGATTCTGTCGTAAATGATTTTTACAAACTGCTGACCGGGATCAACTGCCTTAAGAACTTTTTCTCCCTTTGCTTCTTCTATTGTGGCATTGACAAACCTGCGCACCACGCGTAAGTTTACATCAGCCTCAAGAAGGGCCATTTTTATTTCTTCAACGGTTTCTTCTATGTTTTTTTCGGTAATGGTTGACTTTCCGCTTATGGTTCTGATTATGTTGCTGAAAGTTCCAGTAAGTTTCTCTAACATGTTTTTCTCCTTTGGAGTTAGTCTTCAACCTTATACGATACAAGTTCGTTTAAAAAGTCTAGAGGTGTAACTTCTTTGTTAAGCACTCGGTAGAGTCCGTTGCAGATTGGCAGCTTGAGCTTTTTCTTTTCGGCTACCTCGTGAACATACTTGCATGCGATTGCACCTTCAGGAAGATATCCGACTTTCTTTACATTTGCAATCAAATCATCAATGCTGGTAAATCGTGAAAGCATGTCCGTCTTGATTATGTCCTGACCGAACCTTCTGTTGCGTCCGTATTTTGACTTGCATGTTACATCAAGGTCTCCCACTCCGCTTACAGAAGCAAAGGTTTCTGCATGAGTAGCACCCATTGCAAATCCTAGCGTCTGAATTTCGTTAAGTCCTGCCGCAAGAAGGAGGCTTTCTGTGTTGTCTCCAAAGATGTCGCTGGTTTCGGCAAGGGCGTCCAGACTTCCGTAAGCGATTGCGATTACATTTTTTGCTGCCGCACAAACCTGTACTCCAACGGTGTCAAAGGAAGCGTAGGCCATTATTCCCTTTACACGAAGAAGGTCTCTCACTTTGATGGCGTTCCTGTGGTGTTCGCTTGCCGCAATAAGGCCTGTTATTTTGCCCAGTGCAACTTCTTCTGCATGGGAAGGTCCTGCTACATATACTGTGGATTTCTGATATGAGACTGGAAGGGCTTCTTCCATTGTTTCGAGGATAAGTTTGGGGCCTTTTTCTGAGGGAACAAAACCCTTGGTAAGGGCCGCAATTATAGATGTGCCGTCTGCAACATTGGGTACATCGGCAAATTTCTGGATTGTAGACTTAAGGTAGAGGGAAGGGCTTGCAATTATGATGAAGTCTTTTCCCGTGGCAACTTTTTTAATGTCCTGTGAAGCGCTCAGGTTCTGATGCAGGGGATATCCGGGAAGATAGCGCCTGTTTTCGTGGGCATTGTTTATGTCGCTTACAACATCTTCTTCCATGGCCCATGCTTCAACCAGGTTTCCGCCCCTTGCCAGTGCGCATCCAAGGGCTGTACCCCATGCACCCGCTCCGATTATGGCAACTTTCTTTTGTTCCATACAATTCCTTCCGTTACGATGGTATTACTACCATTATAGCATCTAAAGGGGATTGTGTACACTACCGAAAGAGAGCCAGTGCAGGGCTTTTTTGTGGTAAGAGCTGGCTTTACTTTACAATTAGCAGCGAGGCAATGCGTCCGTCGGCGGTGTAGACTCGTTCAGGGTTTGAAAAGTCTGGAACAGAGCTTATGCCCGTATAAAAGGCGTACTCGTATTTTCCTGGGGCCAAGGGAATATTTATTTCGTAGACTCCGGGGCGGGTTTCTGTCATTGTGTAAATCCAGCTGTCCCAGTTGGTAAAACTGCCTCCCAGTCTTACTTGCTGACCTGTGGCACCCTTGTAGATGAAGCGGACTGTTCCTGCATCGACTTTTTCGGTAACGGTGGGAATGCTTCGGGGAACATTAAGATGGGAAAGGTAAAGTCCTATCTGGGGGTTGTAAACTCGGGAAGAATTTGATGGGTCGGTAGTCCAGAGTCCGTCTATTACAAGCCTGTAGTCAATGTCTTGAACTGTCTTTGGCAGCGTAAGGATGTAAAAATACACGGAATCAATCGGCTCAAAATCCATGTCGTATACGGTTTTAAGCTGCATGGGGTGGATTATTTTAAAGTCTTCGTAGTCGAATGCAATTCCCACAAAACGGGCATGCTTGTCGGCGGTAAATACAACATAGTCTCCGCTGATATAGGGGGCGGAAACTGAACTTATGCCTGCAATAAGGTTCTGGACTGTAAGCGGTGTTTCAACCTCTTCGGCGGCATCTTTTTTGTCGGCCGCAAAGACGGGCAGTGAGAGGAGTGCAAGCAGTGCAAGAATGCATGAAAGTCTTTTGGTGTTCATGCCCATAATATCGGCTGTTAAAGGGGCAAGCCTTAATGTTTTCTATCAATGGAATTTTCTTCTAAACCGCTGTTTTTAAAAATCCGATACTTTGAATAAGTGGGATAGTCTTAAGACATACTTGTGTACCACTTGTAATAACAGGTTCTGCGGAGTATAATATAACGACATGCCAGGCTTAAGTCAGCTGAAAAAATTCAGCACAGATATGATGAATCTCGGAAATGAAGTTGCCATCCGTGCAGCGCGTGGTGAAAAGCCCTCGCAGTACACGATTCCTGCAACTGTTGAAGATGTTGACGATTCCGAGGACTTTAGGCTTGGACTTCCCGAACTGTCAGAAGAAGAACAGCAGCAGGCAGATGCGGCGGCGGCAGAAAGGGAACGGGAAGCAAACGACTTTTCAGACATAACTGGCGGCGAATCAGAGGAGGGGGAAAGTTCCCGTGGAGAGGCTGCACCCTCTACTCCAGATGTTTCCGACCTTCTTGCTCCTTCTGATGACATAGATTTGGGAGACTTGGATTTAAGCGAATTTGAAGAGCCTGAACCTGAACCAGAGCCTGTAAAGCCAAAGGAAATTCCCCTTGAGGACATGGATCTGGATGCCCTTCTTGCGCTTTCTGCAAAGCCCGAACCTGAACCACAGCCGGCACCAGAACCTCCAAAGCCCGCGGCAAAACCGGCACGACCTGCTCAGACGGCACAGCCTCAGCAACCGGCACGACCTACTCAGACGGCACAGCCTGCAAAACCGGCACAAGTTCAGCAGAAGGCCCCTGTACAGCCTCCAAAGCCTGCACAGCCAGCACCAGAAGCAAAGACTGTTACTCCAGAGCCAGAGCTTGAGCCTCTAGATTTTGCTCTTCCTGATTTTGATCAGCCGTCTCCCCAGACTGGCGGTATACAGGACGATCTTGCAACTTTGGAAGAACCCTTGGACTTTGGATTCCCTGCAGACGACATGCCCAGTCCTCAGAGTGAACCTTCTTCGGTAGCAGATGATGTCGCAAACTTTGGCTTTCCTAAGGACGACATGCCTAGTCCTCAACCTGATGCGGCTTCTTCCGCTAGCGGGTCAGACGACTTTGACTCTTTTGCATTTGACGGCTCAGGCCTTAACATGAACGAAGGACTTCCTGGCGAAGTTGACGAAGGTGCCCTTAAGGAATCTTCCGCACCCATTTCTGAACCTGATCCCTTTAGCATGGACGGTTTTGAAACAGAGGAATACAAGGCTCCCGAAAGCGATGACTTTGCCATGCCCGACTTTGACACAGGTACTTCGGCAGAGGGAACATCTTCCCCAGACGACTTTGCTATGCCCGACTTTGACACAGGCACTTCTGCAGAGGGAACATCTTCCCCAGATGATTTTGTCATGCCCGACTTTGATGCTGGAACTTCTTCCGACAGTGCAGCATCCCCAGAATCAGAACCCATGGACTTTGGCTTTGGCGCAGTGGAGGAATACAAGGCTCCCGAACCAGAGGCACAGACTTCATCCTTGGGTGGCGTTAAGGACGATGACGATGGCATAGACTTTGACATAGATTCCGTTTCTGAATACAAGCCCCCTGAGTCTACTGGAGACTTTACAAATCCCGACAACTTTACCATGCCTGACTTTGACAGGGATGAAGGTTCATTAGACTCAGATGCAAAAAAATCTCCCTCGGTTGCAGACTTTGGTTCTTCCGGCTCCGACAGCGACCCCTTTAGCATGGACGGTTTTGGAGTGGAGGAGTATCAGGCTCCTGCTTCCGATACTTCAGGCTTTGACACTCCAGACAACTTTACCATGCCTGACATGGATTCCGCTTCTGATACATCTTCCGAAAGTTCTGATGGAGGAGACCCCTTCAGCATGGACGGCTTTAATGTGGAAGAGTATCAAGCTCCCTCCGATGGTGCAGGCTCATCAGATGCCAGTGACCCCTTTGCAGTTCCTGACTTTGACGCTGGCGGTGAAGGCGGTGCGGATTCCTTTGGTAACGATGCCTTTGGTGGTGACTTTGGACTTGATGAGGGTGCTTCCGTTCCTGATGCCACAGAAAGTGTGGAAGACAGTTTTGACGAGGGCCCTGCAGAAACCTTTGACACTTCTGGCATGGACGGCGTAGACTTTTCTTCAGGCGGTGGCACAGACTTTGAAATGGGCTCCTTTGGAGATTCTGGCGACGACTTTGCAATTCCCGGATTTTCCGACACTGTTGGTACTGCCGACCTTAACAAGAACAAGCCCGATGTAGCCGTTGCAGACTTTACAGGTGCCGTTGAAGGCGATGGTAAGCCCAAGAACACTTTTACGGATGCGGAATACAAGAAGTTCCAAGAAAACCTTTCCTACTATCCTCTTAATGTAAGGATTGCAATAGAAGACCTTGTTGTAAAAAATGAATTTACTGATGACGCGGTTTTTGCAGTTCTTGAGAAAGTTCTTAGAAGGGCGCCTGTTCGTCAGGTTGCTTCAGAACTTGAAAAGATGCTGGACATTTCTTTGGATGTTCCTCGTGACTTTGAAAAGCGTAGCGCTCAGGAGTACGAGGCTTATAAAAAATCCTTTGAATACCAGCTTAAGAACAGAATTCTTCCTGTTGCTATTGTGGGTACGGGTGCGGCTCTTGTTGTGGCGGCACTCTTTATGTTAACGCTTAAATTTGTAGTGACTCCCCTTAAGGCAAGAAGCCTTTACAAACAGGGCTACGAAAATCTTCAGGCAAACCAGTACATTCAGTCTGAAGAACTGTTTAACATGGCTCTTAGTTACAAGCCCGTCAAGAAATGGTTCTTTACCTATGCGGAAGGTTACCGCGACCACAAGCAGTATGACCGAGCAGCAAAAATGTACAGGGGAGTAATTCAGCGTTACAAGCACGACAAACAAGCGGGTCTGGACTGGGCAGACATGGAAGCCAACGAACTGTACAACTACGAGGAGGCGGAAAGAATCCTTAAGAGGGAAGTTCTGGACTATCATGTAAACGATGCCGATGCCCTGCTACAACTGGGTGACACTTATCTGGCATGGGCTGATGACAAGGACCCCTCAAAGTATGCCGATGCTAAGGAAATATACGACGAACTCTACGACCGTTATGGCGACACAGCACAAAGCAACAAGTACCTTTCCCGGCAGATGCGCTACTATATCCGTACAGACAACCTGCGTCAGGTTCTTGCATACAAGGAGTATTTCTATCCCCTTAAGAAAAACGGACTTGAGGCAGAAGACCTTACCGACCTTAGCGGATACCTTTTGGAAAAGCGTTATGGTCAGCTTAAGCCTTCCGAAGAAAGTCTGCGCTTCTCTATAGAAGATGTGCGTGATCTGCTAGAACGGGCTGTTAAGGCAGACCCCTCTAATCCTGTGGCACTCTACAACATGGGCCGTTACTTTGTAGAAGCAGGTTCTTCTTCTGGAGTCCATGCCTATCTTTCTAGCGCAATCTCTGCATTTGCCGCTCAGGACAGGCGCAACAAAAAGGACACTTACCGCTACATAAACGCCTACAGACTGTTGGGTGAACAGTACAGGGACGAGCAGGAATACATTCTTTCTGAAGACAACTACAACAAGGGCATTGCAATTTTTGAGCACGAGCGTGAAGCCAGTGGTTTTGAAAGCGACGGCAATGTGGGACTCCTCTATGCAGACCTTGCAGACCTAGACTACTTTGTTTCTGGTCAGATGGACAGCGCCCTTGCAAACTACATAAATGCTGTAAACAACAAGAACGATACTGCCTCTGTGCGCTACCGCATAGGATACATTCAGTATACCAAGCAGAACTACGAGGGTGCCCTTGGATCATTCATCCGTGCGTCAGAAACAGAAAACGACAACACACATGTGCTTCTTTCTCTAGCAAATACACTTTCCCTTAGGGGCGACAATTATGCGGCTCAGGGATATTACGAGCATCTTCTTACTGTTCTTAATCAGGAGCGTGAGATTCTTGGCATTCTGCTTCCTCAGGTGCGTGACGATCAGGCCGATCTGGTCGACACCTACATGAAGGCCGCAAACAATCTTGGCGTAATCCAGTCCAGACTTGCCGCCGCTACAGGAAACAGCAGTTTGAATGCAAAGGCTCTTGTAAACCTTCAGGAAAGCATGAGGGCATGGGACGCACTTACGCGAAATCAGGAAACAATGGTTCGCCTTGAAGGATCTAACCTTGCAGAACAAAACTTCAAGTACATAACTCATCCTGTTTCGGCCTACGAACCTGAAATCTATACCGACATTCCCCGCCTCTTAACCGGAGAAAAGGGCTTTGAGTAGGCGCATTTCGTTCAGGCATCAGTCTGCACGCGAAGGAATAGAAAAGCGTCAGAATGCCATTGTTCTTAGAAAGGAAGTCTTTAGAAAGTCCATTCACCTTTGTTCTGCATTTGTTCCGCTTCTTCTTCATTATGCAAAGATTCCTGTCCTTTTTGCTTTGGGACTTGCCCTTGTGCTCTATTCTCTTTCGGAATTGCTTAGGCTTAAGGGTGTAACCATTCCGCTAATTTCTGCAATAACTGCAGCCGCAGCCCGTAAGCGAGACGAAAACAAATTTGTTCTTGGACCCGTCACTTTGGTTTTGGGAATTTTGGGGGCGGCCCTTTTGTGGAAAGAACTTCCCTGTTCCGTGGGGATCTACGCCCTGTCTTTTGGTGACGGTCTTGCTTCTCTTGCAGGCCGACTTTTTGGAAGGGTAACCATTCCTCTTACAAAGGGAAAAACTGTTGCAGGAAGTCTTACCTGTTTTGCCGCCATATTTATTTCCTGTTTTCTTGCAACTAAAAATTCAACTGTAGCCCTTATTGTCGCATCTTTGGGCATGTTCATAGAAATGCTTCCCCTTAAGGACTTTGACAACATACTGATTCCTGTAATTCTTGGTGGAGTAGCCCAGCTTCTTCTCTAGTGCCACATGTAGATTGAGTGGATTGACTTAAGGTAGAGAACTGTTCCTATAAGGAGAAAAACAGCCCCTGACCCTAGCATGATAAAGTTGTCCGTAATGCCAAGAATACTGTATCCTGCCATAAGGAAAGGGTAGGCAATGGCTGTCTTTATAAGTTCCTTGTTTGATTTTGTTATGGCGTTTATAATCAGCGTAACTTCCGTAAGAATAAAAAGACAGAGCCTTATTACAAGAAAAAGAGTGCCGTATCCCCAAATGACTGTGCAAGCGGAAGATGTCTGGGTTGTTTCAAGGGGCATTATAACTCCGATAAAAAATGAAACCAACAGCATGATTGAAAAATTCTGTTCCGCATTCTGCCTTTGGTTTGTCTCGTTAAAGAGGGTTGCAAAAAGAAAACTTGTAAAGGCAAGAAGCCGCCCTCCGATTATGATTCGTCCCGTAAGTACAAGAAGAATTGAATAGCTCTGCCAGAGTCCGAAGAGGGGAAGCAGAAGCCTTATTCCTTCTGCCATGCAGGCAATTACAAATCCGCCAAAGTATACCAGTTCCAAGGCCTGAGTATTTCCAAATCCCCGGGCAATTACAAGGGAAATTATAGGAACATAAATGATGAATATAAAGACCGACGCTATGCTTGCAGGAAATTCGTAACGGAATAGGATATGCTCTGAAATATGGGGAACAAGGCGCACCGGATTCTGTGGAGGAATAATCTGTCCCCTAAATGCGGCGTAAAGGAAAATGCCAGCATAGTAGGCCACAAGCACGGTGGTAAGCAGGGAAGCAATAAAATACACGCGGTTACGGTTTTTAAGCGTCATGCCGTTAGGATACAACACACAGAAGAAATTTGCAACAAGAATGTGCAGACCTAGCATACAGTTTTTGCATTAAAGTAAGGTGCATAGGAAGCCGATAATTGAAACAGTAGGAATTTTTTGATTTCGGGAGGAATCTATGAAGCGAATAGGCGTTTTTCTTGCGATGGTTGCCCTTTGTGCAGCTCCTCAGTTTGTATTTGCAGGAGATGCCGCTGTGTTCAACGACATAGGATTTTCGGAGGACGGGCTTACCTATCTGTTTGGTCAGTATGGAAAAACGGATGTTACATTTCAGGCATGGGCGGAAATCTATACCGTTGATGTCGTAAAAAATGACTATGTTCCCAACGAAGTGTACAAGACCTCTCCTTCTTCTGCCACTGAAAAACAGTCTGGCAAAGAGGCTTATGAATCTCTGGTAAAAAACACCCAGTGGAAGACTGCAAAATACAATGCTAAGCCTGCAAGTGCCGCCACCCTCCTGTATGTGTGCGACAGCGAAAGCAAGAAGGGTACTGACGAAATAGTGTTTAAAGACTTTGAATCTTCCACAGACTCTGTTTCTGTCTACTACTACATCAAGTTGGTTCCCACATTCTACGGTTCAGGCAAAAACCTTACTTCTTCGTTTTACATCAATCTGGAAAAGCGTGACCAGAACGGAAAAGTCCTTGGCTCATACAAAGTTGGTACTCCCGACATAAGGCGCAAGGGCATTAGCGCATACAAAATCAACAGCATCTTTACCGACGCAAGCGGAAAAAGCCTTGTTTTTATAGTAGAAAAAACTCTGGAAGACGAGACTGGCACTTCAATTCGCTACATGGTAGAAACAATCCGCCTGTTTTAGTGCAATTTTTGTAAAACCGTTCATATACTTAAGTGAATGCCGAAAAAAAATTCGGTGTTCACGGAGGTTATATGAATGTGTTGAAAAATCTGGCAAAAACAATTTCAATTTCACTTTTGTGTTTTTTCCTCGTACTTCTTTCCCTTGTTCCTGCAGGGTGTCGCTCTTCCCACGAGTCTCTAGAACTTTTATCTGGTGACTTTTCGGTTCCAGCTCTTTCTTCCTGTGGGGTAACATCTCCTTCCCGGGTGGAACTTTCCTTTTCCAAACCTGTGGAGGCTCGCTTTGTTTCCCTGTCACGGGTGGAATCTTCTGGAGACATAGGCGACATGGAGGTAAGCTTCTTTACTGAGGATGATGGAGAGGGAAAAAAAATTATTGTGGAAAGTACAGAGAATCTGGAAGTAGGGGCAAAATTTGTTCTTGCTGGAGAAATTGCAGACAGAAGGGGAAACACCCTTACTTTTAGCATTCCTGTAAACGGCTTTAACGAACATGTTCCAGTTCTTGCATTTTCTGAACTAAGAAACAACTGGAAAAATCAGGACGGAAGAAGCGAGTATGTGGAATTTTATGTTCTTACCGGAGGAAACCTGAGCGGACTTGTGTTTGAGAACGCTTCAAAGGCTGGTAAGAAAAAATACGCCTTTCCTCCCTGCGAAGTTAAAAAGGGTGAATACATTGTCCTTCATCTTCAGACTCCCACAGAAAACGATGTAGCCGACAGCGGTGCCGTAGACGAAACAGGTTCTAACCTAGGACTTTCTTCTGTAAGGGCGGATGAATGCCTTTCTACAGCTCGTGACTTTTGGGCTCCCTACTGCGAAAAGATTCTTGCCGCTACAGACATTCTTGTCTTAAGGGACATGAACAGTGGCGGTCGTATTATTGATGCGGTTGCCTACAGAACTGACGACAAAGAAAGCCAGTGGAAAAGTTACTGCCAGTCCCTTGCTGCGGAAGTGGAAGAGTCTATGCTGTGGTGTAACTTGGAGGGCGAGGCTTCCTGCACTTTTGAAACTGCCGCAAACATTACAGAACTTAAAACAGCCGCAACAAAGTCGCTAAGCCGTAAGGGCGTGGAACTTCTTGATTGCGAAGGTTTTTCTTCTTCTGCAAGAGACTGGTTTGTTACAGGAACAAAGGGTTTTAGTCCTGGCCGGAAGAATTAAAGTTAGGTATTTCCTTTATTTTTGTGTACTTGTAATCCTTTGGATGGGTACTGGGCAGACCTAGGGTAATCCTCTCGTTTTCCTTTTCGAGCTGAAATACAATCATCTTTTTGAAGACGGTCATGAGGGGCTCAGTGTCTGCATTTTTGGGACACAGGTTTTCCTTTTGCATTTCCTTAATCATATAGTAGCATGACTCTATGGTGGAAATGCAGTACTCTTCAGGTTCAGTCTTGAATGTAAAAATGCTTTTGTAGGATCCGCTAAAGGACAGCTTGGGTAGTGTGTGAAGGTTTTTACTTTGCTTTATCATTTTCTTTGAGCAGAACCAAGTTGAATCAATTATGATGATTAGGGGAATCTTTTTTTTAGCCTGACTTTCGTCGCTTTCGGGGCAAAGAAGTTCCCTCATTTTTGAAGAACTTGCAGTAAGGGCATCTTCTCCGGGATACATAAGAAAGGCCTGATATTTGGGATCATTTATCAGGCTGTTAAGATGTTCATTATTGGTAAAGTCAATTCCTACAAGAATTTCACTTTGGGGAAGACACAGATGAGAGAGTCGTCCTGTTCCCGTCCTCTGCTTTTTTGCCTCTTTGGGATGCATGAGGAAAATGAATTTTATTCCGCATTCAACCGGCGAAATGTATTTGCAGTAGCAATACTGTTTGGGACGAAGACAGTCGAAGCACAGCTCTCTCATTTTTTTTACGCTTACGCTTTTGCCGTTAGTTCAAGAAGTCCGTCTTTTCCTACGGCACCTATTTGGGAAGCTACTACCTGTCCGTTTTTGAACAGAACAAAGTAGGGAATGCTCATTACATCATACTGGGAAGCGAGGTTAGGATTTTCGTCCACATTTACCTTGCCAACTTTTATCTTGCCGTTAAGCTCTTCTGCCAGTTCTTCCACAATTGGACCCATCATTTGGCATGGACCGCACCAGGGGGCCCAAAAGTCAACAAGTACGGGGGTGGTGCTTTCAAGCACTTCGCTTTTAAAATTGCTTTCGTTCAATGCAATTGCCATAGTATGCCTCCTTTAAGTTTCTTTCACTTCAAATATACAAAACATCTGCGCTGAGGGCAAGGGTGTAGATAAAGAATGCCGTGTGCGTGAGAAGCAGGCGTAGGGAAAAACGACTGGTAAAACATCTGCACAAGTGTAATGCGGAAGCCGTTTTGACAGGCTGGTTTTCCCGAGAGCCCCCTGTTTCCCTGCACACAGTCTTTTGTAACTTGACACTCCTGCATTTTTTCGTTAAATTAACATCGTATGAACAGTGTAACTGTCTGTGCGCCGGCAAAGATAAACCTCGGTTTGGAAGTAATGCCGAAGCGTTCCGACGGTTTTCATGACATACGGAGCATCTTTACAACTGTGCCGGTTTACGATTTGGTTAGTGTAAGCCTTTTGGACTGTAAGGATTCCTGTGTCGTAGAGTGTGACGAAATGGAACTTCCCTTATCAAACACAATCACTGTTACATACAAAGCTTTCTGCGTGCTGACCGGTGAAAGGCGTGGCGTTTCTGTAAAACTAACAAAACGCATTCCTGCTGGCGGTGGATTGGGGGGCGGCTCAAGTGATGCTTCTTCTTTTTTACAATCCCTTGACATTTTGTTAGGCACGCATCTAGATGCTACTTCTTTCGAATCAATAGCATCTAAGGTTGGGAGCGATGTTTTCTTTTTTACTCATGCGCTTTTGGAAGCCGGAGAAAAAAAGCCTTACGCCGCCATTGTAGAAGGCCGTGGTGAACGGGTTTCTGCAATTCCCCCAAGAAGCGATTACACAGTGCTTTTGCTTTTTCCGCCTGTTTCTGTGTCTACAGCAGACGCATACAGATGGGTGGACGAAGATGGTACATATAATACAACTGTACGGCTGCCGCTTGCTAGGTTGTACTCCATGGGCGTCCGCGCTTGGACTTTTAAAAATGATTTTACGCCCTGTGTCGTCCGACAGATTCCCCTTATTGGGGAAGCCCTTGCAGAACTGCATCAATATGGTGCTGATTTTGCAGACATGTCCGGATCCGGCTCTACGGTGTATGGTATTTTTGAAGAAAAAGAGCGTGCGTTAAAAGCTCAGAAACTACTTTCCAAAAAATGGAAGGTAATGGTCCTGGGTTCTTGATATAAAGTGGAGGAAAGGCTTATGCAGGTTACGGATGTAAGAATTCGTAAGGTAGATGATGAAGGAAAGCTAAAGGCGTATGTAACCATTACCTTTGACAACTGCTTTGTCGTTCATAACGTAAAGATCATCGAAGGTAAGACAGGGCTGTTTATCGCAATGCCCAGTCGCAAGACGGCAACAGGCGAGTACAAGGATGTGGCGCATCCTGTCAGCCCAGAATTCAGGAACGAAATGCAGGAAAAAATTCTTGCGGAATTCAATGCGGGTCATGTAATGGACTCTTCCGAGAAATCCGATGGTGAATAATTCCTCATTCAGTGTCTTGGATAAACTGTAGCAATTTTGGGACGTCGTCAAGTGGTAAGACAACGGCTTTTGGTGCCGTCATTCCGCTGGTTCGAATCCAGCCGTCCCAGATTTATAAACAATTGATAATTTTTTTATAAGGAGCTTACAATGGAACAGTTTGTAATCAATGCTAAAACCCGTAAAGAAACAGGTAAGCGAGTTGCAAAAAAACTTCGTGCACAGGGACGACTTCCTGCAGTTGCGTATAACGAAAAGGGCGAGTCAATTATGCTTGACATTGATGCTACGGAATTTTCAAAGGTTTGGCGCACAATCACCCCTTCAACAACTATCAACCTTAAGATTGACGGTCAGGACAACATGGCTTTCATTCAGTCTACAGAATATGACATCAAGGCTGACAAAAACCTTCACGCCGACTTCCACATTGTTAGTGGAACAAAGCCTGTAATCTATACTTACAAAATCCACTACTCAGGAACTCCTGCTGGTGTTCTTCAGGGCGGATTCATGGTAAAGCACATTCCTCAGATTAAAATTAAGGCACTTCCTCAGGATCTTCCTACAACAGTTGTTGCCGAAGTTTCTGCAATCAAGATTGGAGAAAAACTCCTTGTTAAAGACCTTAACCTGGGCGACAAGGTAACAGTTATGACACCTGCAGAAGATGTTATTATTTCTGTTGCACCTCCAAAGAAATAATCGCTGTTAGCTAGCTTTCTACTTTAGGCTTAACCGCATAAGGGCATCCTTCCTTGGGGAGGGTGCTTTTTTTTTGCAAATGTGCTACACTTCTCAAAATGGTCTGTGCATTTGAAAAAAAAGTTTCTGCCTGCCTAGTCAAGTGCGGAATCAACATAAAGGACAAAAATCTTTCTCTGGGTGTAGCGGTTTCCGGTGGTGCGGATTCTGTAAGCCTTCTTCTTGCCCTTAAAAACATTCTACCTTCCTCTGCAAAAATTCAAGTTATTACGGTAAACCACAATCTGCGAAGAGAAGAAGAAACTTCAGGCGATGCATCTTTTGTTCAGAACTTGTGTTCCTCCATAAATATTCCCTGTACCCGTTTAGACATTCCTAAAAACAGAATTTACGAACTTGCCTCGGTTAGAAAAACTGGTCTTGAAGAAGCGGCTAGGGCAGTCCGTTACGAAGCATTTGAAAATTTTATAAAGACAACCAAAGTTGACGCTCTTTGTACAGCCCACACATTATCCGACAATGCCGAAACCCTTGTTATGCGCTTTTTGCAGGGAAGCGGCGCCGAAGGACTAAAGGGCATTCCTTACCGCAGAGGGAACTTTATTAGACCGCTTCTTGATGTAAGCCGAACCGAAGTTGAGTCATATCTTAAGGCTCTGGGGCAGGATTATAGAACAGACAGCACGAATGCAGACACTACCTTTTTGCGTAACCGAATACGCTCTTGTGTTGTTCCTTTGTTGGATGAAGAATTTCCCGGATGGAAAAACGCACTGTCTTCCTTAAGACAAAAAATGTCAGAAGATGACGAAGCTCTTTTTTCTTCTGCCCGTGAACTTTTCTCCAAAGCAGTAAGGGTAAACGGCGAAGGTCAGTCGGCAGTCTTTGACACAAAACTTTTTGCGTCTTCCAGTGGGGCTGTTGGCAGAAGACTTGTCTACCTTGCTCTGGAAGAACTGTCCCTTTCCCAAAGGGTTCCTTTTTCTTTTGTACAGGATTTGTGTACTTTTGCTCATTTGTGTGCAGATGACAGAAAAAGCAGACGGTGCGAAACTGGCTTACTGGAAGCCCTTATTGACGAAGAAAAAATTGTACTTCAAAAAAAGGGCAGGGTAGTTACAGAAAGCGGATTCTCTGCTATACTTAGGGAAGAGGGAAGTGTTTCCTGCGGAGACTTTTGTTTTTCTGCCCACTGCGTAGAGGGTGGAATGCTCCTTTGCGAAGAGACTTGCGGAAAAAGCATAAGTCTTTCTGGCGTGTCTTTTCCCGTTTGCATACGAAGCCCCATAAGCGGAGACAGCATAAGGAATGCAGACGGAAGCATGCGTAGTATAAAGGGCATTCTGGACGGATGGAAGGCTTGTTCCAAAAAACAGCATGTTCCCGTCGTTCAGGATCTGTCTAAGGAGGACCAGCCCTTGGTCTGCATTTGGGGAAGTCTTCTTGGATTTGAAAATTGGATTGTTAGATAGATGTTGGATAGAGGAAGTCTGATGAAAAATAAAGTTTGCCTTACACTGTGTTTTTTAATTCTTGCAGTAAGTTTTGCCTACGGACAGAATGCGACCACTGCAAACAGGCGTACTGCATTACGCTGCCTTTCCCTTGCAAAGGAGTATGCCTCTTCCCGTGCATGGTCAA
Organism: uncultured Treponema sp.; assembly: GCA_937894335.1. Lineage (GTDB taxonomy): Bacteria > Spirochaetota > Spirochaetia > Treponematales > Treponemataceae > Treponema_D. Next base: position 88,472 of record CALCRU010000055.1, on the reverse strand, counting down.
GCGTAGAATCCCTTGCTTCTCAGGGGCTTGCCTATGACGATACCATTTCGGATTTGTACTACATGTTGGCCTATGCAAAAAATCAGTTGGGAGACTCAAAGGCCGAAGTCATTCCTCTGGTGCAGGCTTCCCTAACTGGCGGAGAATGGGTTGACTACAACAGAGACAGTGCAAGAGTCCTCTATGCAGATCTTTTGTGCGACACTGGAAACGCTGCTCTTGTTCCTGCAATACTGGATGCATCTCCGTTAATCTATTCCGCTGATGCAGAATACATCCGGGCAAAGGCATATTATATAATTGCAACTCCAGACTCTCTTTCCAAGGCAAGAGCAAAGGTTGACAGTGCAAGAAAAATATATCCTCTTGATACAAGATTTCCCCTGCTCTTTTACAAGTACGAAAATCCCCAAAGTCAGAATGCGGAAGTTCGCAGACTGGCAGATTTTTTCTTTACAAAAATTTCACAGTATGCGGCAGCGGCTCCAGACAAGGACACGGAACTTGAAATTTATGCAGCCCTTTTTGCAAGGGACGAAGAACAGGTGCGCATGTTGCAGTCATTTAACGGTCGCGGACTTAGGCATCCCCTGTTTGCAAAGGTTGCCCTTAATGCCGGACTCCTTACTCAGCAGGAAGCCTTTGACTACATTACTTCCTTTGCAAATGTAGAAATAGACATAAAGACCCTTCTAGATTTTATTCCCTGCATTACCGAAACCCAAGTAAAGGTTCAGGCCAACACATACTTTACTTCTTTTGAGGGACTCCTTACTCAGGACACCGACGGTGACGGAATTGTAAACATGTATGTAAAGTACTACCGTGGTCGCCCCGACAACATTATCTACGACAAAAATCAGGACGGAATTACTGACTGGCAAATTATTGCAGACTTTGGAGTTCCCATTCATGCATTCATTCCTCCTCAGGGACTGGAACTTGACTGGGATACTTTTCCCTATCTTTCTTACGCAGTCTACAGAGGTTCTGCAAGAGACACCTTGCTCACATTCCGCCTTGTAAGGGACGAAGTTGCATGGTCTCCTGTTACAATAGAAATAGAACAGTCTATAGCCGCTGCCACAGGTGCAGAATTTTATGTGCCCTTGCTTATTCCTGACGCACCTACTGTTACCGACGACCTGCTTATGACTGCATGCTACGAATACTCAATGCCTTCTTCAGAAAAGGAAAACGCCTCCATTACATTTACTGTTCTTGACGGAAGACTTCAGTTTGCCTCCTACGCAGATTCAGAAGGAAAAGTTTACGCCCAGACTCATTTTGTCGACGGCTTTCCATATTCTCGCCTTGTAGACCGTGACGACAACGGTTCGTTTGAAACCACAGAAGTATACGGTTACGATTATGACGGAAGCATGGCTGTGCATTGTCTTGAAGACGAGCGTTCCGTTATGACCAATCTCTTTGGAACTCCCGACGAAGGTGCAGGCTTTTACCTTAGTTACATTTCTGTAGACGCAGATGGAGACACCGTGCCAGAGTTCATAGAAGAGTATCTTCCCCACGAAGGAAAAATTACTTCCTGGGATTTAGACGGTGACGGCTTGTGGGACATTCGTTCCGTACGCTATCCTCGCAATACAAATGCCTTTGGAGAAAAGGAACCTCTTAAGGAAGAGGCTCAGTTTTATCAGATTACTGAGCGCAGGATTGTAACAGTTACTTCCATTGACGGAGTTCCAGTCAGTGTAGAAACAGACGAAGGTGAACTTACCCTTACAAAAGAAGGTTCAACTCGCCTTTACTGGATTGGCACTTTGGGAACTTCTGCGCTTGCAAAGGCCGCAATAGCAAAACTTGATGCCACCGGAGAGCAGGGCATGAGCATGATAGTGCGAGAAGGCAACCAGCAGGTTCTTGCAGTTCGCATAGGAAACAATTACTTTGCAAAGCTCATTCCTCTGTACAGAATTCCGGAGGATGATGATGAATAGGCGTTTGACCAGTGCGGTTTTCCTTTTTCTAAGCCTTGCTCTTTCCTGCTGCAGAACAATGGACAAGACTGCAGGAACAAAATCCTATGAAGAAATTGACTACACTGCATCAGACAGCGCCCAAACCGAAGCCGACAGGATTAGGCTCATATTGGACTCGGAAGAAAATGTCCGTGCCCTTTGGCGAGCCAAACTTCTTGTTCAGAACAATGACTGCGACATTTCCCGCGAGATTCTTTCCCTGTGCGAAGAGGCTGTGGTAGAAGAATACAAGACTGCCCTTGAAGAAGAAGACAGCATGACTGCCCTACGATGCTTTTCTTCACTGGAGGCATGTTCCTATGCAGGACTTTCTTCTCTTTCCGTTCAAAAGGCGGAACTTACAGCACAAAGCGTACAGAATGTTCCAGGATTAAAAAAATCTTTAGCAAGCCAGCAGAAGGTTTCTTCTTACATCCGTGGCACCGTAACTGTGTATGTAGACAAGGGATTTAAAGTTTCCCACGGCATGGGAGTACAGGATGCAACTCTTGGAAGTGGATTTTTTATTTCTGAAGACGGATACATTGTAACAAACCATCATGTCATAAGCGATGTTGTTGATCCGGCTTACGAAGGTTTTTCCAGACTCTACATAAAACTTGCCGATGACCCAGACACCCGTATTCCTGCAAAAGTTGTGGGTTGGGATTCGGTTCTTGATCTAGCGCTTTTAAAGACAGAAGTAACCGCTCCCTATGTTTTTTCGTTAGGCTCCAGTAGCGACCTTGATGTAGGCGACAGAGTTTATGCAATAGGCTCTCCTTTGGGACTGGACAGAACTCTTACTAGCGGAATCATTTCTGCAACGGACAGGCGGCTCTTTACCGAAGGTGTTGTGTTCCAGATTGATGCGGCGGTAAACAGCGGAAACTCTGGCGGTCCTCTTATAGACGAAGCGGGCAGGGTGCAGGCTGTGGTTTTTGCTGGTGTTGAAAATTATCAAGGGCTTAACTTTGCAATTCCTGTTGAATATCTTAGGAACGAACTTCCCATACTCTTTGCAGGAGGAAAAAGAACTCATCCTTGGATTGGAGCCTACGGAAGAACAAACAGACTTTCTGGTGCCTCTGCAAAAAATAATGGCGTACTGGTTCAGTATGTAATGCCCGGGGGAAGCGCTTACAGGGCCGGCATTCGCCCTGACGACATAATAGAAGCGGTTGACGGAACAGTTATTTCTTCCCTTGACGACCTTCAGAACAAATTTATGCAGATGCAGAGCGGTGTAGTGTGCAGGGTTCGGGTGCGCAATACAGAGGACGAAAAAAAGACAGTGCTTGTCTACCTTGACGAGCGACCTTCTTCTCCCGGTTACGAAATTTATCAGACTGATATCATAGAACATTCACTGCTTCCAATTTTTGGCATGGAACTGCTTCGTTCTTCTGCGTCAAACAAAAAAATGTACACGGTTACAAAAGTTCTTAAAGCAAGTAGTGCCGACGATACTTCATTTTCAGAAGGCGACCCTGTTCAGATTTTGGGAATAGAATTTGACAAGACAAAATCTTATATATATGTTACTCTCTATACGCAACGAAGGAAAAACGGCTGGCTAGAGATGAGTCTTCAGCTTGCTTCCTCCTTAGACAGCGCATATTATTTTTAGGTGTGATTATGACTGAACTAAAATACAAACGGAACTTCTGCATTACGGCCCACATTGACCACGGAAAGTCAACTCTTGCTGACAGGCTTATTCAAAAGGCTCGCATCATAGAAGACCGCCAAATGATGAACCAGATTCTTGACAACATGGATATTGAAAGAGAAAGGGGAATCACAATAAAAAGTCAGGCTGTAACAATTCCTTACCATGCAAAGGACGGTCATGACTACGAACTAAATTTTGTAGACACTCCCGGACATGTAGACTTTTCCTACGAAGTAAGCCGTGCCATTGCCTCCTGTGAGGGAGCTCTTCTTTTAATTGATGCAACGCAGGGTGTTGAAAGCCAGACTGTAAGCAACATGTATCTTGCCCTTGAACAAGATCTTACCATTGTGCCTGTAATAAATAAAATTGATCTGGCAAGTGCCGACATAGACGGCGTTAAAAAACAGATTGACCACGATCTTGGACTTGATTCTTCCGATGCACAGTTGGTAAGTGCAAAGACTGGTCAGGGTATAGACGACCTTATGGAAGCAATAGTAACAAAGTTTCCTCCGCCACAGGGAGACATTAACGCTCCTCTAAAGGCCCTTATCTTTGACTGCCACTACGACGAATACAGGGGAGTCATTGTTCATATTCGCATAATGGAAGGTAGGGTTAAGCCAGGAGACATAATCCGCCTGATGAGTTCTTCTACTGACTACAAGGTTGAGCAGACCGGAATTTTTAAAATTAAGTTTGAAGAAAAAGCTGCCCTTGAAGCAGGAGATGTGGGTTACATCATTGCAGGAATAAAGACAGTTCAGGATGTTCGCGTTGGAGACACTATTACCCTTGCCTCAAATCCTGCACCAGAGCCTCTTCCTGGATTTAAAGAAGTAAAGCCTGTAGTTTTTTCTTCAATCTATCCCATCGACTCAAACGACTACGAGGAACTTAAGGATGCAATGGAAAAACTAAAGCTTAATGACGCTTCCCTCGTGTACGAAAAAGACAACTCTCTTGCACTAGGAAACGGATTTCGCTGCGGATTTTTAGGACTCCTTCATCTTGAAATTGTGCAGGAAAGGCTAGAGAGGGATTTTAATCAGGTTGTAATTTTTACAGCTCCCTCTGTACGCTACAAGGTTCGTGCCGCTGGTAAGGAAGAAATTGCGGTAGACAATCCTGCCGACTATCCCGACGGAAAGATTGAAGCAGCCGAAGAGCCTTACATTAAGGCAACAATAATTACTCCTGCGGAATATCTTGGAAGCATTATGGAACTTTGCAGGCTTAAGCGCGGTGCCCAGACTAACATGCAGTACCTTGACGAAAAGCGTGTCGAACTTACCTACGACATGCCCCTTGCCGAAGTTCTGTTTGACTTTTACGACAAGTTAAAATCCTACAGCAGAGGTTATGCTAGCTTTGACTACGAAGTTACCGACTACCGCCCCACTGATTTGGTAAAGATTGACATTCTTCTTAACGGAAAAAGTGTGGATGCCCTTGCTCAACTTTGCTTTAGGCAGAGTGCTGTTGAAAGGGCAAAGAAAGTGTGCGAGCGGCTTAAAGACGAAATTGCCCGTCAGCAGTTTAAGATTGCAATTCAGGGTGCAATAGGAAGTCAGATTATTGCTCGCGAAACTGTCAATCCCGTTCGTAAGGATGTTCTTGCAAAGTGTTACGGTGGCGACATTACCCGTAAGAGAAAACTTCTTGAAAAGCAAAAGGAAGGTAAAAAGCGCATGCTTATGGCTGGCGATGTTGAACTTCCCCAGAGCGCATTCCTTGCAGTGCTTAAGGAAAAGGATGCCGACTAGAGGGAGCCTTCTTCCATTATGCGAAGAAAGGGATCCAGTTCTGCCCTTACGCGTTTTAGGAAGGGGCTTTCCATGCTCAGTTTGTATCCGTCGGGAAAGTGTAGGTAAAGATATTCCCTTTCTTTAAGAAGATTTTCTAACTGTTGGGTTAGCGAAATAGTCTTTTCCCTGTGGGAAGAATTTTCTCCGTTTGTAAGAAGGTCCTTTATTTCTAAAAGCGCTTCCTTTTCTTTGCGGTAAAAGTCACGGGGATTTTTACTGCTGTTTTTTTCTTCAAGTTTTATTTCAAATGCCGATTTTTTTTCACTCTGATTTTTAAACTGTCCTGCCTGAGGTTTTTTCTGCTCTATGCCAAGAGAAAGTCCGCAAAGGCCAGAGTCATACACATTCTGCATTCCTGAAAACTGTTCGCAGAACATCTTGGCATAAAGGGCCATGGAAGGGGTTGTGAACATTTTTGAACCGTCTTTTGTCTGAACAGCAAAACACGGAGGCAGTAGGGCACTGTAGTTTTCATGGGGGATAATTTTCGTGCAGGAAGAAAGCCGGGCAAGTTCTGCCGGTGCTGACTTTGCATGTGTCCGTCCTGCAGAAAATGAAAAGTCCAGTCCGCTTACAAAAATGGGAATGGAATCGTCTTTTCGTAAGGCTAGTGCTATGCATACTGCGCTTAATCCCACCGAACCTAAAGGAGGAAGAACTGCCCCCTCAAAAAAATTTTCTTCAATCTTTTTTAGAAATTCTCCATGGGCATATTCTGAGCAGAACCATATGACTCTGTCAGAAAACATTCGTGCAACCTGTGTCCTGGAACATATGTCTAGAAATACTGGAAACTCGTTGCCTTTAAATCCAATGTAGGCCTTTTGTATTGCAAGCTGACTTTCTACGCCCACTGCCGCATGAGGACAGATGTGGTTTTCTCTAAGGCAGGAAAGTGAAGCATCTACGGCAAGAATAAAAAAATCTTTTTCCATGCCTTTTATGTCTTTTAGTGTTGCGTCAAGGCTTTCTCCCGCTCCGCACACAAGAATGGGTTTTTCTACGGTTTTTCGCACATCGCTAAGGGTGAGACCTTTTTTTATTAGAGTAAGGTTTTTAAAAATGTTTTTTGCAAAGAGTCGGCCTAAAAGGGTAATGGTAACGCGGCTTTTCCAGAAGGAGGCCACAATGTCTTCCGAAGAGGCTTCTACGCGGCTGTAGAGTTCGCCTTCAAACTGAACGCCAGCACTCATGTCTATCCGAATAACACGCCTGTAGTTTCCCGTAAGTGTTTTTTCCCTTATGAGCGAGTCCATCTTAAGGAGTGTCTTTTTTGAAAACAGGGGAATGTTTTTTTCTTTTGGTAAATTTTCTTTTGCAAATTCACAAAGTACTTCATCAGCTTCAAAGGCAATAATCATGGAGGTGTCGCCACATTTTTCTTCCAGCGTTTCAAGTCCGTACCAAAGGGCGGGGGAACAGGCAATTACTATTGTGCCAGGTAAAATTGTAAGTGAGTCAAGTGTTTTTTGAATGGCTTGAGTTGGATTGTATTTTGAATAGAGAAAGCGGTTTTTGTATTCTACTGTGTTTAAAGAAGAAAAGCCCTGACCGGCAGGAACCAGACGGGGCTTTTGCATTTGAATGTTTTCCATTCGCCTTGTTAGTAAGAACTGCTGAGCATGTAGTCAAAGAAGACATTTGTAAAGTCGTCTTCTAGTTTGTCGCTTCTGAGCATTGTGCTTCTTGCGCTTGAGTCGTCGGCATCAAGAGTAAGAGAGGCAAATGAAGAAGTGTCTGTTTCTTCTGACTGAATGCCCGTGCACTGCGCTACATTTACATATCCGCTTAAAACAAAGGGTTCGCTTATTTCGTTAACCTTAAGGGCAAACATCTTTTCCAGTGCGTTTTCGTTAAGATAAAGTCCAGTAAGGCTTGTTATATCGCTGGGGTTGGTTGCAATAAAGTCTGCGTTTCCGTAGTTAAGGGGGAAGGCCTGAACCTGCTGGGCTTCAATGCCAAACTTTGCACATGCGTTTTCAAATCCGTTGATTGCGGCATCTGCTATAAAGTTTCTTGCAATGTCGGAGTAGTAGTTTTCTACATAGCCTGATTCGTAAGTCTTCATGTACGAAAGAATGAGCGAAACTGTGGCTTCGTCTGTAAGGTCTGCGGCTTTGGGTGAACCGTCTGCCCTAAAGATGCTGTATCCACGGTTTGTTTCTATTACTTCGGAAAGTTCGCCCTGAGCAAGAGAGGTTACTTTTTCAATGTCTTCCTCGTTTTTGATTGTATTTGCAATCTGATAGCGGTAGGGGCTTGAGATTTTTCCGTCAGTTTCTGCATAGTATCCTGCGGATTTATCTGCAACTGCATCTTCAAACAAAAGTTCGTTTGCCTTAATCTGCTTAAGAATTGATTCGGCATCGCTCTTTGCATCAACAGTGATTACCGAAAGATCGTAGCTTGTAAACTTTTCGCCATTTTCTTTTGCGTAGGTAACTGCTTCTTCCTTTGGAAAGTTGTCTGTAGAGAATGCGGCAACTGTAAAGGATTTCTTTTCTGCTGCCATTTTTGCAATAAAGTCTGTTTCGGCAGAGGCAGACTTAAGTCCGTAGAGGCTGTTTCCGTCAAGAGAAAGGTCGCTTCCCAAAACATCATCAGCGTAGCGGCTAAATGTAAGGGCGTCTTCAATGTTTGTCCTTAAGGTAGTGATTGTTGACTGGTCTGTAGTGGAATACATCTTCTGTGAGAATTTTCCCTCGTTGTCAAGGAAGCGGCTGTTCTGAACCAACTGGCGGTTTATTGCAGAGTCGGGAACAATGTATCCGCTTTTCTGAACGCTCTTTGTATAAAGCCTGTCCTGAATTGTCTGGATGTATGCTTCGTGGAACACATAGTACTGTGTCTGAGTGTCCATGGTGTAGCCTGCATTCTGGAAGCGCTGTGCAAGTTCTGACACGCGAACAAAGTAGTCTGTACCGGGCTTGTATTCTATTTTTCTACCTTCATATTTTCCAAATACGGGAAGCTTTGAGTTTGAATTGAGAAGGGATGAGTAGACATCTGCTCCGAATCCAAAGAAGACAAAGACCAGTGCCGAAAGAATGAGGATGATGATTGCTCCGATTTTTACACCGTCAAGTTTTTTATGCTGTTTTTCCTGTGCCATAAAAAAATCCTTACTATAATAATATGTTAAATGTGATAGAACATGATAGCACTCTAAAAACTGCCTGTCAACGGAAAGAAATGGATTTTATAAAATTTGTAATTTTTCTATTGACATGATGTTCTTTTTTTGCTATAGTCACTCCTGTTATGGGGTGTTAGCGAAGTTGGTTATCGCGCTGGCCTGTCACGCCGGAGACCACGGGTTCGAGTCCCGTACATCCCGTTTCAACCCATCTTTAAAGATGGGTTTTTTTTTCGGGTAATAGCGCAGCTGGTAGCGCGCTAGGTTCGGGACTTAGAGGTCCCCGGTTCGAATCCGGGTTACCCGACAAAGAAAAAGGGAAGTTCCCCAGAACTTCCCTTTTTCTTTGTCGGGTTTTTGTCTGCTTTTTTAAGTTTCTTTGTGCAATTTTTCTAGTTTCTTTTTGTCCTGTCTTGCTATAAAAAAGAGGCATGAGTTCAATTTCGTGGTTCAATTCGTTCCTTAAAAAACACCGGGCAAAGATGATTGTTGGTCTGGTGATTATTACCGTCGTTTCCACAATGTCTGTCATCAATCCTAAGATTTCGGGCTTTGTGGTAGACCATGTAATCATGGGTAAGGAATATGAGTACCTGTGGCCCTGCATGGGGCTTCTTATTTTTGTCTCTGTCTTTCGCGAAGGCTTTCAGTATCTTGCCCTTATGCTTTTTGAAAAATCTTCCCAAGGTGTACTGTACGACATGAGGCACGAGGTTTACAAAAAACTTTTGCACGAAGACTTTACCTTTTACAATGCCAACAGAACCGGAGATCTGATGAGCCGTCAGACAGGAGACATGGATGCGGTAAGGCATTTTGTAGCCTATGTAATTTACAACCTCTTTCGCAACAGTGTCTGGCTCATTGCTTCCCTTGTAATGATTTTCTTTGTAAGCGTAAAACTGGCCCTTATGTTCATTGCTGTGCTTCCCTTTACAGTTCTCTTTGTCTGGCTGCAGATGAAGGCAGTAGGTCCAGCCTTTGCTAAGGTTCGTCAGTGCTTTTCAAACCTGAACTCTTATGTGCAGGAAAACATTGCAGCAAATAGGGTTGTGCGCGCCTTTGCAAAAGAAGGTTTTGAACTTAATCGATTTGAAAAAGAAAATGCCGCATACCGAGCAAGCGAAATCAACGCTTCAAAAATCTGGCAGAAGTATGTTCCCATTTTTGAGTTTTTAAGTACTGCCCTTACGGTAATTCTTCTTGTCTTTGGAGGCTACCTTGCCATAAAGGGCGAAATGTCTTTGGGCGATTTGGTTACTGTAAACGGCTACCTGTGGATGCTTACATGGCCACTTCGCATGATGGGATGGCTCATAAACGACTGCATGAGGTTTAAGGCGTCAATAGACAAAATTTACAAGACTTACACAGAAGAGCCTGTTGTAAAGGAAAAAGAAAATCCTGTTTTGCCTCAGGGAATTCGAGGTTCTGTTTCTTTTGAGCATGTTGATTATGTTACCAACGGCGAACACATTTTAAAGGATGTAAGTTTTTCTGTTGAAAGCGGACATAGCGTGGGCATTCTGGGAAACACTGGAAGCGGAAAGACTACCGTTATGAATCTTCTGTGCAGATTTTACGATGTTTCTTCGGGACGCATTCTTGTTGACGGAACTGATGTTCGTGACATGGACATGCACAGGCTTAGGGATTCAATCGGAATGGCAATGCAGGATGTCTTTCTCTTTAGCGACACCATTGAAGGAAACATTGCATACGGTGATCCTTCTTGTCCCTTTGAAAAAGTTGAAGCGGCGGCTCGTCTTGCTGATGCAGACTCCTTTATACGATCCCTGCCCGAAGGTTACGATACCATTGTTGGGGAAAGAGGAGTTGGACTGAGCGGAGGACAGAAGCAGCGTATTTCTCTGGCCCGTGCGCTGTTAAAAGATCCTGCCATAATCATTCTTGACGACACTACAAGTGCAGTTGACATGGAGACTGAAACTCAGATTCAGAAGGCGCTTAAAACCGTTACGCAGAACAGAACGCTCTTTGTAATTGCCTACAGAATTTCTAGCGTAAAGGACTGTGACCTTATTCTTGTAATGAACGACGGAAAGATAATAGAGCGGGGTACTCATGAAGAACTTGTGGCAGCAGGCGGATATTATGCGTCAGTTTATCATCATCAGTATGATGCAAAAGAGGATAGGTAAATGGCAAGAAATAAATATGATGTGGACGAAAGTCTTGAAGAGTCCTACGACTTTGCACAGCTTCTGCGCTTAGGAAAATATGTAAAGCCTCACGCAAAAAGCATGGTAATGATTATTTTCCTTATGCTGATTACGGCTGCTCTGGGCATGCTTTTTCCTTACTTCCTTAAGTTGATTATGGACAACTTTATTCCGACAAAGGATTTTAAATCAATACTGATGCTGGGTGGAGCCATGCTTGCGATTTCACTTTTTACTGTTGTTGCAATGAAAATAAAAATCAGGATTATGACAAATGTGGGACAAAGCATAGTTCACGACTTGCGCTACGACCTGTTTGAGCATGTCTTGAAACTTCCCTTTTCCTATTTTGATTCCCGTCCTCATGGAAAAATTCAGGTTCGTATTGTAAACTATGTAAACAATCTTTCTGATGTTCTTTCCAACGGTCTTGTAAACACGGTAACAGACTTGTGTTCCCTCATATTCATAATTGCATTTATGTTTGCAATAAATGTGCCTCTTACCCTTGTGGTCTTGTGCGGACTTCCCGTATTCATCCTTTATGTTACGGTTCTTAAAAAGCATCAGAGAAAGCTGTGGAGGGTGCAGAGCAACAAGCAGTCAAACCTTAATGCATATATTTCAGAAAGCATAAACGGAATCAGGGTAACTCAGTCCTTTGTTAGGGAAGAAGAAAACATCCGCATATTTGACAATCTTTCTGGAGCATACAGAAGAGCTTGGCTTCATGCAGTCCGCATAGGATTTTTAATGGGTCCCTTTGTTCAGATAATTTCTACGGCTACAACAGTTGCAGTCTATGCCCTTGGAGTCCGCTGGATAATTACAGGATTTAGCATGGGTGGTTCTGCTGTTACAGTGGGAACTCTGGTTGCCTTTACTGCATACATCAGCCGTTTCTGGCAGCCTATTCAGACTCTTGCGGATTTTATAAACAATCTCCTTACGGCAGTTTCCTATGTGGAGCGTATTTTTGAAACTATAGACACTCCCGTTACCGTTTGCGATTCGCCAAATGCAAAAGTGCTTCCTCCCATAACGGGAAAAGTGGAGTACAAAAATGTGTCTTTCTGCTATGAAGACGACATAAGGGTTTTGGATGATGTAAGTTTTACTGTTATGCCGGGAGATTCTGTTGCAATAGTAGGACCAACAGGTGCCGGAAAGAGTACGCTGGTAAACCTTCTGAGTCGATTTTACAATCCTACCTCAGGAAGCATTCTTGTTGACGGAAACGACTTGCAGAACATGACCATAAATTCCCTTCGCACCCAGATGGGAGTAATGATGCAGGACAGCTTTATATTTAAGGGAACAATCATGGACAACATCCGTTACGGAAATATGAATGCTTCTGACGAAGATGTTGTGGCTGCGGCAAAGACAGTGTGCGCCCATGACTTTATAATGCAGATGGAAAAAGGATACAATACGGAAGTAAGGGAAAGAGGCTCACGGCTTTCTGCAGGACAAAGACAACTTATTTCCTTTGCAAGGGCTCTTCTTGCTGACCCGAGAATTCTTATTCTTGACGAGGCCACAAGTTCAATCGACACAGAGACGGAAATTCTTTTGCAGAAGGGGCTTTACAAACTGCTTAGGGGAAGGACCAGCTTTATTATTGCCCACAGACTTTCTACAATAAAAAACTGCGAGACTATTTTTTATGTTGATCACGGAAAAATTATAGAGGCAGGCTCTCACTACGAACTGATGGCAAAAAAAGGCGAGTACTACAAACTCTATAGTTCCCAGTTTGAACTTCTGTAGTATAAGAAAATGCTGTGGCAAATACATTTTACAAAGAGATAAAAATCTTACGCTAAGAAAAGCCCTGCGGTGAAAAGGTGTGCAGGAAAGACAGGCGTAAGCGAAAAAGGACTGAAAAAGTGTCATGCAAAGAAAACTGTGCATGCGGTAAGAAAATGCTGTGGCAAATCCATTTTGCGCGTGCGAGCAGAGCGAGTCTGATACCAAATTCGCGCAACCGTGGATTTGACCGACACATTTTCTGATAGCATGTACAGTCTTGTTTGTTGCATATATTTGATTTTTTCTTAAAATATGCTACAATGCCCCCATGGCTACAAAGAAAACTGAAGTGACAAGTTCTACTGCAAAGGAATTTGAAGAGTCCTTTTCTCAGGTGTGCAGAATCCTTACCGGAATAAAAGACGAACAGTTTATGAGGGAGTTTCTTGACTGCCTTGTTTCGCCGGCCGAGCGCAAGGATCTGGCAAAGAGGTGGTGCCTTGTAAAGGCCCTTTATGCCGGAACCACTCAGCGTGAGATTGCAAAAAAATACAACCTCTCGCTGTGTAACATTACCCGCGGAAGCAAGGAACTCAAAAAGGAAAATTCCGCATTCCGCAGGGTTCTTGAGGGTGAAATATCCTACTAGGATTTATCCTGTCAGGATTATTTATTTTTGTTTACGATTCTGGTCTCGTAAGTTCCGTCTTCTATGTTTATGAATCGCACGAAGAGGGACACCTTGTTGTCCTGGTTAAGGCTCTTCCAAATTGCATCGGTTACATTATCAATTGAACCTTCTGGAAGTGTTACCGCAACAGGCTCGCCTTTAAAGCTGGGCAGGGGATTACCGTTGTCTTCATATGTGTGGATGAATCTTGCCGTTCCTTTTTTGGGATTTTCGTATGTAAAGGTGTAGCGGTTGTGGCAGGAAGAGTCTCCGTCATCGCTCTTTAAAATGCTCATGCTGTAGTCGAATTTTTTATCTTCCACATGAAGGAGTCCTGAAATGCGGGGAGTAAAGTTTGGTGCATCTGGCTCAAATGTCCTGCTCTTAAGTGACTGTTCAAATGTAAGTCCCTTTGACATTCCCTCGTAAACGGTGTCGGTCTGGTCTCCGTTTGTTACGATTGTGTTCTTTCCCAGTACGCGCACAGGAGCGTAGATAATCAGGCTTGGATCTGAAAGTTTTGCTGGGTCAAAAGCCTGTGTGCGGATTCCTTCACCTTCGGTAACAAAAACACGGTTGCGGCTGTTTTCGCTTCTTCCCATGATAAAGTAGGCTGTTACGGCCGTTTTTCCGTCTTTGCTAAGGCCTATTACAATTCCCCTTCCAGGATATTCAGTGCGTGCAATTTCTGATTCAAGTTTTACTTCCATAAAATCCTCGCTATAAAAGTTTTGTCAATTATACACAAGGGAGCATTTTTTTGCTATATTATATGAAAGTAGAGGTTAGTATGGCAAACATTCTGGACTATATTTTTTGGCGAGGCGACATTGATTTTTCCCGTGCTGAATTTAACGAGGTTGATGCCCTCATTCTGTGTTCCCTGAGTTATGCCCGCTTTTATGGACTGATTACTTCGGACTTTAAGAAAAAGGATTTTGTTACACTGCAGGAGGCTGAGTCCCGTTTTTCCTCTTCCCCAGATTTTGTTGAGCGCAGTCAGATTTGCTCCCACCTTAGTCAGGAAACGGTTGGACTTTTGCAGACTGCTGCCCAGAGTGAGCGCTTTGGAAATCTTCTTGTAGGCGCCCATGTTGATGTTCTGGACACTGTCGCAGAAGAGCAGTTTTCGGCAACGACTTTTATTTCTGACGACTGGGCCTTTATTGCTTTTCGTGGAACTGACGACACTATAGTGGGTTGGAAGGAAGACTTTAATCTTGGCGTAAAGGATGTGGTTCCTGCCCAGAGGGATGCCCTTGAGTATCTTGAAAATGCGGCAAAAAACATAAAGGGTACGATTTATGTAGGCGGTCATTCCAAGGGAGGAAACCTTTCCCTGTATGCCGCAAGCCACGCCTCTTACGATGTAAAAAAGAGGATTGGAGCCGTGTTTAACAATGACGGTCCCGGTTTTAAAAAGGATTTTTTTGTAAGCGGTGACTACCGTGCAATCCGTGACAGGGTGCATTCTTTTGTTCCTGAACTTTCTGTTGTAGGAATGCTCTTTGACCACGATGACCGTTTTGTTACTGTTGCTAGTGACGGAAAAGGTATTATGCAGCATGACCCCTTTACTTGGTATGTGGGTCCTGGATGCTTTGAGGAACTTCCAGACACGAACAGTCAGAGTAAGTTTTTGGGCGCAACTATTAACGGCTGGTTTAACGAGCTTTCGCTTGATCAAAAGGAACTGTTCATAGAAACCGTCTTTGGAATTCTTTCTCACACTGACGCCTCTACAAACTCCGAACTTTCCGAAAACTGGTGGAACAGCGTTACTAAAATGGTAAAAGCCGCCGCCCATCTGGATTCCAAAACAAGGGAAGCGGTTATGAAGACCGTCCATCTTTTAATAAAAAGTGCATGGGAAAACGCTCCTGAACAGAGGGTTTAGTGTTCATTTTTGCTTATTCTCTTATATTATTATAGTGTATGGCAAATAAAGTGAACATTAGAAAATTTCTCTTTGACTGCAGGACTTCTTTGTCCTTTTTGCTTAGAACCATGCTTTCCTTTTTGTTTGGCGAGGAGACCTGCCTTGCCTGCGGTAAGAGGGTGTATGGTTCTTCCCTGTGCACCAGATGCGGCAGTTTGTTCGTAGGTGGACCAGAGGCTTTTTCGACTGCCCAAAGGTGTCCCTATTGCGGAAGGCTTCTTGTTAGCGAACTGGGTGTGTGCATGGAGTGCAGGGAGCAGAGGGTTATTTCTGGTGCGGACTCTGTATTTGCTTTGCACCCCTACAGGCTCTGGTACAAGAATCTGCTGTTTGCGTGGAAGATGCAGGGGCAAAGGGCCTTGTGTCTTATGTTTGCCGAGGCGGTAATGAACTTTCTAAGGCATTCTGGATGCATGACTGTGGTTCCTGTGCCTCCCCGTCCGGGTAAGATAAGGGTAAAGGGCTGGGATCAGATTGACGATGTGTGCAATGTCCTTAAGATGCGCTACGGGGTAAGGATTGTACATGCCCTAACTAGGCTGTCTTCCGACCAACAGAAAAAAAAGGATAGGGCGGGTCGTCTTTCTGGTAGCCTTTCCTTTGCCCTTGACCTTAAAAATCCTGGGCAGCCCCCAGAGGAGGCGGTTCTTCTTGATGATGTTATTACAACGGGGGCGACTGTTCAAGAATGTTCCCTCCTGCTTAAAAGTTACGGTATAAGAAAAGTTGCCGTTCTTTCGCTTTTTATAGTAGACTAGATTGGTTTTATAGTGTAAAATACAGTAAAGAGGATACTGCTTTTTATAGAGGAGATAATAAATGGCCGACGAAAATACCCAGCTTCAGCTTGTTACATTCCAGCTTGGCGAGGAGCTTTATGGTGTTGACATAATGGACGTTAAGGAAATTGTCCGCGTGCAGGATGTGCGCCCCATTCCCAATGCGCCTTACTATGTAGAAGGAATAATCAATCTGCGTGGCGAAATTATTCCTATTATGAACTTGCATAAGCGCTTCCACATCAAGCAGGCCGTTCTTACTTCGGAAGATTCCCTCGGTGACGATGAGGGTGGATTCATCATTTTGGACATTGAGGGTAACAAAATTGGCATTATCATTGACCGCGTTGCCCGTGTTGTTTCTGTAGACAAGGGAGAAATTAAACCTCCGCCACAGATGTTCAGCGGAATCGGTACGGAATACATTCAAGGCGTAGTGCGTCAGGAAACTTCCGGTTACCTTATTATCCTTGACACACGCAAACTCTTTAATCCTAAGGAACTTCAGAAAATTCTGGAACCACGCCGGTAGTGGAGAAATAGAATAAAAAATGATTCAGACTTACAGCTCTACAATCAGACGCAAAGAAATGGAGGCCGTTCTTACCTGCATGGTAAACGAACAGCTTGGCGCAGGCGAAATGGGTCAAAAACTCGTGCAGACGGTAAAAGAACTTACTGGATGTGACGGAGCCGTTACCGTTCGCAGTCCTGCCATCGCGCTTGATTATGTGCTAAGGGCTCTTGATATTCCCAAAGACGGAAAGGTAATGCTTTCTGCTCTTGCTCCTGCCTGGCAGATTCAGACTGTTGAGGCTTTGGGCTATTCCGCTCTTGTTCTTGATGTTCGCGAAGAAGACGGCCTTGTTCCACCAGAACTTGTTGAACAGGGCATTAAGGATGGAGGACGCATTTTTGTCCTGCATGAGGGCATGGGCGTTCTGCCAGACATTCAGGCATATCTTTCGCTTAACATTCCTATTGTAGAAGACATATCCCAGTCGGCATTTGCATTCTATCCCGAAGAAGTAAAGGAAGGTGATGCAGCCGCAAAGCCTAAGGAAAAAAAGCCAGCGGAAGGAGAATCGCAAAATCCAGAAGACGCTGACGATGAACCAAAGGGTAAGAGGGCCGGCATGTACGGAGTCTACGCCATCTTTGGCATGGAAGATAGAGATGTGGTTACAGCCGGTGGTGGTGCCGTAGTAATGGCTCCCGGTCGCCGTGAATGGAGTGTTCTTAAAAGAATTGCAGAAGAAGCCCCCTCCACAGATTTAATGCCAGACATGAACGCCGCCCTAGCTTATGTTGAGACAAAAGAATTCAAGCGTAACGAAAAAATGAGGCGTGAACTTTACACCCTTTACACAAGAGCAATAATGTCAGGCAAGCACAAGACTTTTGTACGCGCTCAGGATTATGGCTCTACAATTTATTCCTTCCCCCTTGTACTTAACACTGGATTTAAAGATGTAAAGGCCTATGCTCAGAAGAAAGGCATAGAAGTCCGTCAGGCCTACGAAAATTCAATAATCGCTCTAAGGCAGGAATCTCTTGCTTCCCAGTGCATGTGTGCAAATTCTCTTCTGCTTAGGTGCGCGCTGTTTCCCCTCTATCCAAGGCTGGGACAGAAAGATGCTTCCCGCATAGTTAAGGTTCTTTCTACTTTGCCGTAACAGTTGGGGGAGCGAAAAATGAATCACTGCCTGCTGATTGTAAACACCTTCAAAAAAGACGCACTTTCTCTTTACCCTAAGATTCAGGATTTTCTTGAGTCTAAGGGCGTAAAAAGTTCAGTCTTTTCTTATGACGGTACCGAGTGTAGGGGTGACGAAATAAAATCAGCCTTTGACGAACATGATTTTGTAATTACTTTGGGCGGTGACGGAACAGTTCTTTTTGCTTCCCGAGAATGTGCTCCTCGTAACATTCCCGTTTTTCCTGTAAACCTTGGGGAATTTGGTTTTCTTGCAGGAGTTCGTGCAGACCGTTGGCAGGAAGAACTGTTAAAGTTTCTTGAGGGCAGATCTTCGGTAAGTTCTCGTTCACTGGTAAGTTGTGAGGTTTTGCGGGGCGGCTCAACAGTATTTAAGACAACAGCCCTTAACGATGTGGTAATTTCCAGTACCGCCGCATCCCGTCTTATAAACATGGATGTTGCATTCAACCATTCAAACCTTGGTCCCTTTAAGGCTAACGGAATCATTGTAGCAACAGCTACAGGCTCAACGGCATATTCCGCTGCAGCAGGTGGACCAATTATAGACCCTTCTTTGGATGCCCTTCTGCTTACTCCCATAAGTTCCTTTAGTCTTTCTGCAAGACCGCTTCTGTTTAGTCCTGAGGGAGAGCTAGCCATAACCATTCTGCCTTCCAGAGTTCAGACAGGACTTTCTGCAGACGGTCAGATTGACTTTGAACTTTTTACTGACGATGTAGTCATCTTAAGAACTGCCGCACACAAGGCCACTCTTGTTGCATCTTCGCAAGTTCAGTTTTACAACGCCCTGCAAAGCAAGTTGAACTGGGCAGGAGGTCCCCGTGCTTGAAGAAATTGACATTCAGAATTTTGCACTCATAGACAAGGCTCATGTTGAATTTGAAAAGGGCTTTACCGTCTTAAGCGGCGAAACAGGTGCAGGTAAATCCATTTTGATAGGAAGCCTTGCATTCCTTCTAGGTGGAAAGGGCGGAACTGAACTGATTCGTACTGGTGCCCACGAAGCGTCTGTAAGTGGAACTTTTCTTCTTGAGGGTAACGGTGCGCAGGAATGGCTTACCGAACACGGCATGGAGGCCGAGGATAACCGCATTCTTATAAGGCGAATTGTGCGCGACACCAACAAGTCTTCTGCATGGATTGGTTCCACACCTGTAACAAGGGCAGACCTTGCTTCCTTTGCATCATTTCTTGTAGATATACACGGTCAGCACGACCAACAGTCTCTTATGAAGGTTTCAGAACACAGGCGCTTTCTGGACAGCTATGCAGGCATTACAGGAGAAGTAAAAAACTTTACGGAACTTTATGCAACTCTTGTAGAAAAACGCAGGACACTAGACTCTCTTAACACTAACGAAGCAGAAAGGGCCAATCGCATAGAAATGCTTTCCTTTGCAGTAAGCGAAATTGCAGATGCAAAACTTAAGGCTGGCGAAGACGATGAACTTGAGGCCGAAGAAGCAAAACTTTCTTCGTTTGAAAAACTTTATTCCGATATAGAAGAAATCAACTCTGTGCTGGACTCTTCTTCGGAATCTTCTGGCTCGGTGCTTTCTCTCTTGCGAAGGCTTAAAAATCTTGTTCCCCATGCTGCCGAACTTGACAAAGAACTTTCAGACTTGGACGACAGGTTGCAGTCTGTTTTTTACGAAGTTGACGACATTGCAAAGGAATTCAGAAGTTACGCCTCATCCCTTGTCTTTGATCCAGAACGGCTTGCATTTGTTCAGGAGCGTCTGGATCTAATGTATCGCCTTAAGAAAAAGTATGCCTCTAATACAAAGGCTCCTCTGCAGGAAGTTCTTGACTACGCCCAGAATGCTCAGACAGAACTGGAAGCCCTTACTGGCTCAAGTGCCGACAAGAGTGCACTAGAAAAAGAAATATCTCTTCTTGAAAAACAGGTTTACTCTGCCGCAAAGTCTCTTAGCGAAAAGCGACATAGCGCCTCCGACAGAATGGCTCTTGAAGCACAAGGCATATTAAGTCAGCTTGGAATGAAGGACGCAAGGTTTAAGGTAAGTCTTTCTTCAAAAGAGGGAACAGACATAACCCAGCAGTGCGGCCCTTACGGAATGGACAACATAGAATTCCTTATAAGCGCAAACGCTGGTTCGGCCCTTGCTCCCCTTGCAAAAATTGCTTCTGGCGGAGAACTGAGCCGCGTTATGCTTGCGTTAAAGACAATCCTTAGCGCAGAAGACACTGTAGGCACTTTGATTTTTGACGAAATTGACACAGGCATTGGCGGAGAGGTTGCTGTTTCCGTTGGCAACCACATGAAACAACTTGCGGCAGAAAAGCAGATTTTGTGCATTACCCACTTGGCAAGCATAGCCGTTTATGCACATAATCAAATAAAGATACAGAAGGGTACGACAGGACAGTCTACTTCAACACTTGTCTTCCCTGTAACAGGAGATGACAGGGTAAAGGAAATAGCGCGCATGCTTTCTGGAGACAGCAACTCAGACGAATCCCTTGAACATGCCGCCGCTATGCTTAAAAAGTTCGGAGGAATGTGATGTCAAAAATTACCGAAGAAGACCGCAAGGAATTTAACGAAAAGCAGAAACCTATCAAGGCTGAAATTGAAGAAGCCCTCAAAAAGGAAAAGGAAATTCTTGCCGTAATGAAAAACGACACCGGTGGAGTAGAGTACAAGAAACTCCTTCTTGCCGAACAGATGATTTATGTTTCAACCCTTTACATTCAGATTAATGCCCTTTCCGTTCACATTATGGATACCCGAAACAACGATGTCCTTAACGATGCGCGAAAAATCCTCTACAAGGCAATCATTTATCTGGAAGAAATTGTTACCGCCTATGTTGACTGCCCTTACACTGATTTGGTTCCCAACTGGGAACGAATTGCAAACACTCCCGTAGAAAAGCGCTACTATTTGGTACGCAAACTGGGGCTGGCCATTCAGATGCTGGTTGATGCATTCGGCGACAATTCAAAGTGGAAGTGGTCCTTTGTAGAAATGAGGGGACGCTTTACTGTGGTTGCAAAAAATCTTATCGACATGAAAAAGGCCTCCAAAGATTTTTTTGAACCTTCTTCTCCTGAATACGACAGCACGGTTTTGTATGTGCGCCTTATAAAAAAACTGATTGACCAAAGCGCTCAGGACTACCGCGATAAGTACGAACTTTCTTCACGCCGCATAGACGACATGAAGATGGCAATAAATTTTCTTCTTGCTCAGCGTCGCATTGCAATCGTTATGGGCGACAAGGACGATGCCGAGGAACTTAAGAAGAAGGCCGCAGTCTGGAAAGGAAAAATGGAGTCTGACCAGAAGTCGGGTCGCGTAAGCTAGCACAAAGGTGATGCCGTGAAAAAAGAATTTGCCCTTAAGATTTTTGAAGGATTTTCCATTGAGCGCTGGAACGATTTGGTGCGTCCCTTTGATTTAGTTCAGATGGACAAGGATGCCGAGCGTCTTTTTGTCGCATACATAATCGGAAAGTTTGAAGAGGAGAGGGGCGTAAAAATAGACTGGGAATGGATGATGTACGCAAGTGTGTTTGAACTGCTGCGTAAAATTGCTCTGTGCGACATAAAGAGCCCCGTTCAAAGGCTAATAAGGGAAGAATATCCTGCAGAATATGTGCGCCTTAACGAGTGGGTTTTGGAACAGTACCGCTCCCTTATTGATGATTCAGACTTATTTTCAAAGTTTACACTTTATATTGGAAAAACCTGTGGTTCAATTCCCTATGGACCTAATCAGCAGACTACAGAAAGGGTGTTCAGGGCGGCCCACAAGTATTCCACTCTGCGAGAACTGGAAATGCTCTGCCCAGTAAACGAACCAGAGCGACTTGAACGCATAAAGAAAGAAGTTAATGCCGACATTCAGGAGTTTCTAGATCTGCGCGGACTGCAGCTTCTTTTGACCAAGCAGAAGCCCTACGAGTTTTTGCTTCGCATAGAGCAGCTTAGGTTTCAGACAAGATGGAATCAGACTCCTAGGGTACCAGCAACTTCTGTTTTGGGTCACTGCTTTTTTGTAGCCCTTATGACTCTGCTTTTTACCCGTGAGTCTGGCGTTAAGATGTGCCCCAGACGGTTATACAACGATTTCTTTTCTGCCCTGTTCCACGACCTGCCAGAAAGTGTTACCCGTGACATAATTTCTCCTGTAAAGCAGGCAACGGATGATTTGCCCGCCGTAGTAAAAAACATAGAGGACCAGATTGTTGCAAAGGAACTTGTTCCCCTCATGGAAGATTTTTATCGTAACGAAATACTTTTCTTTACCAGTGATGAATTTGAAAATCGTATTGTTGTAGATAATTCTGTTTTGCACACGAGTTTTGAAGAACTTAACAAGCGATTCAATAGGGATGAATTTAACCCGGTGGATGGAAAACTTGTGCGCCTTGCAGACCATTACGCAGCCCTTCTTGAAGCAGACGCCTCAATCCGCCACGGCATTACAAGCAAGCATCTTCAGGACGGAAGGGAAAACCTTTTGCGCCGCTTTACCCCCGGTTCAATCGTAAACGGCATAGACGCATACGCTCTGTTCAACGCCCTTGTTTCCAGATAATTTTTTTAAGCCACCTTGTTTTGTGTCAATTTTTAAAAAACAGCATATATATATTATATGTACGGTGTAGGTAAAACTTACCGTGCGGCACTTTGCAACAAAGGGCGGATTTGCCTCCTAACTCTTACCGGGTAACACCGGAATAACTGTTATGGAGGTAGCTATGAGTTTGTATGAAACGCTGATGGTCGTGCTTACGGCTGTCCGGCTTATCGTCGACATTACTCGGCACCTCTTCCGAAGACGGAATAGAGAAGAAGAGTAAAAAATAGCCCACCCTGCTATGTTCCAGCTTCAGAGTGGGCGGGTCTGAAGAGACCTAAAACACTGTAGGAGGCAGGACGCTTGTTGCGAGTGCCTTTCCTTTTTCTAATATAGCGCATTTTTTCTGAGCCGTCAAGAAAAACTTTGCGCCTGCACGCTAACTAAAGCTAGCCCCTATACAAAAGCCCCCCCTGCAAGGGAGCAGGGGGCTTTTGTGTAAAGAGTATTAAGATTCTTGTGTAATATAGAATGTTATACCACTGCCGCTTTTAACTGAACCTGACAGAATTACACTCTCGGGATCAGTTTTTGTAAAAATGACGGTCTGAGTTTTTCGAGGCATAACGATGACAGGGGTGCTTCCTCCAAAAGTGAGATATTTAAAGTCTGGGGTATCTTCTGTGTCGATTCTTGGGTCAAGGTACCAGTATTCGGTAAGAGCAATTTCTCTGCCGTCTGCTACTAAGTTATCGGAGCTATCTGGAGCATAGGAATATGTCTTGCAAGACCATTTTCCTTGGGATATAGGTGAGTCATCTATACTTATTGTATAGGTGTTATTGCTATAAAAGGCGAGAGTTTTATTTTCTCCGTCTCTAATACTTAAAGACTCACCTTTATAGGTGCAAGTCGAGAAATTTAGAGGCAGCCCCTCTATTGATTCTACATCTTCTGGACTTACCTCGTTCAGCGTCATCGAAATTTTATTCTCCCACAAGTCAAGGTAAGTCCTGTCGGAAGTTCCTGTATACCTCCAGTAATTTTGAACATTCTGCGAAGCAGAACTAGGTATATAATACACATCTACATAGGCAGTAACGGTGTCGCCTACAAGAAAGTTGTCAAATGTAATTTCCGTGTATTCTGCAGATACTGACCCCGCTGTCTGCTGCGGGTTTTGCGTCGTCACCTTTGCATTGTGTACTGCTTTTGTTTCTGTAGTGCCAGATGTGCCTTCCATGGTTGCAACAATCCAGAGGTCTGTGCTACCTTCGTTTGGGTCAAGGGAAAGGTTTCGTGCAAGCTGTGCGGTGTCTATGCTAAAACTTACCTGTGCCCTTTCATTTAACTGGGCGCATGAGGTGAATGCGGCTACGGTAAGTAGGGCTAGGCTTACAACAAGGGCGTTAAGTTTCTTCATTTTTTTCCTCCTAATTTTTCTCTAGAACATGTATGGGTGGGCCATGCCAAGAACCAGAAGGACTTCGGCAATGACATAGGTAAACATAATCCAGAACTTGTATCCGGGAAATTTCTTTACATAGCCGGAAAGGGCAATCATTCCATCAGAAGCCACAAAAAGGATTCCGCCTATGAGTACGAAAATTGAGCCTGATGAATATGAGCCAAGTACTCCCGCAAGTCCTGCAAATGTAAGGGTAAGGAGTACTGCCGCATAGACGGGAACACCTATGGCAAGGGCCAGCCCCTGTTTTTTCATGCCAAGGAAAAGTAGCACTGCGACCGCCACAAGAACAGCCACCATTACAGCAAAGAACCAGGGCTGCATTGAGGCAAAGGCTTTTCCAAATATGGTCAGGTAAAATATGTGTCCTATAAGAAAGCATCCGGCACCAATTAAAAAGTGCTTTTCTTTTTCGGAAATAAGAAAGATGTCTCCCAGTGTGTGGAAGGCAAGGGCTACCACAAGGACAACTAGCAGGGCCTTAGGTGCACCAGCAGGAATCAGAGCAAGAATCGCTGTTAGGGCAAGAAGCGGCATAAGGAGCGGCTTCGAACTGTCTGCAAGCGGTTTCTTGTTAAGAAGGTTTCCCGTCCAGTTTAGTATGGTATCCAAGCAAAAAAGAATGCATGCTGCAATAGAAAGTGCGTACATACTGTCCTCCGTCTTATTCTTCCATTATAGCATTTACTTTGCATTTTGACTAGATGGAAATCTCTAAGTATGTAAAAGAAAATCAGGCTATTGAAATCGCCTCCGTTTTTCAATATACTGTTGGGCGGAGGTCTTATGACTATTTCTCAAATGCTAAGTCAAAGCGGAATCCTTACTCTGCTAGGTATGGCAGTGGTTTTTTCGTTTTTGATTATAATGATTCTTTCCATGAAGCTTTTGCACGGCGTCCTGCATGCCCTGCATCTTGATAAGGACGAGCCTCAGAAGTCCCCACAGGGTACAGCCTCGGTTCCGTCTGCCCCAGCCACCGCACCAACTCAGTCGGTAGACACAGGAGCCGTAGTTGCCGCCATTGCCGCAGCACTTCACGAAAAACAATAGGATTTTAGGAGTAATATATGTCAAAGGTAAACATTTCTGAACTTGTTCTGCGTGACGCACATCAGTCGCTTCATGCAACCCGTATGACCACTGCCGACATGCTTCCCGCCTGTGGCATGATAGATAAAATCGGCTACTGGGCCGTAGAAGGATGGGGTGGAGCAACTTACGACAGTTGTATCCGCTTTCTTAACGAAGACCCCTGGGAGCGCCTTAGAAAACTGCACGCAGCCCTTCCCAACAATCAGATTATGATGCTCCTTCGCGGACAGAACCTTTTGGGTTACCGCCACTATGCTGATGATGTTGTAGACAAGTTTGTCGAAACCGCCGCAAACAACGGCATTGGCGTGTTCAGAATTTTTGACGCATGCAACGACCCTCGTAACCTTGAGCGCGCTACAAAGGCTGCAAAAAAGACAGGCAAACATGTTCAGATGGCAATTTCCTACGCTGTAACTCCCTATCACACAATAGAAAAATATGCCGAGCTTGCAAAAACCTATGCGGAATTCGGTGCCGATTCAATCTGTATAAAGGATATGTCTGGTCTTTTAAAGCCCTACGATGCATACGAACTTGTTAAGGCTGTAAAGAAGGCATGTGACCTGCCTGTAGAAATCCACACTCACTCAACAACGGGACTTTCAGTTGCAACGGAACTTAAGGCTGCAGAAGCTGGTGCAGACATTCTTGACACTGCAATCAGTTCCATGGCAATGGGTACTTCTCACAGTCCTACAGAAACTGTTGTAGAAATGCTCAAGGGAACTCCCTACGACACTGGACTGGACACAAAGGCTCTTCTTGAAATTGCAAAGTACTTCCGCGAAGTTCGCCAGCACTATGCTTCTTTGGAGTCAAAATTCCTTGGTGCCGACACTCGCATTTTGGTAAGTCAGGTTCCAGGCGGTATGCTTTCTAATCTTGAAAGTCAGCTCAAGCAGCAGGGTGCCTTGGACAAAATTGATGATGTTCTTAAAGAGATTGCTCTGGTTCACAAGGATGCAGGATATGTTCCTCTTGTAACTCCTACCAGTCAGATTGTAGGAACTCAGGCTGTATTCAATGTACTCTTCGGACGCTACAACAATATGACTCAGGAATTCCGTGACCTTCTTGTGGGACGCTACGGAAAACTTCCTGCCGATCCAAACAGTGACCTTGTAAAGAAGGCTCTTGAGCAGAACAAGATGGAAGAAGTTATTACCTGTCGCCCTGCTGATAAAATTGAACCCGAATGGGACAAGATGGTTGCCGAGGCAAAGGCAAACGGTGGTAACGGCTCTGTAGAAGACACCCTTACTTACGCCATGTTCCCTAAGGTTGCACCTGGATTCTTCAAGAACAGAGCAAATGGTCCTGTTGATGCGGAAAAAACATTTGGTGCAAAAAAGGAAGCGCCTGCATCATCTTCTGCAGGAAAGGGCGGTTCATACACCATTACCGTAAACGGAACTCCCTATGCCGTAACAAGTGGTCCTGCTGGTGACAGCATGAATGTAACTGTTAACGGAACTTCTTACAGCGTAGGCTTTGGTCCTGCTGGTGCTGCTCCTGCTGCAAGTGCCGCTCCAGCCGTTGCTCCTCTTGTTACTGGAGGAGTTGATGTTAAGGCTCCTGTTGCTGGTACCCTCCTTAAGCAGTGCTTTGCAAACGGAACTCAGGTTACAAAGGGACAAACCATAATCATCATAGAATCCATGAAGATGGAACTAGAAGTAAAGGCTCCTGTAGACGGAAGTGTAAGCTATTCTGTTGCCGCCGGAACTCAGGTTTCCAACGGTCAGGTTCTGGCAAAAATTGGTACGGCTGTTTCTGCACCTGCCGCTTCTGCACCTGCCGCTGCAAAGACTGCTCCTGCTCCTAGCGCTCCAAGTGCTCCCACTGGTGCAGGCAAAGTTGTAAAGGCTCCTGTTGCTGGTGTTCTCCTCCGCACTGTTGTTTCGGAAGGCGCAAGTGTTGGTGCAAGCGATACAATCATCGTAATAGAGTCCATGAAGATGGAGCTTGAGATTAAGGCTGGTGCTTCGGGTAAGGTTCACTTCCTTGCATCTGCAGGCGCACAGATTTCTAACGGTCAGCCTGTTGCTGAAATCGGCTGATAGGGGAGGAACAATGCCTACATCAAAAGCTCAGAACAACACGAAAATTGCTTTTATAATGCTTGCACTTCTTACTGTTGCGGCATTCATTTCTCTTGGTACCAACATTTTTGCTCAGGACAAGGCTTCTCCAAAAACTGGTGTAGATCGTGTCATTGCAAAAACGGAAGACTGGAACGGAAAATACGACATTTCGGTAAAGTCTTTCCTTACCAACATTGGCAAGTCTACTGGTATTTACAAGATGATTCATCGGGCAACTGCTGAAGAAATTGCTCAGGAAGAAGCGCAGGAGGCTGCTCAGGAAAATGCAATGGCACATGCAGACGATGCTTTTTCTGACAGGGCTCCTGGCTGGCAGTATGTCATTATGATTATCGTAGGATTTGTAATTGTCTGGCTGGGTGCGGCAAAGGGCTTTGAACCTCTGCTTTTAATTCCCATCGGATTCGGTACAATTCTTGTAAACATTCCGGGTGCAGGAATGGGTGACGCTCCGGATGGAATGCTGCACATAATTTACAGTGCCGGCGTAGGAAACGAGTTTTTCCCCATGCTTATCTTTATGGGCATTGGTGCAATGACAGACTTTGGTCCTCTTATTGCAAACCCCAAAACTGCTCTGCTTGGTGCTGCCGCTCAGTTGGGCGTCTTCTTTACGCTTTTTGGCGTTGCCCTTATGAATTTGATTCCGGGGCTTAACACCGACTACACTATTCTTCAGGCCTGTGCAATTGCAATCATTGGTGGTGCCGATGGTCCTACTTCAATTTATGTTTCTGGAAAACTTGCTCCTGAACTTATGGCTGTTATTGCAGTAGCAGCCTATTCTTACATGGCTCTGGTTCCTGTAATTCAGCCTCCAATTATGAAGGCTCTTACTACCAAAAAGGAAAGGCTCATCCGCATGGATCAGCTTCGCCCTGTAAGCAAGACAGAAAAAATTCTTTTCCCAATGATGCTTCTGGTTCTGACAATCCTGCTTCTTCCTCCTGCCGCTCCCCTTATAGGAATGCTTGCTTTTGGAAACTTTGTAAAGCAGTGTGGTGTTGTAGACAGGCTTTCAAAGACCATGGAAAACGAAATGATGAACATTGTTTCCATTTTGCTTTCTCTTGGCGTTGGAAGTCAGATGACTCCTGAAAAAATTATTAACACAAAGTCTATCGGAATCATCGTACTTGGTTTGGTTGCATTCTGCATTGCTACTGCAGGCGGAATCCTTATGGCAAAACTGATGAATGTATTCCTGCCAAAGGGTAAGAAAATAAATCCCCTTATAGGTTCTGCTGGAGTTTCTGCTGTTCCTATGGCGGCCCGTGTTTCAAACAAGGTGGGTCAAGAGGCGGATCCTTCAAACTTCCTGCTGATGAACGCAATGGGACCAAATGTTTCCGGCGTAATTGGTACTGCCGTAGCGGCTGGTGTCTTTATAGCAACCTTTGCAGGCCTGTAATTTTTAGCCTGTTTTAGATTTTTAGATGGGAGAGTCCAATTGGGCTTTCCCATTTTTTTTACTTTTTTATTATGCTTACGGTGCTGCCGCTTTCTGTTTTTTCTACATGCAGAATGTTTTTTATGGGATCGTTAAGTGATGCAATGTGACTTATGATTCCCACTGTCTTGTTTTCTCTTATGCTTTCCAAAACCGAAACTGCATTTGAAAGCACTTCCTCGTCAAGGGAACCAAATCCTTCGTCAATAAAAAGAGAGTCTAGCGTTATGCCGCCGCTTTGTGCCTGAACCACATCTGTAAGGGCAAGGGCAAGACTTAAGGATGCCATGAATTTTTCTCCGCCCGAAAGTGAAAGTGGACTTCGCTCCAGTCCCGTGTAGGTGTCGGTTACTGTAATGTCCAGTCCCTTTTCGCCATGACCGCCTTTTTTTTCTGTCTGCAAATTAAATCTGTATCGTCCCGAAGAAATTGTTTCAAAGCGCAGGTTTGCGGCAAGAAGAACATCCTCAAGAAAAGTTCCCAGAACCCATGAGTCCAATGCAATTTTCTTAGGATTGTTTTTTCGTCCGTTAATGTCATCGTCCAAACGGATAAGGGCTTCGTTTTCTTTGCCAAGTTTTTTGCCCTGTTCTTCAAGTGCCTGTATGCGATTTCTTTCTATTTCTACAGTCTGTTTTTCTTCTCTTAGTCTTGAAATTTCTTTTTGAGCTTGTTCGTGTTCTGTTTGGAGTGCGGAAAGATTTTTTTTCAGTTCCATACATTCTTTTTCGTAGGATTCAAGAAGAGTGGGATCAGTCTTGTTTGCTTCAAGCCTTGCGCATACGGTGCGGTAGGATTCCGTAAAGTTCTTAAGTTCCTTCTGACTTTCATCGTAGTGGGATTTTTCCATTGCAGAAGAAAGAACTTCCTCTTCCGACTTAAATGCAGTCTGCAAAAGTAGAGTTTCAATTTCCTTTTTTGTTTTTTCCATAAGGAGACTGTTTTGCTCCATGGAATTTTTTACCGAATCGCATTCTGCAGAAAGAGAAGTAATGTTCTGCATGTTTTTCTGTACCTGCTTTTCGTAGGCTTCAGTTTTTTCTTCCAGACTTTTTCTTTCCATGCAAAGGTTTTGCTTTTGTTTTTCAAGGGACTTTCTGTCAAGAGTTCTTTCTCCCTTTAGAGCATCCACCTTGCCCTGAGTTTCGTAAAGTAATTTTTGTGCCTCAGAAATGCACTGCCTTTGTTTTTCTATGTTGTTCCGCGAGGGAATTTCTTTTTCACGAGGAGGAATGTTTTCTTTTTGCGGAAGAACTATTCCGTATCTTTTTGCAGTTTCTTCAAGTTCGCTTATAGTTGAACTGAGCATGTGGCATGAAACCTGAAGATTTTCCTTTTTGCCGTACAAGGCTTCCCTGTCTAATTCAAGGGCTTTTTTTGCAGCGGTTTGAATCTGTATTTCTTCGTCAAAGCTTATTTCTGTAGCATGGCTTACCGCAATGCAGGGATGTGTCTTTGAACCGCATACAGGACAGGCTTCCCCATCTTTAAGGGTAAGGGCAAGTGTTACTGAAAGTTCGTTTCTTTCGTGACTGGCTTTCTGTTCCGTAAGGGATTCAATGCTTGTTCGAGTTTTTTCTGCAAGTTGAATGTTTGACTTAATGTCTTCTTCGCACTGGAGCAAGCTTTGTTCAGCCTTTTGTGCCGCAGGATAAGTCTGCATGTAAAGTTGAATGACATTTTCTTTCTGATTTTCAAATTTCTTTGAGGCTTCTTCTATCAGACTAAGTTTTTCCATTGCAGCGTCGCTGTCGTGAATCTGTATGTCAAGGTCTGCCTTTCTTTGTGCGGCTTCTTTCATTTCTTCTGCAGACTTCTTTAGTTCCTCTGCTTTTTCTTTTTCTTTCGCAAGGTTTTCTTCCAAAGATTGAAGATCTTTTTTCTGCTGGTCAATTCTTTCTAGAAGGGATTTTTTTGTACCTATTTTTTCGGTAAGGAACATGGCTTCCTGTGCCTTTGAAAGTTTTTTTTCAAGAACTTTCATTTGCTCTTTTTTTGTTTCAAGAAGATTTTTTTCTTGCGCAAGTTTTAAGGCTTCCCTAGCAAGTTCCTTTTTTTGTTCTGCCTCAGTGTGTTTTTTTACAAACTCCTGAATCTTGGGACTAAATTCTTCCGTGCTTTTTTGAAGGGCAGACATTTCCTTTTCTATTTGCAAAAGGCGAGCCTCTCTTTCTTCGCCGTCAAAATTTCTTAACGCTTCCTCCAGATTTTTTTGCACTCGGCTCATTTCTAGCTTTGCCTCTTTTGCAAGGTCTTCCGTTTTTTGGCACAGCCTTGTGTAAAATGAGACGGGAAAAAGTTTTGAAAGTGTTTCTTTTCTTTGCATCGGAGTCTGGCTTAGAAATTCCGCAAACTCTCCTTGGGGAAGAAGTACAATTTGTTTGAATTCGTCAACTGTAAGTCCTATTATGTCGTCCTGAATTTTTCTGTTTATTTCCAGAGACTTTCCTTCCCAGTTTTTCCATACGCTTCCGTCCCATGCAGAAAGGTCAACTTCGCCTGTGGATTTTGTTCTGTTTCCAGTGCGTGTTATTCTTACGCCGGGAACTTTTCTTTGCACCCGATACTTTTGTTCCCCAATGGAAAAAGTAAGGTCTACAAATGCTTCGTCTTCTTCCTTTGCAAAGTCTGAGTGTATGTGTGCCTCTCCCGTTACATCCCTCTTTCCAGGAAGGCTTCCGTAGAGTGCGTATGTTACTGCGTCAAAAATTGTGGTCTTTCCGCTTCCAGTTTTTCCTGTAATAAGGAACATGTCTTCAAGTTGGGTAAAGTCTATGGTTTGGTCAAGGTATGGCCCTATGTTTTTCATGTGAAGGTTAAGCAGTTTCATTCTTCATCCTCCAGCTGGGCTGCAAGTTTTTGGAAGAGGGCCTTTTCTTTTTTTACAATCGCATCTGAATCAAGGTTTTCCTTTCCGTAAAGGTCTTCAAGAAATGCGTTAAAAATTTCTGCCTTGCCCTCTCTGCCTTTTTTGTTAAGAAGTTTTCGCCTTTCTTCTAGTGTCGCTGATGCCACTGAACTTTCTCTTTGTGCATATGTAAAAGAAAGAATGTTGGGAAACCTTGTGCGCAAAAGAGACATGGGGTTGGCAATAAGTTCCGTGTCCTTGCACAAAACTTGAATGTAGTTGTCCCTATAGTCTTCATATTTTTTTGCATGAAGGACGTTTTCAAAAGTGTCGCTTATTACTGAAACTTCGTGAAGAGGCTTTACTGGAATTTTTTCCAGTTCAAATTTTCCATCGCTTAGGATAACCCTCATAAAGAATTTTTTTGTAAGCTTTTCGTTAAATGAGTAGGAAAGGGGAGATCCTGAATACCATGCGTTTTTTGCCGCCTTCTGTGCGCTGTGAATGTGTCCCAGTGCAACATATGTAAAAGGAGAAAGTGTCTTTGCGTCTATCTGGTCTGCCGTACCGACTGCATTCCGTTCGGACTCTCCTATGTCTGCTCCCGATGCAAAAAGATGGGCGCATAAAAGGCTTTGCATTCCGCCGTAGTTTTTCTTATGGGCTTCCTCAATCTGCCTAACAGCCTCGTCTAAAAGTTCCTGCTGACTTCTTAACTTTCTTTCAAAAAGGTCCGCTTCTTCTTTGTTCCTTACACATCCTGGAGTAAGGTAGGGAAGCTGATAAACTGCTGTGTCATCCACTATTACAGGTGTGGTCATATTCTTACAGTCCGAGCAAATGTGAATGTTCTGCTTGCTTAGGGGGGCTTGCAAAAAAGAAAGCCGTTCTGCGCTGTCGTGGTTTCCTGCTGTCATAAAAATGTGCAGAGAAGGAAAGGCCTCGTGCAGTTCCGAAATAAAAACTCCCAAAGCGTAAACAGAATCCGAGGGGGCAACCTGTCTGTCGTAAATGTCTCCTGCAATTACAAGGGCATGGTAGCCTTGACCTTTTTCTTTTTCGGTTTTAAGTTCGTCCTTTAGCTGACTAAAAAAATAAAGCTGGTCTTCGTGAAGTGAATGTTCAAAAAAGAGTTTTCCCAAATGCCAGTCGGATGTGTGGAGGAGTTTCATGTCACCATTGTAGCATGGGCTAGATTTTAAAGTCTATTACTTATAGAATGTATCTATGGATTCCAACGATTACAGGCTTAACGCCTACATGAAAAATACAGGCAAAGTTGAAGAAAAAAAGCCCTTAGTTCATAAACCTATTTTTGAAAAAGTTAACTCTCAGGTTGCAGAAATTCTTTCTAGCAAAAAGGAAGATGAAAAAACTTTACGGGAAGCGGAAAGGGCAGCCCAGACAGGTACTTGGTTTGAAAAGAAAAAGTCTGCCACTCCCGAAGATGTAAAAAATGCTGCAGATGCACTTAAATCTGGCGCACTTATTAAAGTCCCAGAAGCTCCCAAGACAGGAGAAGGCGAAAGTATATACCGCAGGGTTGCTAAATTTCTTGTGGTAATAGGAATTGACGAAGCTGCAAAAATAATGCCTCATCTTACCGAGGAACAGACTGAAAAAATCATTCCTGAAATTGCTTCCATAAAAAGTGTAAGCAAGGAAGAGGCTGAACAGGTACTTACGGAATTTAACGCTCTTCTTGAAAAGTCCAGAGAAGACGGCGGACTGGATACTGCACGAAGTATTCTTACCAAAGCCTACGGAAGCGAAAAAGCTCAGCAGCTTATAGAAAAATCTGTGCCTTACTCTCAGGGAAAGCCCTTTGAATATTTGGCTGATGCAAACAGCGAAAGAATCCGAATCCTTCTGGACGGAGAAAGCGAGGCTGTGCAGGCTCTTGTGCTTTCTCAAATAGAACCTAAAAAGGCTGCGGATGTAATTAGTGCAATGGACGACAAACTAAAGAAAGCCATTGTTCTGCGTCTTGCAAAAATGAAGCCTGTGTCTCCCGAAATAATGAGCAATATAGACAAGTCCCTGCACGAAAAAATGCTTACCCAAAATACTGAAAATTCCCAGAACCTTGACGGCAGGGGTGTGCTTGCACAAATTCTTAAGCGCATGGATCCTCTTGTGGAACAGAGCATAATTAAAAACCTTAGCAGTCAAGATCCTGAACTTGGTGCTGACCTAAGGGAACGCCTCTTTACCGAAGAAGATGTTCTTGAAAGTGACGACCGCTATCTGCAGAAGGTTCTTCACGATATGAGCGATTCAGATATTGCCATTCTGATTTACGGCAAGAACGAAGAGTTTAGAACAAAACTTCTGCATAATGTTTCCAAAACACGGGGAGATGTCATTCTTGAAGAAGAGCAGCTTCAGTTCCCCATAAGAAGGAGCGACAGTGAAAGGCTTACTTCTTGGTTTTATGCAAAGCTTCGCCGTGCCTGGGAAGAGGGTGAACTTTACATTAAGAGCCGCGACGACGGTGAGGTGTATGTATGAAAAAAGGCGATCTTGTCTGCGGATTTGAAGTTTTAGATGTGGTGCCTGTTCCCGACTGTGCTTCTACGGGAATCTACCTTAGACACAGAACAATGGGCATGGAGGTTTTTCATCTTTTAAATGCCGATCCAGAAAATCTTTTTGCCTTTGCATTTCGTACTCCATGCAAAAACAGCACTGGTGTGGCTCATGTTCTGGAACACAGTGTCCTGTGCGGTTCAGAAAAGTATCCTCTTAAAGACCCTTTTATTCGTCTTGCAAACCAAAGCATAAAGACTTACCTTAACGCATATACCGCTTCTGACCATACAGCGTTTCCAGCAAGTTCTCAGGTAAAGGCCGACTACTTTAACTTAATGGGAGTTTATTCTGATGCTGTGTTTTTTCCTCTGTTAAGAAAGGAAATCTTTATGCAGGAAGGACACCGCCTTGAATACGACGAAAACGGCAAGCCCTGCATTCAGGGTGTAGTCTTTAACGAAATGAAGGGTGTCTATTCTTCGTTTGACACAGCCGCCAACGACACGATAGATTTTGTAATGACGGAAGGCACTTCCTATGCAAATGATTCGGGGGGCGACCCTCTGGTAATTCCAAGCCTTACTTACAGTCAGTTTAAAAGCTTTCACAAAAAATACTATTGTCCTGCAAACTGCTTGGTCTTTTTATACGGAAACATTCCTACTCAAGAGCAGCTTGAATTCATCAACCGCTCAGTGCTTGAAAGAATTTCTTCTGCCGGAAAAAAATGCGTCTTGCCCCTTAACCTTAAGGCTCAGAAGGTGCGTCCCTTTGTTCATGCTTACGGTCCTGCTGACACCGATGACAGTGAAGAAAAAAACAAAGACACTGTGGTTCTGGCTTGGCGTCTTAACGGCTACAAAAAAGATCCCTTGCTTTTTCCAATGCAGCTTCTTTTTCTTGGAGACCTGCTTTGGGGTGATGACTGTGCTCCTGTTGCAAAGGCTCTTCTTGACAGCGGATTGGGAGAAGACCTTGCTCCTCAGACTAGCGAAGACATTCACATTCCCCTTAAGAGTATGTGCGTTGGACTTAGGGGTTCCTCTGCAAAAAATGCGGAAAAAATAAAACGAGTTGTAATGAATGCCCTTAAGGAACTTTGCCGCAGGGGAATTTCAAAAGACGATGTGGACAGAACTTCCATGAGCTTTTCATTTACGACTCAGGAAATTAGAAGGTACAACGGTCCTTACTCGCTTGTTTATCTTCGTAGGGCTTTGCGCGGCTGGCTGTACGGAGCCAAACCTTGGGAAACCCTTCTTAACAAAAAGGCAATAGACTTTATCCTTAAAAACATAGAAGAAAATCCGTCCTATATTCCCAATCTAATAAAAGAAATGCTTCTTGAAAACGAGGAGTGTTCTCTTATTGTAATAACTCCTTCACTTTCGTGGACAAAGAAAAGGTCTCAGAAAGAAAAAGCCCTTGCAAAAAAACTTTCGGAGGAATCTTCAAAAAAGAAAATAGAAGCGAACCTTTTGCGCATGCACCGCTTTCAGTCTTCCAATGTGGATTCTGAATTTGAAAAATGCATGCCCCACATTTCTGTTAAGGAACTTTCTTCTGACTTTGAAAAGATATATACAAAAGTTTCTTCTGTAAGCGGACTCCCTCTTTTTGTAAACGAACTTGAAACAAACGGAATTGTTTATGCAGATGTGGCATTCCCCCTTGATGTTCTTTCTCCAAAAGATTTTGTCTACCTTTCGACTCTTGCAAACAGTCTTGTGGATGTGGGCTGGAAGGGTTGTCCTTGGAACGAGGCTCTTGCACGAATCCATTCGGTAACGGGCGGTTTTGGTGCTTACATAAGGCATGCCCATGCTCCCGAAAAATCTCTTTCTTCTCCAGACTCTGACTGTGTGTGGTTTGACCGTAACTGGTTGGTCTTTCATTTTAAGGTTTTGGAACAGAAAACATCTCTGGCTTTTGATGTGCTTTCGGACTGTATTTCTAAAACAGATTTTTCTGATGTGGAAAGACTGGAAGATGTAATAACTGAAAACCACAACAACGGAATGTCTTCTGTGCTTCCCAGTGGACATGTCTATGCAGTTATGAGGGCTCAGTGCACAAAAAACCGTAACGCAGCAATTACTGAAATTCTTGAAGGCCTAACTTCCCTCTATAACGAAAAAATGATTGCAGATCTTCCTGTAAAAAAGACTTCTGCAAAACTTAACTCTATGTTCAAGACTATTAAAAAGGGTGGAGCGGTTATTCACATTACGGCGGATAAATCTGGGGTGGCCCTTGTAAAAAAATGTCTTCCCGGCTTTATAGAAAAAGTTTCCCTTACTCCTCCCGTAAAAAAACTTTCTTATCCTGACGAAGACTTTTATGCTCTTACAAAAATTCCTTCGCGCTACCGCATTTCAAAAAAATCGGGCGGAGAAAATTCCTTTGTTAGAGAAACTTTCATTATTCCGGGTACTGTGGGATTTTTGGGAACTGCCTTTGACAGTGCAGGCTTTGACACAAAACACTGCATTGCAGACGAAGTGTTCTGCCACGGAGCAGAAACTCAGGAATTCTGGCAGGCCATAAGGACTAACGGAGGCGCTTACGGGGTAATGCTTTCTCCAGACAGTGATTCTGGGGTAAGCAGGTTTGCAACTTACCGAGATCCTGATCCTTTCCGTTCCCTTGAATCCTTTAGGGAAATTATTCCTGCTTTGGCTAGAAAGAAATTTGACGCTGACGAGGTTGAAAAGGCTGTTATAGGCTGCTATTCCGTAGAAATTGAGCCAAGAGTGCCGTCTGGTACAGGTGCAACAGGTTTTTTATGGAAGCTTTACGGACTTACAAATGCTCAAAAAAAGAGGCGTCTTGAATGGCTTATTAACATGAAGGCTTGTGACATTCACTCTGCGGCCCTTAGGTACGAAAAATCAGTTAAAAAGGCTTGTGCTGTGGTTTTGTGCGGAGAGCCCGTAATTGCGGCAAAAAACGAAAAAACTACTGGTATAATTTACAAATTACCTGTATAATGGAAGCGACAGAAATTTTCTGAGAGGCGTTTTATGGATAAGAAGAAAATGCAGGAATTTGCCGACATGATGCGCGGCCTTGTTTCTGATGTGCAGGGTGCTCCCTATCCCGGAGAAGGATTTGAAGCCGGACTGTATGAAATCTGGTATGAGCATGCCCAACGAAATGCCCAGAATTGTTTTGAATTTTTAGATGAATACTTTCCTACAGACCAGAAGGACTTTGCCAAGTCTTTGCAAAAAATATTCAAGTAAATAGTGTGAGTTATGTTGGCTAAGAAAAACAGTGGCAGCGAGCGGTACATGCTCAAGGGTGCTCTTAGAAAAAACGGATTCGACAGCTGGCGCCTTATGTTTAACGGTATAAGCGAAGAAACCGGTGAAGAGCGTGCTTTTTTTATAGAGTTCTATGTAATTAATCCTCTGCTTTCACCCAAAGAATGTGTTCTGGGTTTTAAAAACAGACTTCCTTCTTCAGAGGCCGATCTTCAGCATGCTCTTGCTGGAACTGAAGCCGCAATGAGCGCAAATCAGGAGCAGTTAGTTCAGCCTTCTTACGCCATGGTTAAAGCCGGATGCCTTTGCGAAAACGGTAAGCAGATGAGCGCCTATTATCCTACTGAGCAGATGTTTACTGGCAAGTCTGGATTTATAATCAGCATGGGATCTGGAGAAAAATCCTGCATACTTAACGAAAAGTCTTCTGTGGGAAACATAAGGGTTTCTTACGCCGACTTGAACGAATATCCCGAGATGCTTTGCAACGCTGGTTCAATAACATGGAACCTTCAGTTTGAACGGCAAGTTGCCTTTGCTCCTGACTATAAGAGCAAGACTGTAAACTGGTCTCCACTGGGAGCCTGCACTGTCTTTTCTGGAATGGTAACTCTTGACGGAGAGTCTTTTGTAGTAAGACCCGAAAAATCTTACGGCTACATGGATAAGTCTTGGGGTAAAGACTTTCCCTATCCCCATTTTCATCTGCATGCTTCAAACCTTACCAGTATTATAACTGGCCACAGACTGGAAAAATCTGGCTTTACTGTAAACGGTGTGTATGAAAACTCTCTTTCAATTCTTGCCCTTATAGGCGGAAATGATGTTGAATTTCGTGCGGAAAAATCTAGCCGCTATACCGTAACTTACGAATGCACCGAAATGCCAGAAGATGAAGACGGAGTAAAGGTTCACTGGAGTGTAAGCGTTCACAACAAAAAATCAGTTCTTGATATAGACATATTCTGCAACACTCAGGCAATGTTTGTTCGCGATTACGAAAGTCCCTCTGGCGAAAGAAAGGTTCTTAAGATTTTAGGCGGAGGAAACGGCACTGGCGAAATAAGGCTCTACAAGCAGATAAGGAAAAACCTTGAACTGATTGAACACGCCACCGTGGTGAATGCTGTCTGTGAGTTTGGCAATATAGAATTACCATGAGTTCAAAATTACATCCATGTAATTTTGAACTCGCAAGTTTGCGAAGCAAACTTGCCTTACCCGGTGCTTAGATTCTAACGCGACCTCCGTGTCGCTCTTTGGTTACGAAATATCCATGTAATTTTGAACTCGTTTTACCTGATGCTTAGAATCTAACGCGACCTCCGTGTCGCTCTTAGGCTGAAGGTGGGACTACAATTCACTTCTTTTTTCTTGCCTTTTTGAACTTTTCTGCTTATTTTAAAAGCGGAGGTTTGCAATGGATTACAATCAGATGACTTTAAAAATGCAGGACGCCTTGCAGACTGCTTCGTCTCTTGCACAGCGAAAGGATCATGGCGAAATTGGTCTTGAGCATATTCTTGTGGCTCTTCTTGAGCAGTCCGACGGAACTGTTCCTCCTTTGGTGGAGCGCATTGGCGTTCAGCCTGAAGTTTTAAAGCGTGAGGCGGAAGATTTTCTTTCTTCTTATCCTGTAGTGCGCGGCAATGTTCAGATGGTCCTCTCTAGCGAAACTCAAAAGGTTTTGGCAAAGGCTGAATCCGAAATGGCTTCTCTTAAAGACCTGTATCTTTCAACCGAACATATTTTTCTTGCAATGACAGAAAGTGATGGCAGGGTGGGCGACATGTTAAGAAAGCATGGCTGTACCCATAAGGCTACCCTTGAAGCCCTTAAGGCCGTACGGGGAAATCAGACGGTAGACAGTCAGGACCCAGAAAGCAAAATGCGTTCTCTAGAAAAGTACTGCACAGATTTGACTGCTCGGGCAAGGCAGGACAAAATAGATCCTGTCATAGGAAGGGATGAAGAAATCCGCCGTGTAATGCAGGTTATCAGCAGGAGAACAAAAAATAATCCTGTTCTTATTGGAGAACCTGGTGTAGGAAAAACCGCCATTGTAGAAGGTCTTGCTCGTCGCATTGCCAGTGGAGATGTTCCAGAAAGTTTAAAGAATAAGAGGTTACTTTCTTTGGATTTGGGACAGCTTGTTGCAGGAACAAAATTCCGCGGAGAATTTGAAGAGCGCCTTAAGGGAGTAATTACAGAAGTTTCAAAGTCTGACGGACAGATAATCCTTTTTATTGACGAACTTCATACTATTGTGGGTGCAGGTGCTTCAGAAGGTAGCATGGACGCCTCCAACCTTTTAAAGCCTGCCCTTGCCCGAGGAGACTTGCGCGTAATTGGTGCCACAACCTTAAACGAATACCGCAAGTACATAGAAAAAGACGCAGCCCTTGAAAGACGATTTCAGCAGGTTTACTGTGCGGAACCTTCCGTTGAGGATACTATTGCAATTCTTCGCGGACTTAGGGACAAGTACGAAATTCATCACGGTGTAAAAATAAATGACGAAGCCCTTGTAGAAGCCGCTACTCTTTCCAATAGGTATATAACTACTCGCTTTCTTCCAGACAAGGCAATTGATTTGGTGGACGAGGCTGCCAGTCGCCTTAAGATGGAAATAGAAAGTCAGCCTGTGGAACTGGATCAGATTGAACGCAAAATCTTGCAGATGGCCATAGAAAAACAGTCCCTTTCGAAGGAAGACGATGAGGCAAGCCGAGAGCGACTTGCAAAACTAGAAAAGGAACTTGCGGAACTTACGAGCAAGCGGGATGCAATGCGCCTCCAGTGGCAAAACGAAAAGACCTTTATAGAGGGTAGCAGAAAAATAAAAGAAGACCTTGAAAAGGCACGCTTTGACGAGGAAAAATTTACTCGCGAGGGAAATCTTGAAAAGGCGGCCGAATTAAAGTATTCAATAATTCCAGCACTGGAAAACAAAATTAAAGAAGCCTCTCAGAATGAGCCGGGTTCAAAAGATCTCCAACTTTCCCAGGACAGGAAAAGTCTTTTGCGAAAGGAAGTTACCGAAGAAGACATTGCCCGTGTGGTAAGCGCATGGACAGGCATTCCCGTTTCAAAAATGCTTACCAGCGAAAAGCAGAAGTATCTTCAACTTGAGGATGTTCTGCATAAAAGGGTGATAGGACAGGATGCCGCAGTGCTTGCAGTTTCTGATGCCATAAGGCGCAACAGGGCCGGACTTAACGACCCTAACAAACCTTTGGGAAGCTTTCTCTTTATTGGTCCTACAGGCGTAGGAAAAACCGAACTTGCAAAAACTCTTGCCGACTTCCTCTTTAATGATGAAAAATCCATGACTCGTCTTGACATGAGCGAATACATGGAAAAGTTTTCCGTTACCAGGCTTATCGGTGCTCCTCCAGGATATGTGGGCTATGATGAGGGAGGACAGCTTACAGAAGCAGTTCGCCGCAGACCCTACAGCGTAGTTCTGTTTGATGAAATAGAAAAGGCTCACCCTGATGTGTTTAACCTTCTTCTGCAGGTTCTTGATGACGGTCGCCTTACTGACGGACAGGGACGGGTAGTTGACTTTAAAAACACTATCATCATCATGACAAGCAACCTTGGTTCAGATCTAATTCTTGAAGCTCAGTCTGAAAAGGAAGAGGCTGGTGTTAAGGAAAAGATTTCCGCCTTGTTAAAGCAGACATTCCGCCCAGAATTTCTTAACCGAATTGACGAAATTGTCATGTTCAACAAACTGGACAAGTCTAACATAAGACACATTGTTTCCCTTCAGCTTGAACGGGTTGCATCTCGCCTTAAGGACCGCCGCATAACGCTTACCTTTGACGATTCTGCACTGGACTTTCTTTCCGAACAGGGGTACGAGCCTTCATTTGGTGCCCGTCCTGTTAAGAGAGCCATTCAAACTTATGTGGAAAATCCTCTTGCAAAGGAAGTTCTTGCAGGAAGGTTTGGCGAAAATGCAGAAATAAAAGTTTCTGCAGCAGAGGGTGCATTGCGTTTTTCATGAAAACTAAAATAAAGGCCCTGATGATTTTTGCATTCCTTATTTTTCTGCCGCAACTGCCTGCCTTTTCCCAAAATGCAGCAGGTGCTTACGGTGGAGCGACTTTTTCTTTTTCTTCGGAAGAAAATCTGAGTGCTGACGCAGGACTGAATTATATTCTTGACATAAACGCCTATCACCTTTCTCTGTCTGGAGAACTTTCCTTTACTCCCCAGAAAATAAAAAAGGTTGGGCTTACCGCAGACTTTTGGTTTCTCTACCCACGGATTGGCGATTCTGCCTTTCACTGGTATGCTGGAGCGGGAACGGGAGCCTATGTGCTTTTTACAGGAGACTTTTCCTTTGCCTTTTCGGTAAGGGCCGTTCTGGGGCTTGAGTTTTTTCCTGAAAGCAGATTGGGCGTTTTTGTACAGGCCGTTGCAGAACCAAGCTTTTCTAAAGACTTCTGCTTTTGCCTTCCTGTTTCTGTGGGCGTAAGGTGGTGGTTTTAAAATTAGTTTTCCTGACTAAGTGCAGGCTTTAAAAAGTCAAGGGCTGCATTAATTTCTTCTTCGTATTTCCACGGGGGATTTATTACAAACATTCCGCTACCGTAAAGTGTTGTCTGGGCCTGCTTTACTGCAAGCTCTGTACGCATACAGTCAACAGGCTGAGTTCCTGTCTTTGCCGTTGTCTCTATAGAGTGAAGCATTTGCGCAGTTTCGTTTTTTCTTCTTTGCAAAAGAGGATACCATACGGCAATTATTGCAGTGTTCCATTTTTTGTGTACAGCATCCAGAGTTTTTGAAACTTGTTCATAGTCACTGGCATCTTCGTAACTGGGGTCAACCAAAATAAGTCCCCTCTTAACTAGTGGCGGCGTAAGGGCAAGAAGTTCCCTGTAGCTGTCTTCTTTGTGTATGTGGGTTTTGGCCTTTGCCCTTTCTGATTTTTCTGCAAGGAGCAGGGGTTCCTGACAGGCGCATGTAAGAGAATCAAAAGCTTGAGGATGAAGTTCCACTACAAAGTGACTGTCGCCTGAGCGAAGAAAGTGACGGGTAAGGGTAGGGCTTCCTGCATAAAATCCCCTTTCTACATAGGGCTTTTCAAACTGAATGTATCTTTCTACTGCTGGGGGAATCGATAAGTTTTTGCTTTTTTCTAACAGTCTGTAAATTCCCGTAAGGTGTTCCCCTGTCTTGCATAGTCGTTCGTCATCGAGCCTATATGTTCCTGCTCCTCCGTGGCTGTCTATTACTGTAAAGGGTTTTTCTTTTTGCGAGAGGGAATTCAAAATGGAAAGAAGACATGTATGCTTTAAGACATCTGCATGATTACCGGCATGAAACTCGTGCTGATAGCTTAGCATAAGCCTTCTTCCTTTTTAAGTTCCTCAACTTCCTTAAGCCAGAGTGAAGCGCTTGCATCGCTGGGCATTCTCCAGTCGCCTCTTGGAGAAAGACTTACTGTTCCAACTTTTGCACCGTCTGGCATGCAACTTCTCTTGAACTGCTGGGAAAAAAATCTCTTGTAAAAAGTATGGAGCCATGTAAGTATGACGGCAGAAGAGTATTCCTCCTGAGTAAATGCATTCCGCGCAAGGAAGAAAATTTTTCTGGGAGAAAATCCCCATCGGAGCACATAGTAAAGGAAGAAGTCATGAAGTTCGTAGGGGCCCACAAGTTCTTCTGTCTTTTGGCTGATTGTACCGCCTTGGGGTGGAAGAAGTTCAGGACTAACGGGGGTGTCCAAAATGTCCTTTAGTACAAGCGAAAGTTTTTTTCGTCCGCTTTCCTGTGCTTCGTCTGCAAACCATGCCACAAGATGACGCACTAGAGTTTTGGGAATGGAGGCGTTTACTCCGTACATGCTCATGTGGTCGCCGTTGTAAGTGCACCATCCCAGAGCAAGTTCAGAAAGATCTCCTGTTCCAATGACAAGGCCGTTTGTTTTGTTTGCCAAATCCATAAGAATCTGAGTGCGTTCCCTAGCCTGACTGTTTTCGTAGGTAACATCGTGAATGGATTCTTCATGGCCTATGTCCTTAAAGTGCTGGAGTACAGCCGCCTTAATGTCAACTTCTTTTAGGGTAGCCTCTGTTTCTTTAGCAAGGGAACAGGCGTTTGTGTAGGTTCTGTCTGTAGTGCCAAAGCATGGCATTGTAACGCAGAGAATGTTTGTTCTGTCTATGCCGCATTTGTCAAAGGCACGGGCGGTAACAAGAAGTGCAAGGGTGGAATCAAGGCCTCCGCTTAATCCTATGACGGCGCTCTGGCAGTGTATGTGGCGAAGCCTTTTTGCAAGACCTTCCGCCTGCATTTCTATTACAGCAAGGCACCGCTCGCTTCGTTCAGTCTGTCCTTCTGGAACAAAGGGATGCTTTTGTACTGTTCCCAAAAGTTTTTCCTTTTTGTCTTCAAAGGGAGACGCTGCCAGTGAAAATTCTACTCGTCTTATTTTTTGCTGATTGTTTTTTGCGCAGTCTGCAAAGGTTGTTGTTCTTAGCCTATCCTGCATAAGGGCTTCCAGGTCCAGATCTGCTGTTATGAAAGTTTCTTTTGCAAAAGGTTTTGATTCAGCCTTAATGCTTCCGTTTTGTGCGATGATGTTATGGGATGAAAATATCATGTCGGTGCTACTTTCGTCATGGCCTGCATCGGCATAAAGATATGCGCTTAGGGTTTTTGCAGAATGGGCACCAACCAGTAGTCTCCTGTATGCCGCTTTTCCTACAACTTCGTTGCTTGCGCTAAGGTTTGCAATTACTGTTGCCCCCGAAAGAGATGTTTGTGTAGAAGGTGAAAGGGGAACCCATAGGTCTTCGCAGATTTCCGCACCAATGCTTACAAGGGGATTTTTGCCGTCGCAAAGAAGAATATCCTTTCCAAAGGGAATGTTTGCCAGTGTTTCTGATAGGGTGACTGTCTCTTCTTCGCTTCCGTCTGCAGGAGTAAACCAACGTTTTTCGTAAAATTCGCTGTATGTGGGAATGTATGTCTTTGGAATTAGAGCAAGAACTTTTCCCTTCTGTATAAAGGCTGCCGCGTTGTATCTGGCTCCCTTTAGAACGATGGGAAGCCCAACTGCAAACAGAATGTCGGTGTCTTTTGTTTTCTGGCATATGGTTTCAAGGGCCTTTACCGCACCGTCAGTTAACTTTTGCTGCAGAAAGAGGTCTGAACAGGTGTAGCCAGTAATGCACAGTTCTGGGAAGACCATAAGCTGCACGCCACAGGATACCGCCTTTCTTACTAGGCTGATTATTTTTTCCGCATTTCCTTCGCAGTCTGCAACTGAAAGTTCAGGGCTTGCGCACGAAGCGCGTAAGATGCTGTAATTCATGGTTTAAGTATAGCACAATGAGTAGGTTGGGACAAGGTTGGCGTCTAGTAGCATCATCTGACTGGTATGGGTGTTTGCAGGACTTCGTCCCTCTTTCAAGGTTAGCGACAAGGATGTCGCATGATTTACTTAACCTACATATTTGCGAGATTTTGCGCAGAAAAATCTTGTGCGTTACCAATCCCAAGGATGGGATTGGGAAGTCAACTCATTGACACCACACCCCATTGTGGCATAAAATAAATTAAAGTGGGTACTTATACAATAATCGTTCCTGACAATGCTGTTTTGCGACGGGTTTGCGGAACGAACGACAGTAACTTAAAACTCATAGAAAATTTTCTTGGTGTACCGGTTTTTGCATGCGGCAATGAGC
Source organism: uncultured Treponema sp. (assembly GCA_937894335.1). GTDB lineage: Bacteria > Spirochaetota > Spirochaetia > Treponematales > Treponemataceae > Treponema_D. Next base: position 43,797 of record CALCRU010000055.1, on the reverse strand, counting down.
TTTCTGTAGAAACAGGAGAGTCTTCCTCGGTGGAAGAGCAGTTCCGCTTTATTATAGACCGAATCCTTGATGAACTTTCTGACACATCCCTTTCTGTAAGTGACGAAGAACTTGTTCAGTCAGTTTTAAATACAGGAACCTTTACATACCACAAGTCCCAGTCCCGTGCTTTTTCTGAGTCAGCGGTTACAATTCCGGGGGGAATAAAAAAAGTCTATCCCCGTACCCAGGGACAGGCTGCCCTTGTAAAAGCACTTAGAACAGACGACATTGTTTTTGCATGCGGCCCTGCAGGAACGGGAAAGACATTCCTTATGGTTGCAGAGGCACTCCGCCTTGTTTTAAGTCATCAAAAAAACTCCATAGTGCTTACTCGCCCAGTTGTAGAGGCAGGAGAAAGTCTTGGATTTTTACCAGGTGACCTTCAGGATAAAATCAATCCATATATAAGGCCTTTATATGATGCCATGAACAGCCTTTTACCTAGGGATACCGTTCGCAAAATGACTGAATCTGGCATAATAGAAGTTGCACCTCTTGCCTACATGAGGGGACGCACTTTAAACGACAGCGTCATCATTCTTGACGAAGCACAGAATGCCACCTGCGCCCAGATGAAGCTGCTTCTTACCCGAATGGGAGAAGGGTCAAAGGTATTTGTTGCCGGCGACATAACGCAAATTGACTTACCGGCACGAGTTCCTTCTGGGCTGGTACAGGCTCTTGACATTCTGGAGGGCATAGACGGAATTTCTTTTGCGCACCTTGGCGCGCAGGATGTAGTCCGCAATCCTCTTGTTAAGAAAATAATTCAGGCTTACGAACATGAAGACTAAAAGAAATTTTTCGGAATTTATACCGGCAGTTATTGTTACGGTTTTGGCTTACATTGCAGTAGCAGTTTTTGCATTCCTAAGGATTGCAACTTCTACAACAGTTTCTTCCTTTAACATAAATAAACTGGAAGTGGGACAGGTTGTAAATGTTACCATTGTGGCAACAAAAACTCTTCCTGCCGATTACGACAATCCTGTCTCTGTAGAAAAGGGAGAAAAAATCACAAAGGAAGGCTTTCCCATTACCGAAGAACAGTATGCAAAGTTAAAGAAACTTGCAGAATCTCCGGCCTACATTGACTACCGTTCCCTTGCAGATTCCCTTTTGTATCTTGCACTGCTGGCTCTTCTTTCCTGCTTCCTCTTTAGTTCCATGTGTCTTGGACATGCAGCCGAACTTAAGGAACTTATTCTTGCGGCAGTGTTTTTTGTACTCATCTACGGATTAACGACATTTTCTGTAAAAACTCCGGCATTTTCATCTCCCTTTATGCTGGGGGTAATTGTTCCCTCTTCGTTCTGTGCAATGATTATTGCTATCCTCTTCGGACAGAAAGATGCAGTCTTCTTTTCGGTTATTGCATCCTTTGGAGTCCTTAACGCTTCCAACTTTGAACTGGTGCCACTTCTGTTTACACTTGCAACTATGCTCTCTGGCACTAGAATAGTGTGGGGAATTCAGAAACGCATGGATTTGGTAATTGCCTCACTTTTGCTAAGCGTTCTTAATGTGGCCTTTCTTATGGTTTTAAAGGTCATCTTTAACGAGTCCCTTACCCACGACTTTATTTCTTTTGCAGGAGTTGCCTTTAACGGATTCTTCTCTGGCATTCTGGTGCTTGGCTTCCTTACTCCCCTTGAGCTTCTTCTTAACACGGCATCTGTATTCCGTCTTATGGACTTAAGCGACTTGAACAGCCCTACAATGAAAAAACTTCTTGTAGCAGCCGGTGGAACATACAATCACTCCATGATGGTGGCATCCCTTGCGGAAGCTGCTTGCAGTGCGATTGGTGCAAATGCCCTTCTTGCTAGAGTTGCCGCATACTATCACGATATAGGAAAAATGGATCAGCCTGAATACTTTGTAGAAAATCAGAGTGGTCACAACATTCATAACGACATAAATCCTTCGCTTAGTGTTAGCGTTATAAGAAGCCATGTAAAGAAGGGAGTAGAAAAGGCACATGCCCTTCACATGCCCAGACAGATTATAGACATTATAAGCGAGCATCACGGAAATTCAGTCATTGCATACTTCTACAACGAGGCCAAGGAAAAGGATCCTTCTGTTTCGCCAGAAGATTTTTCTTACAGCGGTAATCCTCCCTCCACAAGGGAAAGCGCCGTGGTCATGCTGGCAGATACTGTGGAAGCCGCCTGCAGAACTTTGGAAAAGCCTTCTGTTCCCCGTTTGGAAAAATTTATTCAGACTCTGTTCAATTCAAAAATAGAACATCATCAGCTAGACAATTGTGCCCTTACATTTAAAGACATGGACACAATCAAGCAGACATTTGTTCAGATTCTTGCAGGATACTATCACTCTCGCATAGAGTACCCCGACCAGAAAGACCCTGACGAAAATAAAAATGTGGCGGAAGAAAAGGCGCCCGTTCAGAAAATTGAAGTTGCACAGAAGCCAGAGGAAAAGCCTGCTGAAAAACCAAGAGCCTCAAAGACCAGTGATAAGGCAAAGGAAAAAAAGTAATGGCAAACCGTATTTTTGTTGAGGCACAGGATATAGAAGTTCCCCAGAACCTTTGCGAAAATGCAGAGCGATTTCTAAATGTTGTTATGGAAAGGCAGAGTTACGACGGAGAGGAACTTTCTGTAACTTTCTGTGGCGATTCCTTTATTCAGGAATTAAACAGCCAGTACCGTAACATTGATGCCCCTACTGATGTTTTAAGTTTTGAAAACGGTTCTTCCTACGAGGACGAAGAGGGGCAGGTATGGAGCGTGATGGGAGACATTATAATCAGCATGGAAACCCTTAAGAAAAACGCTGACTATTTTGAAGTTTCCCAAAATGATGAATTAAAGCGTCTTTTGGTTCACGGACTTTTGCATTTGCACGGAATGGACCACGGCGAAGAACATGTTGAAAAGGGCAAAAAGCCTGAGTGCGAAATGCTCTGTATTCAAGAAGAAATACTTTCTGCAATGGATGCGGAAAAAATTATAGGATAATAACGATGGGTCTGTTTGGATTAGGTAAGAAGGAACTCAAGAAATCTGGAGCGGCTTCAGCTACTGATGCTGCTCAAGAAGAACTTCTGGCGGAAGAAAAAAATGACATGATAAAGGGCATAGAAGATTTGTCCGAAACCTCCGTCAAAGAAGTAATGGTTCCTCGCATTGATGTTGACTTTATTTCTGCCGACACTCCGGAAGAAGAACTGCTTGTAAAAATTACAGAAAGCGGACACTCTAGGCTTCCCGTCTACGAAGATTCCATAGACAATGTTATCGGAGTCCTTTATGTAAAGGATCTGATTGCCGCCATAAGCCGTAAGGAAAAAATCGACCTGCAGAAAATTATACGCAAGGCCTACTTTGTTCCCGAAAGCAAACGCATCGACAGTCTGCTAAGAGAGTTTAAAAGGCGTCACCTTCACATTGCCATTGCTATAGACGAATACGGCGGAATTTCTGGCATAGTCTGCATGGAAGACATCATAGAAGAAATTGTAGGCGACATTCAGGATGAGTTTGACAACGAAGTGGAGACGATTACTTCTGTAGGAGAAAACGCATGGATTTGCGACGGACGGGTTTCTCTGGACGAACTAAACGAGGCAATCGGTTCAGAATTTCCTACAGAAGACTGCGACACTCTTGGGGGATTTGTATTTGACTTATTCGGTAAGATTCCCGTCAAATTTGAAAAGGTTTCATGGGAATTCTGGGACTTTATTGTTCAGGACATGGAAGGCCATAAGGTAAACCGCATAAAGCTTGTAAACCGAAAGGAAAATTCCGACAAGCAGGACTCTTAAAACTGTTCGGGAGGGACGGTTATGGGAATAAAAACTAAAAGCATTTTTCTTTCTCTTGCATTTGCATTTTGTACTCTGAACCTGCATGCTCAGTCTGCGCTTTCTCTTTACAACAAGGGTAAGGCTCAGCAGGATGCAGGCAACTACTACAGTGCCGTGGAATCCTACCGAGAGGCCCTTGAACTTAACGGCCGCTACGGAGACGCCTGGTACGCCCTTGCACAGTGTACTTACGAACTTGACGAATTTGAGCTTTGCGTTCAGTATTCCGACGAAGCATTAAAATATGCAGTAAACTACAGCGAAATTTTAAACCTTAAGGCAATGGCTCTTATTTCTTTGGGTCGGCTAGACGAGGCAAAGACCGTATTCAACGAAGTTCTTTCTCGTTATCCCAACGATGTTTCTTCTCGCTTTGGACTTGCGGAACTAAGTCTTTTTAACGGTTCTCTTTCTGGTGCAGAGGGAATGTATCTTGATGCTCTTAAGCGTGACGGTACAAACCGTAAGGCTCTTCTAAGCCTTGCCCTTATAAGTGCAGAGCAGGGTAAGGATTCTGTTTCCCAAAGATATGTCAATCAGGCCTTGCAGTATCATTCTGGTAACGCTCAGGTTCACTATCTTGCCGCCTACCTTGCACTAAAGCGTGGGGACTATGAGGATGCGGAACGAAGGGCAAGAAGTGCAATGCAGATTGATCCTGACTATGACAATGCATACAGACTGCTTGCAAACATTCTGTATGAGCAGGAGCGCTATGCCGAAGCAGTAGAAATATGTGATTGGCGCATAATGCACAACCGCGCTCTAAGTGACGCTTGGTATCTTAAGGGGCGTTCTCAGCAGAAACTTGGTCAGACAGAAAAAGCTATTACTTCCTTTAACACAGGACTTTCCATAAATCCTCAGGACGAGATTATGAGGCTTGCACTGGAGCAGATTGTTGACACTCAACTTCCCATAGAAGACAGTCGGCGTTCAGCATGGGCAAAGTATCACATTTCAAGGGCAGCGGAATACAAGCGTGACTTTAACGGACCCTTTGAACGGTATGAATATCAGAGGGCACTTACAATAGATCCCTTGGGAAGCGATGCCAGACAGAAGTATGCGGCCCTCCTTTACAGAGACAGCCTGTGGGAAAGTTTTTTACAGCAGCTTAAGTTCATCGAAGAAAACAGACCAGAAGTAGACTTGAGCACAATTACTCAGACTGATGAAAATTCTCCCGTGGTAAAGAAGTCGGCTCAGCAGGTAGAAAACGAAGACTTTATCGAAGGACTGGAAAGCCTTATGGAAGACAACCTTGCCCATCTGTGGAACAAGGATCCCTTCTATTTGGATAAGACTCGTTGGTCAATTGGTGTCTACTATGTGTCAGAGGGAGTTCAGCTTATTCACCCTGATGCAGATCAGATTGTTTCTCAGGCTGTATGCGACATTTTTAGGGGAGAGGCGACTACAGCGGTAGAAGTTGACGGCAGTGCAGTGTCTGGTTACGGTGAGGCATATCGTTTGGCAAGAGCCGCCGGTAAGGATTATTTTATTCTGTTAAGCGTGGAAGAAATGGAGCGTTCCTTTAGAATAAAAGGTACCGTGTATTCCGCACGCACAGGAACCCAGACAAGCGTGATTTCTGTTTACCGCACTGGTAATGCAAGGGTGGCGTCGGCATTAAGACGGTTTAGGTCAACAGTGCTTTCTCTTCTTCCTATAAGGGGTCGCGTTCTTGCCCATTCGTCAAAGACAATTCTTACAGACTTGGGAAAAAATGACGGCATAGAAAAAGGCGCAGAATTTGATGTGGTAAAAAAAGGTGCAATAATTACGGCAGATTCAGGACCTGGAATTTTCTATCGCAGTTCTGACATTGTAGGTACATATGTGGTGGAAGTTTTGAACGAGGAACTTTCTTCTGGAACTTTTACCAAAAAAGGCTTTTACGATGTGCTTAACGATGATGACGAACTTGTGCTTGTTAAGCTTCCTTCCAAGAGCGAAGATGCTGATGGTTCTGTGCTTAGCGACACCCGTCCTTCTGGAGATGCCGACGGAGAAGCTGCCACACAGGCCGCAAAGGATGCTGCCCGTGAAGCAATAAAGGAAGACCTTGCCGTGTCTGCAAAAGAGTCTCCCCTTATAGAACTTATTCGCTCAATCCGCTAGTAGGCTTGGGGAATTTCGTACAGATCTAGGGCGTTTTCGGTCCACTTTCTTACAAGGGGACTCATGTCTTCTTCTGTGCAAAGAAAGTTTGTAACGGCGGAAGCATAGTCCTGCAGAAAGTAGTATGACTGTCCCAGATAAAATCGTGCCCTTCTTAGAGTTTCTGGGCTTCTGTCAGCAATAAGAAAAGCGCTCAAATCTTTACATGCCTTTTTATAGTCCTGTCTTATGAAAGAGGTTTTTAGTATGTCGAACAGGGCGTAATCGTCAGTACCCTTTGCAGGCATCATTAGGTCTTCTTCAAACACATAAGGTTCTGTAAATGGCTTTACAGGGGAATCTTTTTTTGCAAGAGTCCTTGCAATGGATTCGGTTTCGTAAGAGATTGTCTTTTTTGTGCCTTCTGTTCTGGACTCAAGCTCTATGTATGCAAGAGGAAGGCTTCTCTTGTCTCCCTGTAGGTTCTGGCCTTCTGCTGTCTGGGGTGCGTCCTGCACAACTTGGGAAGCTCTTACTGGAAGTTGCACCCTGCAGCCCTTTACTGTGGCGTTTACTCCGGGAAGTACTATAAGGTAAGGCTTTGCGTCTGCAAGAACTTCCTCTGGCATGGAGTCTGTTTCCTCGTCATAAAAAAGTTCGTCTTCTCCAAAGTCGCCTTCGCCCGTAAGTGTTATGACCGCATAGTAGTATTCTCTGTAGTCGGTAACGGTGTCCGTGTATGATGAGTATGTGTAGTCAAGAGTTGCCGCAAGAAGTTCTTCGTTTAAATCGTCTTTTGTGGTAAAGGGTCTGGTTGACTTGTATATGTTCTGCCGTATGATTCTTTGTCCCCTAGAAGAAGAGGGAAGGTTCCACGAGACTGTTATTTTGTTTGTTCCAGTGGGCATGGCCTGAATCCCGCTTACGACGGGGCGTGGTTCTTCTGCAAATGCCTTCATCGTAAATGCAGCGAGGGCTAGGAAAATTGTAAGCGTTCTGCAAGTTTTCATACATATATAATGAAGCAAAATGTACCGTTTGACAAGATGTTTTCTTTGCTTTATGCTGTAAATATGTTTGTTTCTGTAGTCTTAGATCCAGGTGGGGTCGAAGGTGCAAATGCTCTGGTTACTGTTCTTTCCGAGTACGGCTTTAAGAAAGTCCAGAGAACCTGCTGGGAAAACATGGATGTAACCGAAGCTAAATTATCGGAACTAAAAAAAAGCATAGACAAAGTTACTGACTATTACGACAATGTAAGAATTTATCAGTTCCCCATTGATGGAATGTTTGTCATTACTGAATTAAAGCAGAAGCGGTGGAAGCGGTGCCGCATTGGCCGTGGAGGAGGAAAATAATGCTTGAGGATTTAAGGGAACCAATTTCCGAGTTAAAGGAAAACATTATGGACGTTTGGGGGCGTCTTTGACCCGGACGACATTGCAAAAAAAATAGCCGAAAAAGAAGCTCTTACCACGGCTCCCGGATTCTGGGACGACAATGCAAAGGCAAGCAAGGTGATGAACGACATCAAGCTTCTTAAGGGACGCATTGAACCATGGAAAGACCTGCAGCAACAGGTTGCCGACATGGAAACTCTGTACGAACTGGGCATGGAAGAAAACGACCAGAGCGTAGAAAAAGAACTGCGCGAAATGTACAACAAGGCAAAAGCCGAATACGATCATCAGAGCATTTTAAATCTCCTTAGCGATGAAGTTGACAAAAACGACTGCTTCCTTTCAGTTCATGCTGGTGCCGGAGGAACTGAAGCCTGTGACTGGGCTTTTATGCTAAGCCGAATGTACCAGAGGTGGGCTGAGCGTCACGAATATAAGGTTGAAATTCTTTCACAGGAAGAGGCAGAGGGCGGACTAAAGTCCATCAATATGCGCATTTCTGGTGACTATGTTTACGGATATACCAAGGGCGAGGCCGGCGTTCACCGTTTGGTTCGCATAAGTCCCTTTGACGCAAATGCTAGACGGCATACATCCTTTGCAAGCGTGTATGTTTTTCCAGTGTTGGACGACAGCATAGAAGTAAAAATTGATCCCAAGGATCTTCGCGTAGATACCTTCCGTGCAGGAGGAAAGGGCGGTCAGCATGTAAACAAAACTGATTCTGCCGTGCGCTTTACTCATATACCGACTGGTATAGTTGTTCAGTGCGAAAGCGAAAGAAGTCAGCTTATGAACAGGGCCACTGCAATGAGCGAACTTCGATCAAGACTTTACGAATACTACAAGGCCGAAAAGGAAAAGGAAAACATGAAGTTTGCCTCTGAAAAAAAAGACATTTCCTTTGGAAGCCAAATCCGTAGTTATGTTTTCCAGCCCTACACAATGGTTAAAGATCACCGTACAAAGTTTTCTGTAGGAAACATTCAGGCTGTTATGGACGGAGACATAGACGAATTTCTTGACTCCTTCCTTGCCGCAAAGTGGAAAGGACTTCCTCTGGATTCTGACAATGACGATATGGGTGACGGTTCTGACGAGGTGTAGGATGCGCCGCATTTTGTCCTGCATAGCTGTTCTGTTTTTCTCTAGTTCATGCTTTTGTGCGGAATGGTGCCTTGCTTCACAGGAATTTGAATACACTCAGGTGAGGGAACTAACTTCTTCGGACAGAGCACTTTCTTCCTTGTTGCCTGAACTTGTTATGGAACAGATTTCTGCTGGACTGGTGCGTACTCCTTCTACTGACGAACTTTTGGAACGGAAGAGGGCAGATCTTCGCTCAGAAAGACTTTCCCTTTTTCTTCAACTGTCGGCTGCGGTTCAGGAAAGAGATTCTCTTGTTCTTTCTTCTTCTAGACTTTCCGAAAGCGCATACAAAAAAAATCTTAGGGATGCGGAAAAAAAAATCAGCGGCATAGAGGAAAAAATTTCTTCTAACATTGCAAAAGACACTGAACTTGTAGATTCTTTTTCGGAAGGTTCCATCGAAAGTAGCGTAAAGGAAGACATTTCTCTAAGTCAGAATCTTTTTGTTCCGTCGGAAGAAGCTTTAAATGCGGGAGTGCAAAGTTATCTTTACGAAAAGGAACTTGTTGCAAAAAAAATAAACGGACTCATAACTGCCTCAATAAGAGAGTATGGGGGATACATAGCCGTAACGGCAAATCTTTATGTTTACCCCGGTGCGGTGCTTGCGGCAACTGTTACCGAAGTTGGTTCTACAGAGGATGTGCTTTCTCTTTCAAAATCTTTGGCTTCTTCCCTGATTCCCTACATAACAAATAGCATTCCTGTAAACCTTTCTTTTTTAGTTCAGCCTGAATCTGCCCAAAGTGAAACTGTAATCACCATTGACGAAATTGTTTATCCCAAGGGTTCCATGACACATTCCGTAAGTGCTGGAACACATACTGTTGAACTTGCATGCCCCGGCTTTAATACAAAACGATTTACATATTCCTTTACAGAATCTTCAAATTATTCTATTGCACTTTCCCTTACCGAAGAAAAGGAATTTGATGTGGCCCTTACCCTAAAGAAGCAGATTTCATCGGTTTTTTATACTGAGGGAGTTCGCTCTGTAATGCAACCTGACGGTTCTGTGCATCTTCTGCTTGGCGACGAAAATACTTTGGGCTACATGGTTGTCCTTGACGAAGAGGGAAAGGCCACAGACAGTACTACTTTTTTCTACATTCCCCAAAACTTGCTTTCTGACGACGCTGCCCTTGTGCTTAATGCAAAGCCTTCTGATGCGGATTCACTTATAGACAAAAGGCGCATTTGGACATACCGAGCATACACCGCTCTTCTTATGTCACTGCCAACAACATTTATTTGCATGGGAAACTATAATTCCGCACTTCTTGCCTATCAGTCTGGTTCGCTAAATTCTCCTGATTCAGTTTATGCATGGAATACAGCCCGATACATTTCTCTTGGGGTAACTGTTACCTGCGGAGTATTCTTTATTGTGGAACTGGTGCGCTATCTTTACACTGCCGATTCTGTAATTCCGTCTAGGGTTACAAAGTCTCCCCTTGAAACTTCTAAGACAAATACTGGAGGAATATAATGTCGTTCGCTCAAAAATTAAAATCTCTGTTTGGACTCCATTCTTCTGCTGATGAAGATTTTTTTGATGACCTTACCGATGCTCTTGTGGAAGGTGATGTGGGTGCCCGTACCGCTTACGAACTGTGCGAGCGTCTGCAGAAAGTGTGCAAGGAAAAGAAAATCCGCGACCAGAAACAAATTGTCTCTGAATTAAAATCCATGCTTTCTGAATATGTAAAGGAAACAAAACTTGATGTGCAAAAGGATAAGACTAATGTCTTTCTTGTGCTTGGTGTGAACGGTGTGGGAAAAACTACAAGCGTTGCAAAAATGGCCCGCCTTTTTAAAGAGCAAGGAGAAAGTGTTGTCATGGCTGCCTCCGATACTTTCCGTGCCGCTGCAGTAGACCAGATAGCCCTGCATGGAGAGCGTCTTGGAATCCGTGTGGTAAAACATCAGATGGGAAGCGATCCTTCTGCAGTTGTCTTTGATGCAGCATCCGCATGTTCCTCTCACGGAGGGGGACTTGTTCTTGCCGATACTGCAGGCCGCTTGCACAATAAGGAAAATCTTGTAAACGAACTAAAAAAAATTGACAGGGTTGCGCAGAAATGTGCCAGCGAAGGATGCTATAAAAAAATTCTTGTAATAGACGCAACAACTGGTCAGAATGCAGTGCGACAGGCGGAAGTCTTTAACGAAGCCGTAGGTCTGGATGCGCTGGTGCTGACAAAATACGATTCAACTGCCAAGGGCGGAGAGCTTATTGCAATTGGTAAGGAATTGGGAATTCCCGTTGCATTTGTCTGCACTGGGGAACACTACGAAGACATTGCGCCTTTTTCTGCAGAGCACTACCTTAACGACTTTTTGGGAGAGTGACGGTTCGTGAATGTTCTTGCCGTGTCTTTTTTTCTTTATCTTCTCTTTCCAGTAATAGATGAATCACAGCCGTGGTTTGAGAAAGTTCTTGTAAATCCTCCCTTAAGTGAAAGCGAAAAGTTTATAAAAAAACAGGAGCTAGTTCAGTTTTTAACCGCTCCAAAATTTGTTTCCACAAAGGAAGAAGAAAGTCTTTTGGAAGAAAGTTCTGAAATGCTTCTGCTTAATTCCAGAAACGAACTTTCCCTTTTGCAAGTTCAGGACGAGCAACTTGCACTAGAGCATCTTCCCAACGGAAGCAGAGAAAGCATTACGGTAAACAGCAGTCAGATTGTGCGCCGTGAATACGATGACCTCTTAAGGCTTGCTTCTGTCATTGTCTGGAAAAATGCAAGGTCTGCCTCTGAGGTACTTCTACTTAGCCGTGAAAACTACATCTACAGTCAGGGGGAAGAATCCCACTTGATTCGTAAAGAAGTGTTTTATTACGACGCATCCCAGAATGTTTTTTCTTCCTGCATAACTGAATATGACGCTAATAAAAATCCTGTAAGAGAAGTTCGTAAAGGCGAAACTGAAAGCGTCATTACAAGAACATTTGACTATGACGGAAGACTCGTTTCTCAGGAAGAAGTTTTTACGCTTGAGGGAAAATCAACTGTCAAGCGCTTTGAATATACATATACTTCCTTTAGCGAGCCAAACATGTTCTACTTTGAAGACGGTATTTTGCGCATGACTCAGAAATACGAAGGAAACAGCCGCTGGAGGCAGACGGTTTTCTTTGATGGCGGATTTTCTGTTGTTACCCTGTATGAAGATTTTGTAAAGGTGGAGGAGCATTTTGTTGAAGGCGGAAACTAAAACTTCCCTAAGATGGATATTTTTTACATCAAGAAAATTCTCTTCTGTGGAAAAGGAAGGAAAGTCTCATGTAACTTCTTTTCTTGCTTCCCTTGGAATATGCTTTGGCGTTATGGTGCTTACTGTTGTTCTTGGAGTAATGAACGGTTTTCAAATGGGATTTAAGGATGCCATTATGGAAATTTCTTCCTATCATGTGAGAGTCTCTGAAATTTCATCTGATGACTTTGTGCCTTTTTTAAACTGGTGCGATGAACAAAAAAATGTAAAGACAGCCTATCCCTTTGCAGAGGCTCAGGGGCTTTTTGTAGGACGCTTTTCCAGACAGGCGGCTGCTTTGGTGCGTGCCCTCCCAGAAGATGTTCTTGAAACGGACGAAGGTCTTGCTAGAGAAATTACAATCACATCAGGAGAATTTGACTTAAGCGGTAACGGTATTGTTCTTGGCTCATCTCTTGCAAGGGAACTTTCTGCCAGAGTTGGTAGCGAAGTTTCCATTCTTGCCATGAGCGGTTCAAGTGATGCAAGTCTTATTTCTCAGGACAGAACTTTTGTGGTAACGGGAATTTTTAGGTGTGACTATGGCGACATAAACTCAACATATTCCTTTGTAAGCCTTGCTTCTGGTCTTTCTGCAATGGCCATGTCCCTTCCTCAAACGGTGGGCGTAAAGCTTTCCGACTCCTCCTCTGATGCAGTCTTTATTTCTTCTCTCGCGGAAGAGTTTCCCAATCTTTCTGCCGAAAGCTGGCGATCGTACAACAGAACTTTCTTTGGAGCACTCCGCATAGAAAAAAACATGCTCATGCTTCTGGTCATCCTAATTTTTGTTGTGGTTGCAATCAACATTTACAACGGAATGAAGAGAATGGTGTATGAACGAAAGGAAGAAATTGCCGTAATGTCTGCATTGGGCGGTAAGAAAAGGGAAATACTTTTTGTCTTTTTAATGAAGGGCTTCCTTATGGGATTCGCAGGAGCCACTCTGGGAACCGTCCTTGGACTTTTCCTGTGTGCAAATATGAGCACAGTTTTTTTACTTGTGTCAAAGCTTCAGTATTTCTTTACAAGGGTTGCCTTAAGTGCGATAAATCCCGAGGCTGCAATGTCTCTTTTTGAAAATCCCATGTATGCAATTTACGCTAGCATTCCTGCAAGGGTTTTTCCTGGAGAAGTGCTTGCTGTATTTTTGTTCGGACTTCTTTCTGCCCTAGGTGCATCAGCGCTTGCAGGCAGGGACATATTAAAACTTACTGTTGTGGAGGTTCTGCACGATGAGTAGTCAGACTGTGGTAATAAAGAATTTGGAAAAGACATATAAGACCCAGAGCGAGAGCCTTACCATTCTTCGCGGACTTTCCATGTCTGTAGAAAGGGGAACAAAGTGCGTCATTGCAGGCACCAGCGGAAGCGGAAAGTCAACCTTGCTTAACATTATTGGCGGACTGGACAGCCCTACTGCTGGAAGTGTTACTGTTGAAGGCTATGACATTTCTGCAATGTCGGAAGACGAACTTGCCCTTTACAGAAAAAAAACATTGGGACTTGTGTTTCAGTTTCATTATCTTCTTAAGGATTTTACTGCTTTGGAAAATGTATTTTTTCCAGCATACATGGCAGGACTTTCAAAAAAAGACGCTATGGAAAAGGCTCGTTCCCTGCTTGCCGATGTGGGACTTACTCAGCGAGAAAATCATCTTCCGTCTCAGCTTTCTGGCGGCGAAAGGCAGAGGGTGGCTGTTGCAAGAAGCCTCATAAACAATCCCTCTCTAATTCTTGCGGATGAACCTACTGGAAACCTTGACCCTGCAAATGCAGTGCTTATTGGAGACCTGCTTTTTTCTATGGCAGACCGCTACAAAAAAACGCTGATACTCGTAACCCACGACATGAACCTTGCAAAAAAAGGCGATATTCGCTACACGATAAAAAACGGCTCTTTGGAGAAACTGTAGCAATGTGTTTTAAATCAAGCCTGCTCTATGCAAAAAAACTTCTCTTTGAAAAAAATGCCGGGCACGGAAAAAGAACGCTTCTTGGTGCCATTGCATGCATTGCAATCAGTCTTGTTCCCCTTGTAGCTGTTCTCGTAATAAGTGACGGAATGATTGCAGGAATTACTGGTCGCATAATAGGACTTTCTTCTCAGGATATTTCTGTTGTAGTTTCTGGAGAGGAAGACTGTGCATCAAGTGGTGAAAGCCTTACCGCTTTTGCAGAGCGCATTTCTTCCTGCAGTGGAGTGGTGCAGGCTGTTCCTGAAGTACAGGGGACGGCTCTTGCGGTAGGTTCTTCTTCTCGCTCAGGTGCTACAGTCCGTGCTGTTCCTGAAGATTTGTTTGAATCCAACCAGCGCTTTAAAAATTATTTTACCCTTGTTGAAGGAAGCACTTCTTTTGAAACTTCTCGCACTGCCATACTGGGGCAGAAACTTGCCTCTGACCTTCATGTTTCTGCCGGTGACAGCATAAGGCTAATTAGCATTTCGTCTATGGGACAGGGAGAAGACGCTCGTGTGCTTCCCAAAGTTACGGTTCTTACTGTTGGCGGAATTGTTTCATGCGGATATCAGGAACTTGACGCACTCTGGCTCTTTGTTCCCCTTAAGACTGGATTTTCAGTTCTGCCCAAAAGTACCTCCAAAGTTTCTGTTGCAGTTGTAACGGAAGATTCTTTTTCTACAGCCCTTACAGATATTGCAAGGGGCATAAGGGAAAATGTCTACGGCTTTACAGGAGAAGAACCGGTTGACTCTGCGGCGGTTTATTTATGGAGCGAATTGAATGCTTCCCAATACGAAAATTTTGCATCTACAAAAGTTCTGCTCATTTTGATTATGTTGCTCATTGTTCTTGTTGCAAGCATCAACATAAGTTCTGCACTGATCATGCTGGTTATGGAACGCAGAAAGGAAATTGCAATTTTAAAAAGTCTGGGCGCTTCCTCTGGAGAAATTTCACTTTCTTTCCTCCTTACAGGATTTGCATCTGGAATTGGTGGAGTGCTTATTGGTCTTCCCCTAGGACTACTTGCTTCGGTAAATATAAATCCCATAATTTCCTTTATGGAAAAAACTGTTAATGCCGCAAACAGAATCCGCATTTCGCTTCTTACTGGAAGTTCTGCCTCTGCCCTTGACATAAAGATTCTTGATCCGGCTTATTACCTACAGGACATTCCTGTTACCATTCCCTTTATGGAACTGTCGCTCATAGTTGTAGGCACTCTGATTTTATCTCTACTTGCGTCTAGTATACCGGCGTTACGGGCTGGAAGAGAAAAACCCATAGACACTTTGCGTAAAATGTAGAAATACGGTAGAATGTAATCATGGTTTGTGATTTTTGTCATGAAAGGGAATCGGTAATTTATCTTGAGCAGATAACCGTTAACGGTCAGAAGAGGCGCATCAACCTGTGCATGGAGTGTGCCATTGAAAGGGGAATAAGTCCTGATCCCAAAAATATAGAAAACTCAATAGGTCAGCTTTTTAGGGAACTTTCTGCAAAGGCAAAAAAACTGGAGCAGGAAAATTCTCGCATGTGTCCTGTATGCGGAACAAGTCTTAGAGAAATTCGCAAGACTGCAAAAACCGGCTGCCCAGAATGCTATGCAATCTTTAAAAACGAAATACAGCAGTATTTGGACGGGAAGGGAATTCACGGTGAATACACAGGAACAATGCCTGCTCGCCTTACCACATTCCATTCAGTGCTTACAGACAGAATTGCTCTTCAGAACAAAATGAACGAAGCCATAAAGAATGAAGATTACGAAAAGGCCGCACTGTACAGAGACTTCCTTCGCGCTTTGGAAAAAGCACCTGTTGCTGGAGGGGAAGACGAAGAATGAATGTTTCTGATGTTTGGTATTCACACCACGGTGATGATGACGATGTTGTTCTTTCGTCACGGGTGCGCCTTGCCAGAAATCTTGCAAACTTTCCTTTCCCCACAAAATTTCGCGGTTCAGATGGAGAAAGAATTCGCTCTATTGTCTTTGACGCATTCAATCAGTTGGACAATGCTGAATCTTATCATTCCATTGCAGTAAATCAGTTCATGCCCTCGGGAACAAAAGTTCTTATCGAATGTGGAATTCTTGAACCTGTGCAGGATGACCGAGATTGCGGAGTTGTTGTTCGTGCCGACGGAAAAGTTTCCTGCACAGTAAACATCTGTGACCATGTGCGAATTGCTGTATTTTCTTCGGGGCTAGATTTTGCTCTTTCAGAGGGACGCTATGTTGATGCTGGACTCCAGAAGAGCGTTCAGTTTGCGGCAAGTTACGACTTTGGTTACCTTACTTCTTCCCTGTTTGATGCAGGCAGCGGAATGAAGCTTTCCTGCAGATTGCATCTTCCTGCTCTTACACTGTTGGGCAGAATAGGTTCTGTTGGCGACAGTCTAGGCAAGAAGGGATTTTCCTTTACAGCAACATACGGACTTGGAAGCAAGGGCTCTTCCCTTGGTGCTTTTTATACGGCCTCTTCGCTAAACTGCCGCGCAGGTACAGAGTTTGATCAGAGCGCTTCCATGCAGGCAGCCATGAGGCAGATTGTGGAACAGGAACGCCTTGCCCGTGAGCAGTGTTCCCGGGAACTTTCCACCATGATTAAGAATTCCGTTTATCGATCTTATGCGCTTGCCAACTACAGCATGCTTTTGGATACAAAGGAAGCTATAGAAATCATAAGCGGATTAAAACTCGGCATGGATATAAAACTTCTTGAGGGAACGGTGGAAAATTTAAATGCCCTTCTGTACCGCATTCAGGACGGTCATCTTGAACTTGCACTTAAAGACTGCCACTTTGATTTAGAAGAAGACATTTCCCAAAGTCCTTCAAAAAAGAACGAACGGCTCAGAGCTTTGGTTTTAAAGGAAACTGCACAGGCTCTTTACATAGCTTAGTAAACTGGAGAACATGATGATGAAAAACCTTTCGCCTCGGGCACAGCGTCTTATTATTGCACTTGCGCAGGACGAGGCATACAAATTTGGAAGCGAGCAGCTTTTGCCTGAGCATGTTATTCTTGCAATGCTTAGGAGCGGTGACGGTTTGGGCTATCTTACCCTTAAGGCTCTTCGCATAAATGTGCTTACACTGCAACTTACCATAGAGCAAAGTATGCCTTCTAGGGTACCACTTTCTTCCACATCTGATATTCCCATGTCGTCTCGTTTACAGTCTGTGCTTGATGTTGCGTCTGTAGAGGCTCGCACACTTCATGCAAACTATGTGGGAACAGAGCACATTCTTCTTGCCTGTGTTAGGGAAGAAAATTCTCTTCTTTCTAGATATTTTGCAAAGGCTGAAATTTCTCTTACCCTGGTGCGACAGACTGTTTCAGAAATCGAAAGGAAGATTCCTTCTTCTGCTAGGGCTGACGGAATGAAGGCCGCTGCTGATGCACTGTTTCAAAGTAATACTCCACCCGAACTTTCCATGTCTGACGGAAGTTCTTCTGTAAAGTCAAAAAGCCAGCAGGGTATACTTGCTCAGTTTACCAGAGACCTTACAGAAGTTGCCCGTAACGGCCTGTCTGATCCTGTGGTTGGTCGTGACGAAGAAATTAGCAGGGTGATTCAAATTCTTAGCAGAAGGACAAAAAACAATCCCGTGCTTGTGGGTGACCCAGGTGTAGGAAAAACCGCAATAGTTGAAGGTCTTGCTCAGCATATAGTAAAAGGAACTGTTCCTCGTGGACTTCTAAAAAAACGAGTGCTTACTCTTGACCTTGCTGCCATGATTGCAGGAACAAAGTACCGCGGAGAATTTGAAGAACGCATGAAGCGCATGATGAAGGAAGTTAAGGAAGCAAAAGATGTAATCCTTTTTATAGACGAACTTCATACAGTCATTGGCGCAGGCGGACCAGAAGGTTCTATGGATGCAAGCAACATAATGAAGCCAGCGCTAAGCAGAGGAGAGATTCAGGTAGTTGGTGCGACTACTACAAAAGAGTACCGCAAGTATCTTGAAAAGGACAGCGCCCTTACCCGACGCTTTCAGAAGGTAAATGTAACCGAGCCTTCGCAAAAGGAAACTGAGCAGATTCTTTACGGATTAAAGAACCGCTACGAAGATTACCATCATGTAATTTATGATGACGGAGTTATTGAATCAATTGTTACATATTCCGAGCGCTACATTTCTGAACGGTGTCTTCCCGACAAAGCTATAGACATTTTGGACGAGGTTGGTGCCGCAAAGAAAATTCAGGAAGAAGCTCGTCCCACTGAACTTGAGGAACTTGAGCATTCAATAGAAGCACTTACCGAAGAAAAGAAGCGTCTTGTTGCTGAACAGGATTACGAGAAGGCTGCCTTTGTAAGAGATAAGGTTGTGGAACTTAGAAGGCGTCTTGACGAATTTAGCCTGTTCTGGAAAAACAACGAAACTGCAATGCGTCCCCATGTTACCCAGGATGATGTATGTGCAATAATCAGTTCTGTAACGGGAATACCTCTGGAGCAGCTTGACGATGGTGAAACAACTCGTCTTGTAAACATGGAGCAGGAACTCCACAAGGATGTAATAGGTCAGGATGAAGCAATCTCGCTCATAAGCAGTGCAGTAAGGCGGAGTAGGGCTGGCGTTTCTTCGCTCAAGCGTCCTCTTGGTTCATTCATATTTCTTGGACCTACAGGTGTGGGAAAAACTCAGCTTGCAAAGGCTCTTGCAAAATTTCTCTTTGGAACAGAAGAAGCCCTTATTCGCGTAGACATGAGCGACTACATGGAAAAGTACAATGCGTCAAGACTTGTGGGTGCACCACCGGGATACATAGGATACGAAGAGGGTGGAGTTCTTACAGAAGCAGTTAGGCAGCATCCCTATTCCGTAGTTCTTTTGGACGAAATAGAAAAGGCCCACTCAGATGTCTTTAATCTTCTGCTTCAGACTCTTGAAGAAGGAGAACTTTCAGACAACCTTGGACACACCGTAAGCTTTAGAAACTGCCTGCTCATAATGACAAGCAATGCTGGAGCAAGAAACATAATGGCAACAGGCCGCCTTGGTTTTTCTACTGCAAGAGACGGCGTGCTTCCCTATCAGGAAATAAAAGCTGGAGCCATGGAAGAACTTAAGCGAATCATGTCTCCGGAACTTTTAAACCGAATTGATGATGTAGTAGTCTTTAACGCACTTACCCGTGAGCAGGTTAAGGAAATCCTTGCCATTCAGCTTGGCGAACTTGAAACTCGTCTTGCGGAACAGAAGCTTACCCTTACTGTAAAGCCCAAGGCAAGGGACTACCTTGTAGACAACGGTTACGAGCCTTCTATGGGTGCGCGTCCAATGCGACGCCTTATACAGCGCGAAGTGGAAGACAGGCTTGCCACTCTTATACTAAGCGGAAAGAGGGGAACAAGTAATTCTCTTGTGGTTGATTTTGTGGACGGAAAAATATCCGTTGCATTTAAAAAGAGTCGTGCAAAGAGTTCTACCCAAAAGCAAAAAGAACATTGCGTAACGGAAGTTTCTGATTTATAATTTACTTGAGAGGTGTACCATGAAGGAATTTTTGCAGTATGATGAAGTTCGAAACAATGCCCTGTTACTTGCTCACAAAATGTATGCGGAAGACGGTTTTGTTCCCGATGTAATTTACGCATCCTTAAGGGGTGGCGCATACATGGCAAACATAATCAGCGAGTATTACAAGGTTGCCCTCAAGGACCACAAGCCTGTGCTCTATGCCGCAGTGGTTGCCAGAAGCTATACCGATGTTAATCAGCATGATGAAGTCCGTGTGGACGGATGGACATATTCCCCAGAGTATCTTCGCCTTGGAGATAAGGTAATGCTTGTAGACGACATTTGCGATTCAGGACGCACTTTGAATTTCTTGACCAACGAACTTTTAAAGACGGGAATCCCCAGAAGTAACATTAAGGTTGTGGTTCATGACTACAAGTGTTTTACATATAAGGAAACCCTTCCCATAGTGCCCGACTACTACTGTCGCAAAATTGTGGTGGACTCTCCCGAGCAGAACAGGTGGATAAACTACATGAGTCACGAAATGGTGGGTCTTACCAGAGAGGAACTTGAGGAGCATTACTACAAGCCTTACCCCAAGCTTAAGACCGCACTTGAGCCTTTGTTCAAGGACTAAGACGGAGGTGCAGATGAAAGCCCACCACGCACTTTGTTTTTTTTACCTGCTCATGGTACCCCTTGCATTTGCCTTTGAGTTTTCCGACATCATAAGTCCTACAGAAGGAACTTGGGCAAACATGCAGCCTTTGGTTTTGGATACCTCCGACGGAAGCGAACTTTACTATTCCCTTACCGGAAGCGATCCTCTTGAGTCAGGCTTTGCATACGATGGACCCGTACTTATTGACGAGGCGGGTAGCGTAAGTATAAACATAACTGCACTGGACGGGGAGGGCAGAAGAAAGGACTTTTCCGTTTCGTATAGTGTTCAGCCGTCATCCGTAGTTTTTTCTGACCCTGACGAATCCCTTTTTATTCAGGCAATTTCTTCAAATCCAATTAGAAAATATGTTTCGGGTTCATTCTTTTCCATCCCCGAAAGATTCCTTTGGTGCATTGGAAAACCTATAATTCCCAACAAGAGCGGCAAGAGGCTTTCCCTTTCTTCGCAGAATAATGTTGACCGCTATGTTTCTTGCTCTGTAACAGAGGGCACTTCGCTGTGGCAGTTTGTAATTCACATTGTGCCAGATTCAAGTCTTGCACTTAAGGATGAGGAAAGAACAGTTCCCTTTGAACTTAAGGATTGGGAAACATTTGTCTTTACAGGCGAAAAACTTATTTATCAAATAGACGATGAATTCTGGACCGCATCAAAAGAAGCGCTGCATCTTGACAGAAGTGTTCAGCATGTTGTGCGCTGGCAGTCCATGGATTATGAATTTGGTAATCCAGTGGAAACTTTTGTTCTTCCTGCAAAGCCAGAACTTTCCTACTTTACAAAGACAGACGGTACTAGCGAGTTTTTTATTAACAGTGAAAACTTTACTCTAGGAAAAGCAAGAATGCCATCTTCCGATTGCGTTACGGTGGGTAGCGGTAGATTTGATTCTGTTTCTGTAGATGTCTTTGAAGACGACAGCATAAGCGGACTTTTGGAACTTGGCGTTTATTACGATGGAGTGTATCAGGGTGATTTGAGTTCAGCCTTTTATGTAGACAAAAAACTTCCTCAGCCTCCTGTAATTTCTTCTTCCGAAAAACAGTCTTATGCTCGTTCCCGAGTGCGCCTTACCATAACCGGTGAAGATGATGCGGACATTTACTATGCCGTAAGTTCTCCAGTAGAATCCGATTCAGGATTTTCTCTTGATTCTGAAGAACTGTTTT
The DNA here is from genome assembly GCA_937894335.1 of uncultured Treponema sp. Taxonomy (GTDB): domain Bacteria; phylum Spirochaetota; class Spirochaetia; order Treponematales; family Treponemataceae; genus Treponema_D. Next base: position 22,710 of record CALCRU010000055.1, on the reverse strand, counting down.
CGTCTGTTAGGCAGGGAACATTTTCCCTTTACAGAAAGGGATCTGAAATTTCACTTTCTTCCCACTCAAGAAAGGCAACTTATTACAAGGTGTCTGCCTATTGCCTTGACAGGGCGGGAAACAAAAGTCCCACTACGGAATATCATGTGGTGGTGGACGAATTTAACTTTTACATTTCTCCCCAAGGAAGCACACTTAACTCTGGTGCAGTGCCTGACGGAAGTTATTCAAATCCCTTTACGGATTTTTCGGAAGCTCTTGCAGCACTAAAAAAGAGTTCCTACATGACTCTTCATGTTATGGGCGACATGGTGCTTCCTTCTGGAGACACTGTAATAGAAACTTCATGCGTCCTTACGGGAAACAATGTTCGCATTACCGTGCCGGAGGATGCAAGAATCCTCATTAACAGTGCAGATTTTGAGGCGGAAGGAATTGTCTTTGAGAGGGCAGCAGGAAATTATTCCCCAAAGGAAACTACGGAACTTTTTTCTGTAAACGGTGGATCCCTTACCCTTCGTGCCTGTGAGGTTGTGGGAACATTCCAGTCCAACGGAATTTTAATTGACGCCGATGATGCGCTTGTTTCCCTTGAAGATTCAGGACTTACGGTTCAAGCTTCCTCCTATGCGGCGGTGCTTTCTTCTTCCGCAGTAAATGCAACTGTTTTAAGGTGCAGGCTTACTTCTGTGGGCGATGTTGCTGTGGGGCTTTCCCTTAATGCAGGAACTGTTCTGTGTGATTCTTCCTCTTGTACCCTAATTACCCGATTGGGACGTTGCCTTGAACTGGTTAATTCTGTTGCCCATGTTACAGGCTCTTCCTTTGTGGCGCAAAGGGAAGGTTCTCTTAAGGGAACTGTTGCGGTGTGGAAAGATTTAGATTCCCTTCTCTATGCAGAAGACAACGAGGAGTCTGGATTTTGAATTTAATTGCTCACTTTACTGCAGGTCTTGACGAGGCCGGTCGAGGTCCGCTGGCAGGTCCTGTAAGTGCCGGCTGCGTAATTCTTCACCCAGACTTTGACATAACCCTCCTAAAAGACAGCAAGGTTCTTTCGGAAAAAAAACGGGAACAGCTGTTTGACATGATAACTTCTTCCTGCTGTTGGGGGCATTCTTTTGTTTCTCATGAGGAAATTGACCGCATTAACATTTTAAATGCAAGCCTTAAGGCAATGCGTTTAGCCTATGAGCAGGTTGTAGAAAAACTTCCCCAGTGGTGCGAAAAAAACAAAGTGGAATTTCCCGGTTTGGAATTTGTAAGGGCTGTTGCAGACGGCAATAAGGTTCCTGATGTTCCAAACTGCATTGCTGTGGTAAAGGCTGATGCAACGGTTCCCTGTGTAAGCGCCGCAAGCATTATTGCAAAGGTTTTGCGAGATAGGCTTATGTGCGACTATGACAGGCTTTATCCCGGTTACGGTTACGCAAAGCACAAGGGCTACCCCACAAAGGCACACAAGGAAGCATGCCGTAAACTGGGGCCTTCTCCCATACAGAGACTTTCTTTTTCCTATTAGATTTTAAGGCGTTTAGTATTCAGTCGTGGTGGTAACTTCACGCTTGGACTTTACATGAACTACTTTGCCGGTGCGCTTGATGCCGTCGGATTCTTTTTCTGCGCGTTTTTCTGCAACAAGGCGGCTTTCTCCCTTTCTGCGGTAAACTTTCTTTGTGTCGGAATCGCGCTTTTCTCCGTCGGATTTTGTTCCTTCAGAGTGGGCGTACTTTGCTTCTCTTGCGACCTTCTTTTCTGCACGCTGCTTTGCACGCTCCTTGCGTTCTTTTTCTATGAAGTTTAGGGACTGATCCATTCCGCTTAAGAAATTTTTCATGTCGTCCTCAAAGACAACTATTGCACGGCGACCGTCCTCTCCTTCCTTTAACTTGCTTTCTACAATCTGAAGAAAAACATCGCCTGCGCGGTTTTCTTTTACATTGAAAAAGTACGATCTGTTTGTGAGCGTAACCTGTGTGGTAAACAATTCACCGCGAATGCCCATGATGTTCCTTCCTTACTAAAAAAGTGCTTTACTCTACCATGTTTTATGTTTTGTTTCAAGTGAGGCCGTATGTCCCTAGTGCATGAACTTTGCAGACAGGAAAACAGCTTCGTCAAAGAGTTCCTTCATGGCTTTTGTTGTTGTGGAGGAACCGAAGCTGAACCTTACTGCAGTTTCCTTTTCTTCAGGGCTAACCTTCATCGCGTCCAAAATAGGTCTAGAGGCTTTTGCGGCGGAGCATGCACTTCCAGTAGAAATGTAGTAGCCGTCTGCGCTCATTGCACGAACCATCACCTGACCGGGAATTCCCTTAAAGGCAGCCTGCACAATCCATGGAGAAAAATTTTCATCAGGAACTTCCTGTCCTCTTGTGTGGGGAATTACAGTGCATCCCTCTATTGTCCTTAGGGCTTCCACAAACTGAGATGTAAGGGTCTGCTGCTCAAGAAATTTCTTGTACATGACGGGATTTTTTTCTTCCGCTTTTTTTGTCATGTAGTACTTTTCCATGCAGAGGGCCATTGCTTCCGCACCAAAGAGGTTTTCGGTTCCGCTCCTTATGTTTTTTTCCTGACCGCCGCCCCTTAAAAAGGGAGTGATTGCCTTTGCAAGATAGAGGAGTCCTATTCCCCTTGGTCCGCCAAGTTTGTGTGCGCTGAATGCCGCAGAATCTATTCCGGGGTAGCTTATGTCTAGGGGAATCTTACCAGCCGCCTGAACACAGTCCACATGGAAGAAGGGCTTTCTTTTTGTTTTTCCCACGCGGGTAAGCATGTCTGCAATTTCGTATATGGGCTGTATGGCTCCTGTTTCGTTATTGACTGCCATTACCGCAACAAAGGCTGTGTCAGCCTCAAGTTTTTCTTCTATGCTTTGTGCAGAAATGAATCCGTTCCTGTCAGGTGCCAGACTGATTACCTTCCATCCGCAGAGTTGAATGTTGTTTGCCATTTCCCTAAGGGCGGGATGCTCTATGCCAGTGATTATAACTGAACCCTTCTGGGGGCGAGTAAGAACTGACAGCAGGGGAATATGATCGCTTTCTGTTCCGCCGGAGGTAAAGAAAAGCTGCTCAGGCTTTACTTCCATTGCAGAGGCGCACCGTTCTCTTGCACTTTCAAGACATTTTCTTTCTTCCGTTCCGTAAAAGTGCTGACTGGAAGGATTTGCCCAGTGCTCAAGTGAAAAGTCAAAGGCCGCCTTTTGTATTTCCTGATCAGCAGGGGCTGTTGCAGCCCAGTCAAAGTAGTGTTCAGATTTCATTTTAGTACCTGCAAAACTTCCTGCTCAGAAACTTCCTGAATCAGGTTTTTTCCTATGTCCTTCTGCAAAATAACGCGTAGACTTCCCTGAGCCTTGTTCTTTTTGTCTTTCTTCATTGCGTCAAGGATTTTTTGCGCCAGCAAGTCTGCATCTGTGCCGTTTTGGGTAAGCACTGAAGGAATGGACTTCATGTCGTAGCCGTAGCCCGAAAGAATGTCCTTTGCCTCTTTAGCAAACTGTTCTGTGCATAGTCCCTTTGAAAGGGAAAGATCTATAGCCCGTCCCATTCCCCATGCAACAGCTTCTCCGTGGGTTATGGTGCCCAGACCTGCAACGCTTTCCAGTGCGTGTCCGAAGGTGTGTCCTAGGTTAAGAAAAGCCCTCTCTCCTTTTTCTTTAAAGTCCTTGTGTACGATTTTTGCTTTTGCCGTAGCGCATTCGGCAATTACTTTTTCAAGGATAGCCTCATCCCTTTTTAAAACAAGGTCTTTCTGGGTTTTTAAAAGTTCCGTCATTCCTGGGGAAAATAAAAATGCAGTCTTTACGGCTTCTCCCAGTCCAGAGACATATTCCCTTTGGGGAAGGCTTTGTACGAACTTGGGAAACACATGGAGTAGTTCAGCAGGATAAAAGGCTCCTATCATGTTTTTGTAGCTTTCAAAGTCGCAGCCTGTCTTTCCACCTATTGCGGCGTCAACCATGGAAAGCAGAGTGGTGGGAACAAATTCAACAGCTACACCTCTTTTGAATATGGAGGCGGCAAATGCTGTCATGTCGGAAATTACGCCTCCTCCTATGGCGACAAAAATGGCTCCCCGGTCAAAGTTGTGGTCAAGGGCCACCTTTACTATGGCAAGAACATGGTCAATGTCTTTGTAGGCTTCTCCTGGGTCAAGACAAAGCAGAATGTCCCTTCCGTTTCGTGCGGAAAAAACTCTTTCTGATTCCTTTGTAAAAAGTCCTGCAAATTTTTTTAATGGTTCAAGTTCCGCTATGTTGGTGTCGGTTACAAAAAGGCGCATGGGGCCTTGTCCTGTAAGGGGATAGAGTTCCGTCAGTTCAGGCTGGTCAGAATAAAAACGGATTTCTGTTTTTGTAAAGCCCGAATCCTTGGGAAAGCGTAAGTTAAAAGACATGGTTTTGTTCATGCCCTTATTTTAATAAGTTTCGCCTTCCATTGCAAGAAAGTCCTGCATTACCTTTCGTACCCGGCTGGTCTCCCTGTCAAGAATCCTCTCGTAGTCCAGTTTTCCGGTAACAATGCGCTCCCTTTCGTCTTCCCAAGCCTGTTGGTCGGTTATGTAAAGAAAGTAGTATTTGGTAACATTTGCTTTTTCGGCCCAGAGTTTTGCCTCTTCCCAGTAGTAGTAGCACGCCTCGTAGCAGGAAAGAGCCTTTTCTAGGTCGCGCAAATATTCATCTTTCCAAGGGGCATCGTAAAAGTAGGCCACATCCTTGTCGTAGATTCGTCCTAGGCGGAGGTGCTGCTCAATCAGCTTAAGGTTTAGGTGCATCATGAAAAGGGCCCTGTATTTTTCCCACTGAGCTTCAGTTTCTATTTTTGCCATTGCATACTGGGGATTGCAGAAGTCCGCATTTACTGCTTTTTCTAGCCAGTAAATGTTTTCCATGCAGTCATCGGGGAGCTGCTGGTAGTGGACATGGTAGAGTCTGTAGTAGTCTTCCTTGTATTTTACCACATAGGCGTTTGCATCCTGCGCTCCAAAGACAAAAACAAGGGCAAGGAGCACAAGCACTTTAAGAGGACGGCAGGTTGCATTAAAAATAGACTTCTTCACCCTTTAAGTATCGGAAGGGGATTTGACTGTTATTAGGGCAATTTGCTTATATTTTTCCAGATGATTTTTGATATTTCGGCTGGGCTTTTTGTGGCGTCTAGCCTTACGATTTTCATTCCCTGGCCTTCTTGGGTTCTATCGTAGCGCTTTAGTATTTCTTCGTAGGCACTTCTGGTCTTTACAAGAAAGTCCAGCTTTTCGTAGATTTCTTTGGCACCCCGTCTGCTTACCCGCTCTAGTGAAACTTCTGGATCTATGTCAAAGTAAAATAGCAGTCCGGGAAGGGGAAATGTGCTGTTTAAAAGGGAGGGCAGTGTCATTCCGCATCCTACGCTCTGATATGCAAGACTAGAAAAAAAGTACCTGTCCGAAACTACCGCCCTGTAGTCCCTGCATGCCGCCTCTATTCCGGTAACAAGGTTCCTGTCGCCTTCTGTAATGAGCTTTCCGTACACATGCTCGCACCTGTCTGCCGCAAAAAGAAATGCCGCAGTCTGGGGAGTTACTTCCACATTACCCGAAAGCACCTGACGCAGGAATTTTCCCGTGTCGTAAGATGTGGGCTCTGTCGTAAACAGAAAGTTTTTTGCTTCTGGGCGGGCCTTGAGCATCTTTAGTTGGGTTGTGGTTCCTGCTCCGTCAATACCTTCAAGTACAATAAAATTCTCTAATACCATAAGAAAACCTACCATAAAATCAAAAAAAATGGTACAATACCATGGGGTCGTATACGACTGTATGAAATCTAAGGTAGTCAAAGTTATTATAGGCTTTATACTTTTCCTCTTGCTTTTAGCGGCAACGGCTGCATCACTGCAACCGGTATACCGTCGTGTAAACAGTGAATTTTTAAAAGTGGAGCAAAAATATCTTGCCTTACTGACCGAAAAGACCGACCTTCGTATTTCCTACAAATCGCTTTCTCCCTCCATTTTAGCAGGAATCCGCATAAAAGGTATAGAGGTCTGTGACGCAGAATCTTCTGAAGTTCTCTTTACGGCAAAAAAGGCAGTCCTTTCCTACAGCCTTAAGAAACTTCTTGCAGGAGACATGGAGCATGCCTTTAGCAAGTTGACTGTAAATTCCGCATCCTTTACTTTTGACTTGGAGGAAAACTGGAATGTCTTCCAGCGCATCTGGATAGAAACTTTGGGTCACGAAGAAAAGAACATTTCTCCCGAAGAAATGACAGCGGAAGATTTGGTTCTGTTTAACAGGGACACACAAAAGACCCTTACAAAACTCCTGCACGCCTTTCCCTTTGATGTGGTTCTAAAAAACATAAACATTCACCTTATTCATCCTCAGGCTGATGTTACCACCTTTGTTAAAAACCTTAGAGCAAAAAAACAGGACGGAACAAACTATCTTTCTGTTTCTGGTAAGGGCGAGGCCATTGCATCCCTTCCTGTTCTTGACGGTGACACAGTGGGCTTTAACTATACGGTAAGCGGAACTTTTATTCCTGAACTTACAGACAGTACCCTCATGCTTTCAGTTTCTCAGACTTCAAAAGCGTCCTACACGCTGTACAGGGGAGACTTTCTTGCCCGCTATGCAGACCAGCATCTTTCAGTGCTTTCTACCCAAAGGCTTCTTCCTTACTTTATGGCATTGGATCTTAACCTAGACACCTCTGATGTTTTTGTAGAAGCATCCTTTGAAGACTTTAATCCTTTTACTCTGGTAAAGGCTCCATCACTTTCCGGGGCGGCGGCTTCCCTTGTGGGCTCAACTCTTAGCGGAGGTATGGATGTCCTTTACAGCATTAAAAAGCATACTTTGGAATGGAATGCCGATGCCTCTGTTTCCCTTTCAAAAAAACTTGCACCAAAAGGAGAGCGTCTTGCATTAAAAGCAAAGAGCAACAACACTGACATAGAAATAGATTCCCTTATAGCAAGCGGTTCCCTTGCCTCAGGTTCGCTTACAGGCACATTTAACATACCCATGCTGCAGCCTTCCGGTCAGGCAAAACTTGACTATTACACGCTTCCCAACGGAAACAGAATTTCTGCAGAACTTTTTGTAGATCCTGTGGGCGACGGTTTTTCATGCTACATTCCGTCACTGCGTTTGGGTAACGAGCAGGTCTTTAATTCCGTTCAGCTTGACATAGACCCTAAGGATGAGTCCTGGGATTTTGAATTTTCCTTAAGCGATTACACCCACCTTGATTCCGATGAGCCGGGAGAACTTTCTGTAGAAGGAACATTCTCTTTGGGTTCTTATCCGTGGATTCAAGCTTCGGTTTCCATAGCGTCATTCTATCTTGATTCCGTTGCCCGTTCTTTAGCCTTTGTACTTGACGGCGACATGCAAGAGACTGTTCAGAATCTGATTCCGTCTTTGGAAGACTTTATCATGATTAACGAACTCTATCTTTCTTCTGACTTTAAGTCTGTAACATTCAACTCGCCCTACATGTTCATTGTAAGCACCGACTTTGACTCAATGCCTCTTGCGGCCCTTGCTTCATTTGACGGTAACGACGAGTCTGTTTCGGTTTCTAGCCTGCAGGTTTCTTATGGAAAAAACCTCTTAAAGGCTTCTGCCGATGTGGACCTTTCGCTAGAAGAAAAATCCGCCCTCTTTATTGCAGACCTTAACTTTAACGACATTCCTTATTCCCTAAGCGGATCCCTTCTTGACGGCAAGTGGCTTTCGGTTACTGGCGACTACGGACTTGCAGTTTCCACATCCCTTTCTTCGCCTCTTTCTGGAACGGCTACAATTCAGTCCTTCCCACTTTCCATAAACGACTACCTGCTTTCACTGTCATTGGATTCAACATTTGCATATTCCAAAAACTTCGGATTTTCAGTAGACATTGAGGCATTTGAGGCAGAAGAGTTAAGCGGAAAACTTCCCTTCATGCCGCGCATTGCTTTAACTGGTCGCCTCTACGATCAGAGTTTTGTTATTTCAAGTCTTTCCTATGCAGACAGCGCCTCTGCTCTTTCTGGTGACGGATTCCTAGTCTGGAGCAGAAACGATGATGTCTTTGAAGCTTTTTCCCTTCAGCTTGGACTTGACAGCGATGTTTCAAAAGAAAATGTTTTTCTTTCTGCCTCTCTTACAAATCCCCTTATGGCACCTCTTAACGGAGAAGCCCTGCAAAAGGACTGGTTCTTTGACGCTCAACTGGACATAGGCTCTCTTCTTATGTCGCGCTTTCTTTCTTTCCAGAATGCGGACGACACCCTTAGCGCAACTGTCCTTGCAAGTGGCACTGCGGAAAATCCCTTTATCTCTGCGGAAGTAAAGGGAGTCTCTGTAGAGTTTAACGGAAATCCTGCAGTGGCAAGCGGAACATTTGTTCTTGAAGACGGAACTGTGGGAATCTCTCGCCTTAACGCTTCATGGAACGGAATAAGACTTTTAAATCTTGAAGCGGGAATTGATGTGTCTTCCTTTAACGGACTTGCCCAGTCTACCCTAGATGTTGACTTTATGGGAAAGACATTGAATGCGCCCCTTACCATAACAATAGAAAATGCAGGAGAGCCTTACCCAGAGGGAACTCCTATTTTAGAGATGCTTTCCATTCCAAACAATTTTACTCTTTCCATAGATTCAAACAGACTGAGCGGAAACCTTACTAAAAAAGATGTTCCCCTTCATCTGGAACTTAACCGCTATTCCGATGAAGAATTTGACATGTGGGAATTCCGAACTGACGACTACTTTGGTGCTTCTGGCTACCTTTTTGACAACGGTCAACTTACTGTTGCAATAGAAGACTCCAAGCCTCTGCACTTTATGTTGGACGGTTCAATCAATACAAATCAGATAGACTTTAACCTTTCAAACTTTTATCTAGACATGTCTCAGTTTGCATTCCTTGTAAACTCCGACATTTTCTCTGTCTACAACGGTGTGCTTTCTGGCGATTTATCTGTTTCGGGAATTGCCACAGACCCTGCAATGGAAGGTTCCTTTGTTCTAGAGGGATTTGAATTTAATGTACCTTCATACATAGAAGACCACTTTACCTCAAGAACAATTCAGCTTTCCCTGCACGAAAACACACTTAACATACCTTCGACCGAATTCAAAGTTAAGGATACATCGGTTCTTGCCCGTGCCACTCTTGAACTTGACAGATGGTCACTTTCTGGCATGAGGGCCTACATTGTTTCTGACAGTGAAAGGGGAGTGCCTCTGAACATACGCACAGACCTTGCTCATGTAAAGGGAAGGGCGACTGTAGATGTAAACTTGGACTATGCGGACGGAACTTTGGACGTTTCGGGCGACCTAGGACTCAACAACACTACAATCAGCCTTATGGATTCTTCTGATGAAGATGATGATGACGATGACTTCTATTCCAATCCCCTTAAGAAAAAGGCTCAGAAAGAAGCAAAGAAGTCTTCCTCAGAAGAAAGCGGACTTCCTGTGGTAATTGCGGCCGACATTCACTTTGTTGTTGGAGAAAAAGTTAGACTGGAGCTTAATCCTCTGCTAAGGAGTCTTGTCTCTCAGGGTAACTCTATAGACATTATGCTGGATACCTCAAACTCAACCTGGTCTGTTAAGGGCGATGTTTCCCTAAGGGGCGGAGAGGTGTCCTACCTTAACCGCAACTTCTACCTTAAAGAAGGTTCAGTTTCCCTTAACGAAACTCAGGCAAAAATGGATCCCTTGATTACCGTCCGCGCAGAAACCCGTGAGCGCGACTCTTCTGGTAACTCGGTTACAATCAGTCTGGAAGCCTCAAGACAGTACCTTTCTCAGTTTTCGCCCCATCTTTACGCAACGCCTGCAAAGTCAGAAAAAGAACTTTACGAACTTCTGGGACAGGTTGCCCTTGCAGACGCCAGCAATGTTTCGTCACTTCTTATTTCAACCGTTGACTACGGCGTTCAGGTTGCCGTTGTAAGAAAAATTGAAGACGCATTGCGTGATTTGCTGAATTTTGATATATTTTCTATAAGAACCTCTCTTTTGCAGAATGCAGTGCGGACTGGTCTTGACAGTTCCACAACTTCTTCTGGAAAAAGGGCTTCTATTGGTAACTATTTTGACAATTCAACTGTTTACATAGGTAAATACTTTGGAACGTCGCTATATGCTGATGCAATGTTGCACTGGACTTACGACGAAAACAAGGACTTGAGTGACAGCGGTTCGGGCGGCATTGTCTTCCAGCCGGAAATCGGTTTGGAAATGGAAGCGCCCTTTGCCAACATCAGGTGGAATTTTGCCCCAGATTTGGAAAACTTTAGTGACTCTGTTGTTTCGTCTGCTTCGGTAACTTTGTCCTGGCGGTTTACGTTCTGAGTTAAAAATTAAAAAGAGGAACTTTTATGCGAAAGTTTGACCGTAGTTTAAAATTGATTATTGCCCTGCTTGTGCTACTTGTGGGAGTTTTTGCCCAGCCTGCTTTTTCTCAGGATTCTGACGACTGGTTTTACGACAAACCCATTAAGGCTGTTACATTCAACGGTCTTAAAAACATAAAGGCCTCGGATTTGGAAGGTGTTACCAGCGCCTATGTGGGTAAGCCCTTTACCTACGATTTGTTTGCCGACCTTCTTAACAGAGTTTTTGCCCTTGACTATTTTTCAGATATAGAGCCAGAGGCAGTTCCCGGTGATGCCGCCCGTAAGACTGTGCAGATTGTTCTTGTGGTAAAGGAAAATCCTGTAATTTCAAAAGTGGTCTTCCTTGGTAACAGTCAGATAAAAAACAACGAACTTAAGGAAACGGTTTCCATAAAGGCCAAGGATGTTTACATTCAGTCCAAGGTTCTTGTTGACGAAAGGGCAATCCGCAATCTGTACATAAGCAAGGGATTTACTTCTGCCCAAGTTTCTTCTGTTGTGGACGAGACTTCTGACGGCATTGTAGTTACATTCCGCATAGACGAAGGCGCCACCACTGTAGTAACGGACATTAACTTTCAAGGTAATACAATCGCTTCTGAACGAACCTTAAAAAGCAAACTTACCCTAAAGGAAGCTGGACTCTTTAACAAGGGATACTTTCAGGAGTCCAGTCTTGAAATTGACAAGCAGGCTCTTGTGGCATACTACAGGGAACACGGCTACATAGATGCACGAGTTGTAGATGTAATCAGAAGTTCCACACTTAACGAATCTAAAAAGAGGGACGAACTTACAATTACATTTGTTCTTCAGGAAGGCTCCCAGTACACCTTTGGCGGAGTAACATTCCTTGGCAACAAGGTTTTCTCTACGGAAGAAATACAGTCTTTGGTAACTCTTAAACAAGGTGACATATACAACGATACCAAGTTCCAAGAATCAATGATGGCGGTGCAGCAGCTTTATATAAACAACGGCTACACCTCAAACCAGTATCAGCCCTTCATACAAAAGGATTCGGATGCACGCACTGTTTCCTACACCATAACAATAGAAGAAAGGGACAGAAGCCATGTTGAAAATGTAATCGTAAAGGGTAACGAAAGAACCAAGGATTATGTAATTCAGCGTGAAATTCCAATTGAATCTGGTGACATTTATTCTATTGCAAAACTTTCTACCGCCATGCGAAGCCTTTACAACTTGCAGTACTTTTCAAACATTGTTCCCGATGTTCAGATGGGTTCGGAAGAAAATCTTGTCGATGTCATATTCAATGTAGAAGAGCAGAACACTGTTACCCTTAATCTGGGGCTTACCTTCAGTGGCGTTTCAAATGCAAACGAATTTCCAATTGCACTTCTTGCAACCATTCAGGACTCCAACATGTTTGGAGAAGGTCGATCCATTTCCGCATCCCTTAAGCTGGCAACCGACGAACAGTCAATTTCTTTGGGTTACGGACAGAGCTGGCTCTTTGGTCAGCCAATCAGCTTTAATGTTTCGGCTGGTTTTTCTCACACAAAACAGTATACTTTAAGAAACTATCTTGACGACGGTGTGCTTGATCAGACTTCCCACTACATGGCCTATGACCAACTTTCTTTTAACCTAGGTGCAGGACTTAGCCGTTGGTGGACATTTGACTGGGCAACCCTTACGCTTTCTGGCGGAATTTCGGGCAGTATGGTAAACAACCTTTACGACACGGCACTCTTTACTCCTGTAGACTATTCCGTAAGCGCATACGGCAACAACTGGTCTCCCAGTTGTTCCATCTACATAAAGGGCTCTCTTGACGGACGCGATATAAACTACGATCCTTCTGCAGGATGGTTCTTTAGCGAGCAGCTTACCTGGCGTGGACTTATTCCTCGCGCAGAAGGCAGCAACTTTGGCGAAACGGAATTCTTCCTTAAGAGCGACACTAAGGCGGAATACTATCTTACTCTGCTGAACAAGCCCGTTACCGACTCTTGGAGCTTCAAACTTGTTCTTGCCTTGTATTCTGGACTTTCCTTTCAGGTACCAGCCCCGGGCACCACAATCAAGGATACAAGCAAACTTTATATAGACGGCATGTTCTACGGAAGAGGCTACAGCATTTACAATTTTGCCTACGGAAGGGGAAACGCCCTCTTTACAAACTTTGCAGAAATCCGCTTCCCTGTAGCACCGGGAATCCTTTCATTTGACATGTTCCTTGATGCCGCAATGATTAAGAGCGATTTGAACAATTTCTTCTCGGACTTTGCAAATCCTGACGACTGGTACTTTAGTTGGGGTCCCAGCCTTCGCATTACAATGCAGCAGTTCCCCCTTAGGCTTCTGCTTACCAACAACTTTAAATTCTCTTCCGACGGAATTCATTCGGTTGATAAATGTGGTGTGCGTAATGATGAGTGGTGGAAAAACTGGAACTTTACGCTTTCATTTAATCTTGTTAACAGATAGGAGTTGTTATGAAAAATATAATTCGCAAACTTTTTATTGCAAGTGTCTTTGTTCTTTGCGGAACTGCTGGTGCCTTTGCTCAGCAGATTACGAAATTTGCCGTAGTTGACACAAGCCGCGTATATCAGTCCTACTATCGTGACTCTGTACAGGTTCGCAACTATGAGCGCAAGAAGCAGGAATTTCAGGATGAGGTTAACCGCATTACGGAAGAACTTCAGCAGTTGCATGACCGTCAGCTTGAGTACGAAAGAAAGGACGATGATGTTAATGCCCTTAAAATGCAGACACAGATTACAAAGCGCACGGAATATCTTCGCGAATACATCAATGCAAAAAATGCTGAACTGGAGGCCTTAAAGGCTTCTCTGGGCGACAACGATGAATTCTATCAGAAACTGTACGAAGTAATAGAAAAAATTGCAGAAGGCGGCGGATACAGTATGGTTTTAAGTCTTCAGCAGTCAAATAGCATTTTGTGGTACAGTCCGTCCGTAGACATAACTGATGATGTAATACGGCAGTTGGGACTGTAGCAAGGTAACGGTATGGCAGAAAACGACTCCCCGCTCATTGCGCAGTATCAGAGCATAAAAGACGAACATCAGAACGAGGTGTTGTTTTTCAGACTTGGCGACTTTTACGAGATGTTCGGGAGTGATGCAATTGAAATCTCCCGACTTTTAAATCTTACCCTTACACATCGCGTAGACATGCCCATGTGTGGAATTCCATATCATGCGGCAAAAGTTTACATTGCCCGTCTTCTTCGCCTTGGAAAAAAAATTGCAATCTGCGAACAGATAGGCGAAACTTCAGGCAAGGGACTTACTAGGCGCGAGGTAATAGAAGTAATCACTCCGGGTACCGCTGTAGAAAGCGAGTATCTTGACGGCGGCAGAAACAACTTTCTTGCTTCCGCATGCATTAAGTCTAAACAGGCAGGCTTTGCCTACATAGATGTTACCACTGGAGAATTTAAGGCCACCCATTTTCCTGCTGATGATTTTGACGAGCAGTTTGCAAAAGAATTGGGACGATGCTCACCAAGAGAACTCCTGCTCCCCGAAAGCCTTAAAGAAAATCGTTATGTAAAAAGCCTTCTTTCTTCCGACTCTGCAATTTCACTTTCTTTTTATCCCGACTGGAATTTTAATGCAGAACTTTCATATAAGCGGCTTTTAAAGCAGTTTAACACGGCAAACCTCCGTTCCTTTTCTCTTACAGAAGATTCCCCCGAACTTGCACCTGCCGCATTTTTACTGGACTATCTGCAAAAGACCACCAACACAAGTTCACCCCATGTGTCTTCCATTTCTGTATATGCAGACAGCCAGTATGTAATTATGGACGACTCTTCCAGACGCAACTTGGAAATAACATACAATCTTAGGGACGGCTCCACTCAGTTTACTTTGTTTGACTGCGTTAACTGCACCTGTACCGCAATGGGCAGCCGAATGATGAGGGAGTGGCTTTCCTTTCCTCTTACGGACATTGCCGCAATTAGGGCCAGACAGGATCAGGTGGAACGCTTTTATGAAGACCGATCCCTTCTAAAAAAAATAAGAGACAGGCTTGACGGCATTCTGGATGTGGAACGCCTTGCAGGACGCATTGCTATGGAAAGGGCACACGCAAAAGATTTGGTTGCATTAAAACAGAGCCTTTCAAAGTGGCTTGAAGTTCAGTCTCTTTTGGACAGTTCAATTTCTTCGGATTCCGCCTCGTGCATAATAGACATGATTTCCCGTGCAATACTTGACGACCCCGCTACCTCCCTTACTGAAGGACGCATGATAAGACCGCTCTGGTCAGAAGAACTGGATCACTGGCGTCAGGTTCAGAATAACTTTTCTTCGATACTTGAGCAGTATGTTGAAGAAGAGCGGCAGAAGACAGGCATACAGAACCTTAGGGTAAAGAAAAGTGGCAACATGGGATACTTCATTGAAGTTACTAAAGGAAAACTTGCAAAAGTTCCCGAGCATTTTATAATGAGGCGCTCCCTTGTAAATGCAGACCGCTACACTACAGAAAAACTTCAAGAACTGGAAGCTTCCCTTAACGAAAGTGGAACAAAAGTTCTTGAACTTGAACGGGATTTGTTTGTGGCCCTAAGGAACGAACTTAAAAAATATGTGCCTTATCTTCAGCAGACCTCCTTCGAGATAGCCTACACTGATGTTACTGCTTCCTTTGCACAGGCGGCTGCAAAAGGTTCATGGATTCGTCCTTTGGTAGATGACAGCAACTGCTTTGACATAAAAGACGGCCGTCATCCTGTGGTAGAGGCTCATCTTCCCGGTGGAGAATTTGTTCCCAACAGTCTTTCTCTTTGCACAGAATCTACACCGGCATCCTTTGCACTTATTACGGGTCCCAATATGGCAGGCAAAAGTACCTTCCTAAGGCAGAACGCACTCATTGCACTTCTTGCCCAGACAGGAAGCTTTGTTCCCTGCACAAGTGCCCACATTGGTGCCGTTGACCGCATATTCTGCAGGGTAGGGGCAAGCGACAACTTGGCCAGAGGAGAATCTACTTTCCTTGTAGAAATGACAGAGACTGCCCACATACTTCATTCCGCCACAGAAAAATCTTTAGTCATTATGGACGAAGTAGGACGGGGAACCAGTACCGAAGATGGACTTTCCATTGCATGGGCGGTAAGCGAATATCTTCTTGACCGCATAAAGTGCAAGACTCTTTTTGCAACTCACTATCACGAACTAACCCGACTTGAACATCCTGCACTCATAAGGCTTTGTATGGCCGTTGACGAAAGTGGTTCTGATGTAGTCTTTTTAAGAAAAGTTGTTCCAGGCGCAAGTGAGAATTCCTACGGAATTCATGTTGCCCTCCTTGCAGGCATTCCTTCCCCAGTAATAGAAAGGGCAAGGGCAATTCTTTCACATATTCAAAAGGAAGCCGGAGACAGACCCCTTGCATCCGCTCCAGAAGCAAAAACTCCTGTTAAAGGCCCCCTACAGGGTGAATCCTTTACCGGCGCCCTCTTTAGCGATGAAGAAATGATTTTGGACGAGATACTTTCTTCCGATACTGATAGTATGACACCGCTTTCTGCGCTGTTGCAAATTTCCAAATGGAAAAAATTACTTTCAGGACGGTAACATAATGGTCGTTATGTTTTTAACCCGCGAGGCAGATGTCTGCGAAGAACTTGCCTCACGCCTTAAAGACGAAGGCTACATCGTAAGCGTTTTTTCTTCGGACAAGAGTTTTTTTAGTGCATTAGAAAAATCCCCATCTTCAGTTGATGTGCTATGCATTGACTACAGTTTTTTTGATCACTTTTCATTCAATATTTTCTCTTACCTTAAAGAAAACAGCTTGCTTATTCCCGTAGTGTTCTACAACAATCCTCATCCACTAAGGGAAGACCTTTCTCTTTCATGGCAGATGCAAAACAAAAGTCTCTTTCCCGAAGCCATGCAAAAAACTGATGAAAAACAGTTTGCCCTTTTTTGCACAAAACTTTACGAACTTGTTACAGACACTACGCTGTGCGAACACATTTCTCTTCTTGCTTCTCCCCGTTACTTTGACAAAGAGGTAATGAAGCCCCATCATCTGTTCAGTGTGGAAAGATTTAAGATAAAGCATTCTCTTGGACCTGTAAAAATAAGGCTCTTTCAAAAACTGTTTGAAAACCACGACTCTAGCGTTTCTGCAGAATCTTTGTGCCGCTATGTGTGGGACTCTTATACTGAACGGAATAAGAAAACCCTCTACGCATACATTCATGATTTGCGTGAATGTTGCCGAGAAGAAAACGATTTTGTAATGGATATTGTCCGCACTGGTAAGGAAATGTATCGACTTGTTTTTGCAAAGAGAGAATCTGCTGTGCTACACAGCATTCGTGCCCGCGAAGCCTTCGAGCGCAAGCGCTATCTGTTTGAAGGCAGAAAAAGCGTTGAAGCCAGCATCGAAGACTACGGCGGACTGGAACTGTTTACTTGATGTTTTTCTTTATAAAGTCAACCTTGAGGTTCTTTAATTCTTCAGAAAGTGACACCTTGTAAATGTGGGGATTTAGAATTCTCTTATATGAACCGTCAAATGTTTCAAGCTGAGAAATCATTGTCTCACGGCTCTTTGCAAGTTGTTCCTTGTCGTCAAGCCTTGGAGAAACACGCTTGCCTTTTTCAAGACGCTTTGTAAGCATGGGCTTTACCTTTGCCGCAGAGAATGTAAACTGCCTGTAGTCCACCATGGGATGGAAGTAGCGGTATTCCTTTCCTTCTTCCACAGTTTCTCCTTCTAGGGCAAGTATGTCTGCCTTTGCCATTCCGTTTTCATCGTAAAGCCTGTAGACATTTTTTATTCCAGGGTTAGTGTTCTTTGCAGGATTGTCGCTGAACTTCATAGCAGGAATCATCTTGTCTGTCTTTGCATCGTGACGGGCTGCAAGTTTGTATACTCCGGTAAAACTTGATTCTGTTCCGCCAGTTACCATGTGAGTTCCTACTCCCCAGCTTGCAATGGGTGCGTTCTGCTGAACGAGAGTTTCAATTATTTCTTCAGTAAGTTCGTTTGAAACTGAAATGAAGGCTTGTGGGAATCCTGCCGCATCAAGTTCTTTTCTTACCTGCGCAGAAAGATAGGAAATGTCTCCCGAGTCAAGGCGGACTCCAAAGTTATATCCCTGTTCAACAAGTTTTGCACCAGCCTTTATTGCGTTTTTAATTCCGCTTCCAAGAGTGTCGTATGTGTCAATGAGGAAGATTGTTTTTTCGGGATATATTTTTGCATAGGCTTCAAATGCTTCCAGTTCTGATGGGAATGACATGATCCAAGAGTGAGCCATTGTTCCCATAACAGGAATGCCAAACCTTTTTCCTGCAAGAGTGTTACTTGTTCCAGCTGCACCGCCAATGAATGCAGCACGGGTTGCGCTCATTGCTCCGTCTGGTCCCTGTGCACGCCTTAATCCAAATTCCATAAGTGAACCTTTTTTGCTTGCAAGCCATACGCGGGCGGTTTTTGTTGCAATAAGGCTCTGGAAGTTGCAGTGATTTAAAACAAGTCCTTCAAGAATCTGCGCCTCAATTAAGTTTGCATGTATGCGGATTAAAGGCTCCTGAGGGAAAATGAGAGAACCTTCTTCAAAGGAATACAGGTCTCCTGTAAAGCGGAAGTCCTTAAGATAGTCAAGAAATCCCTGCTCAAAAATTCCCTGTTCCTTAAGGTATGCAATGTCGTCAGAAGAAAAAGAAAATTCAGTAAGAACATCCAGAAGAGTTTCTATTCCTGCAAAAACAGAAAATCCTCCGTTAAAAGGCTGTCTCCTAAAAAACATGTCGAACACAACTTCTTGATTCATGTTCTGCTTCCAGTAGCCCTGAGCCATTGTAAGCTCGTAAAAGTCGGTAAATAAAGCGCTGGTTATAATTCCCTGCTTGTCCATGCAAGACCTCCACTGCATTTTATTGCTTTGATTCATTCTATTATTTTGCCAGACTTTATTCAACTGTATCTTACGATGTGCTTTATTTCCTGCTACACCCTATATGATATCGAAGAACTTAAAGATTTTTCGTTCTGGTATATCCTAACAGATGAAGAATTTAATGGAGTTTCATTTGATGGAAATAAGTTTGATGGTGATAGAACAAGAATTGTCTATGCAATAGATAAACTCTTGTATGATGAAAAGAAAATTTCAAGTTTTACATTAGGACCAAAAGGCAATTATACAGGAGATACATTTAATACTTTTAGAACACTTTTTGGAAATAGATTTATAGATTCTGAACAGTTTTTTGAAAAAGACTTTCTTAATAATGATTATAACAACATTCAAATTAAAACGGTTCAAAATGTAATTTGCGATATTTTAAAGCACTAGATATTGATAAAACAAAATATATTGATTTTGCATTTGATTATATTAAAAAAGCAACCGAACTAATAAATAAATGTTCTGCAAAAATTGTTGGTGTATTAAAATCAAAATATCCTGAGTTAATACGATAGAAATTAATAAATAACTAATCTCTCATTCCTTGCAAGTCTAGTCATTCATAATTTAATTGTGAATAGATCAGTTTTATTTCATCGCGAAAATGAATGGGAATGGCGTTATGTTGGAATCTGGGCAGATATGCTTGATAAATCAATCCTTGAACTAGAGGAAACAAACACAAAAGCTTTTCTTTTTTTATTCAAGGAATATGATACACCCTTACAAATTGTTCTGGAAAATCTTCGTTTAAGGAATCTGTATAATCTGCATAAAACAAATAATTCAACATCTGAAATTCAAAAAATGGAAGATGATATTAATAGACAGGTTTCAGATTTGTCAGATAAGCTTGAATTATTTGCATATCACGCAAAAGAAGATTTATTGATACAAGTCTCTTTTGTAGATTATCAATTACATTTTCAAGTATTGTAGACTAATAGTTTTAATGCTTTGAGTGTTATGTTTTTTGAAACAGAGCTATTCCAGCTCCTTTATATTTTCTCATTTTATATTTCTTAATCTCTCAATCCATGCAAATACAGCTTTCCATAAAAATCTTGAAGAAATAAACAGACAAGTTGTTTGCATTACAATAAAAAATCCTGCAACTCCATAAAGAGAACAAAATAAAACTTCATGTTTTTTAATCTGTAAAATGACGATTCCGATTATTGATAATCCAATTACAGCACAATCAATAATCATTAAAGGGACTGCAAGAGAATTAAATCTTCCAAGCCATTTTAATACATTATTATATCTCTGTTTACATTTCTCTGTATCTTCTTTTGAAAATAGGCCTTTATTACAGTTTTCATCGATTCTGAAAAACATTTCGCCCATACATTCAAGTGCAATTTTTCCATGAAGAAGGTTTTTATTTCCTTTGAATTGTGTAGTCATATAAAAAGTATTTACAACAAAAATACTTGCTAATATGCATAATCCAGAAATTGCTTTCCAGCCAGTCAGATACAGAGAATCAGAAAATACAGGCACCAAGCAAAAAAAAAGTGCAACAATAATCATTGCAAATTGAGAAATATAAACTGTCAAAACTTCTTTCTTTACTAATTTATCCATTATTTTCTTCCAAAATATTTAAAAGTTTTCTCTTAAAATCTTCATTGTCTCTAATTTCAAACCTGCTTAAATGAGGAAGTCCTATGAGCAATGTAGTACGATTTTGAATAAATATTTTTGAATATTTTATTGTAAAAGTTCCTGATAAAAACTTCTGCTCAATTTTTCCGCAATATAGGTCCGCAATAAATGAAAATGCAGATTTTTCTTGGTCATTTCCGCAAGTAATAATTACTTCCGGCTGAATAACACTTAATGCTGATTCATGAACACTCCAACATAAACCTGCAAGTCCAAAATTTAATGTATCTGCAGATTTTGTTGTTTCAAAAATCAGGTTAGTCGAAAACACATCACGAATATCACTTTTTGATTTACCAGCAGATTATGAGTTTTCACTTAAACACGGTTTTAGCAAATTTGGTGCTTATACTTTCAAAGAGCCTGTAAAATATAAAATTGAATTTTACGGCAATACACAGATTTGGATTAGCGAAAACAAATGGGCTGATGACCAGGTATTAGAAGTATCTGAAAATAAAACAACACTTACTTTCACCTCAAGTCAAGATGATAAGATTCTCGAATGGATTTTATCCTGCGGAGCTGACGCAAAACCAGTAGAACCAGTAGATTTTGTTCAACGCTGGAAAGATAAAATCCGTAAGATGTCAAAATTGGCAGAAAACTAATTATAACAAGTCCAAAAAAAAATCATAAGCGAATCATATTGTTCAATGATAGGATTTGCATAACGATGGTAGAAATCTACAGTTTTTACCTTGAAGTATTTTTCCAAATTTTTGATTTTATTGAGATGCCTTTACTTATTTTTGAAATTTGCTTTAAGGGGATGAAAAGAATTTTATCGTTCATGATTTTTTGTTGGGCTATGCATACATCCTGAACCTAACGATGAACTTCCACACCAGCGGCACTTATTACCGCCGGAACCGTGATAATGTTTCTTTGTAGGGCTGTGCATACAACCAGTGCCATAAGAAGTAGAACCACAGTATTTACATTTAGAAGCCATATATTTTCCTCCTATTTATTTTACATCATAAATGTATATCATATATGATACTGAGTTATATTTTTTAGGAGGATTTTTCTTGTAACACAAGCTGGCCACTGTGCCTGTCCGTATAACTAGCGTTTTAAACCGTAAAAACGGTTTTGCCGAAGATTTTATCGGTTTTGAAAACCATGTTAGGTTCTGTTTCCAATTACATTTAGCAGTTCTTCTATAACTTCATTTATATTTTCCGAATTTATTTTCCCAATTCTATCTCGAAGCCTTCTCTTGTCTACGGCAGTTATTTGTGGACACAATACAACAGAATCTTTTGATAGACCTGTTTCTTCTTTTTCCAAATATACATTTCCTTTGTAGTCTGCAAGGCGAAGATTTGTAGTAAGAGGAATAATCATAACGGTATTGTATTCAGAGTTATTCAATGAATCACTTTGAATGATTAAACAAGGTCGAGAATAACCATGCTCACTTCCCAAAGGTAAGCCAAGGTCAATCCAATAAATCTCACCACACATCATTTTTTGTCAGTTCCCTTAAATTTTCAATTGCCGCTGTATTTTCCGATAAATCTTCGCTACGGGCAAATGAAAGCATTTCAGCAATATTGTTTTGTGTCAAATCTTTTTTTGAACTTTTCTTACCAGTTGATAAAGTAAAGGGGATGCTGTGTGTGCGGTTGACGGCTTTTATAAAGATGTTTATAGCGGTTGATATGTTCATGCCCAAATCCGAACAAATCGTGCCAAAAGTGTTTTTATCGTCATTTTCTACATTTACAGATATAACAGCCATATATTACCTCTCTTATATACTACAATATATAGCTATTATATAAAAAAATACAAGAAGTAATTTTTGTATTTTATAAGTTCTTTGAACTCACAAACCCAATCGTAGATTCATATTGAAGTTTCAAGCATCATCGTAGTATTGACCCGCCGCACGAATACGTCGAGTCAAGGCACGCTCACGCTTAAAGCCTTGACTTCGCCGTTTTGAGGGTTTGTACTAGCCCCTCAATAAAAAAGCCGAGTTCACTTTAAAACTCGGCTTTACAAAATACAATTTGTACTGTGACATAATTTCGTAGCACGACTTGAGCTAATCTAAAGCTCGGACTACTCGAACATTATTACTGTCGGTCTTGTAGTAGAGGTGGCTCTCGTTACCATTGTAGAGGTCGACATCCCAAACGTTGTTATCACCGTATGTCTCCGATGTCCAGTAATAGCTGCCAGTTAGTTTATTTGCTCCTGTTATTCTGGCAAGGGTTGTGTTGAGTGCCGACATTGCATCGTAAACAGCCTTAAGTTGCACCCTTGTAGGCAAGTCCCATCCGGCAGTGTCAGGATATTTTTCATCAGCGGCATTCCAAGTCATTTGTTCATTAACAAGGTTTATCATGAAACTTGAGTCCACGCATACGCCAATTACTGTGTAGTCTGTGTAGGTTGATTCATTCCAGCTGTCAGCAGGAACATATTTGAGCGTAGTTCCGCCGTCACTGCTTACGGCAATGTCTCCTGCAACCACTGAAGTATTATTTCCCGTTACTGATGTAGCATCAGGAGAGCTTGGACCACCGCAGCTGATGATGCCTACAGCCAAAAAGAATGCGACCAGCGTTACAAGAAGTTTTGTAAATTGTCTCATAGAAATCCTCCAAAAAAATTAATCTTTTGTCTTTGGGCGAAGTCGAAGATCGGAAGAGCACACGTCTGAACTCCAGTCACGGCTAC
>CALCRU010000054.1 GCA_937894335.1 uncultured Treponema sp. | reverse complement strand
GGGCGGCGGCAATCGAGGCCCTGACCGACACAAAATCAAAGGATTACTCAAGCATCGCCTATCTTGACGACAGCGAAAAAGAAGAAAAACTTTTTGAAAACCAGGCTAAGCTCTTAAAGCAGCCTGTCTGCCGAAACCTGCCTGCCGGCAAGGCAGGCGGAAAAACTGAGGCCACTGTTGGCATGGCGCAGAAAGTCTGGGAAGGCTGGAAGTAAAAATCTGGGGCGAAATCAACCTCTCCAGTGACCATGCGGCATTTGCGGGACTGGCGCTGGGCAAGGCATTTGCTTTTCATTTCTTTTTCCAAAGTGATTCGCTATCTGAACTGAGTGAAGTCTCTTTGCAAAAAGCAGGTTTTCTTCTTCAAACATTATTATTTTTCTGATACAATGTAGCATAACCATTATACGGGAGTTATTGCGTGTCTGACCTTACAAGAACTATCAGCATTCTGTCTTTGTGTTTTCTTTCTTTCTTCTGTTTTCAGACGGGAGTCTTTTTGTGGTCTGGGCATAAACTAAGGCAGAATGGCCGTCGTACTCTTATTTTTATTGAACTGTTTACGGGCTCCATGCTTCTTTTTGATGCTCTGGCATATATTTTCCGCGGAAACACTAGTGTGCTTGGTTGGCACATGGTTCGTCTGAGCAATTTCTTTGTCTACATCTGTAATTTTTCAATTTCTTTTTTCTTCTGCTTTTATGTGTGCGAATTTATAAAGCAGTCACGCTTAAACCTGTCGCTGATTTTTCATCCCAAGGTTGCGGTTAAAAAGGGAATTCCTGTTCAGCTTTTTATAGTTCTCTTTCTGTGCCTTGCTGGTATTCTTCTTATAATAATCAGTCAGTTTACAAATCTTTTCTATTATTTTGATGAAAATAATTTTTACCACAGAAGCACTCTTTTCCCCTTGGGCGTTACTTTAGGACTTTTGCCCGGACTTATTACCTTGACCGTTCTTTTGCAAAACAGAAAAAAACTTCCTACGAATGTATTTGTTTCTCTTCTGTTTTATTTTGCCCTTCCCTTAATAGGAGTTTTTTTAATTCTTGTTTCGTACGGATTTTCATGGATAAACATGGGCCTTGGAGTTGGAGCCCTGCATCTTTTTTATTCTTCAATCAAACTGATGGAACTGGAATTTTATTCTGGAGTGCATGAACATCTAGTTGTAAGTCCTGCCTATAAAACTGAGGCTGTTTCTGTTCAGAATAGAAAGAGGGTAGCAAGAACTCACTTCTGGCAGGCTTTTTCCATAAGTTTAGGAGGCGTTCTTCTAGTTCTTCTGATTATTTCTATTAAGGGTATATCACTTCCAGAAAGAACTTTGATTATAGAAAATCCCTACACCGAAAACGACATATCAAAATCAGTCTGTGTAACTTTTGTAAGGAATGCAGAAAAGCAGTGGGTGGATGAAGGAGACCCTGACAGAACTGGCGCCCAGTTTGACGGAATGATTTTTAACAACATGAGTAGTACCGTCATTACCGACTGGAGTTTTTCCATTTTTGTTCCCGAAGGATGCACCATAGACCCCGGCCCATGGAATGGAACTTTTGCAATTTATAACAGCGAACTGACTGTAAAAAAACCTCACGAAGGCGATCAGGAAAACATTCACGGTGTAGACTTTTATAAAATCACTCCTTTAAAAAATCTTGGCTTTGGATGCATCATGTATACGCCCCATGACTATCAGCCGCTTTCGCAAAAAATCGTGTTTACCTACTCAAGTG
Source organism: uncultured Treponema sp. (assembly GCA_937894335.1). Taxonomy (GTDB): domain Bacteria; phylum Spirochaetota; class Spirochaetia; order Treponematales; family Treponemataceae; genus Treponema_D. The sequence goes on along the minus strand of CALCRU010000054.1, from coordinate 11,261 downwards.
TTTTAAAGCCTCTTACAAATGCGCTCTTTAACATTTTCCTCGGACTGATTTTTATTCTGTTCATTGTTTCCACAACAATCATGCTTTTGGAAGGCAAGGTTATTCATGTTGAAGAGGAAAACAAAAAGTTGGAAAGCACTGTAAAGGAACGAACAAAGGAACTTGAGGCAGAAAAAAATCGTTCAGACAATCTTCTTCTGAACATACTTCCAAAAGATGTTGCAAAGGAACTTACGGCTCATCCCGACAGCACGATTGCTAGGGAGTATCCCAATGTTACCGTGCTCTTTACTGACATTGTTGACTTTACGAAAATAAGCGGATTGCTTACGGCGGAAGAACTTGTTACCATGCTTAACAGAATGTTCACCATGTTTGACGAAAGGGCTCAGCGGGAAGGCATAGAAAAAATTAAAACAATTGGAGACGCCTACATGGCTGTGGCAGGACTTACTCAGGAAGAGAACAACGGCGGTGCTGCAAAAATGATTCGCTTTGCACAGGGACTTTTGGAAGATGTGCGCGCCTTTAACGAAGGTTCAGACATAAAGCTTCAGATTAGACTTGGAATAAATTCTGGTTCACTGGTTGCTGGTGTAATTGGAAAGACAAAATTTATTTACGACATTTGGGGCGACACTGTTAATGTTGCAAGTAGAATGGAATCAACAGGTTCTCCAATGAGAATTCATGTAACTGAAACTACAAAGGCTCAGACGGCTTCTCTTTTCCAATACAGCGAAAATACGGTAATTGATGTAAAGGGAAAAGGTCTAATGAAGACTTACTTCCTGTAAGACAAAAGGAAGAAATATGAAGAATAATTTTAAATGGCACAAGGAGCAGATAAACGGCAAGTGGTTTAGCGTGTGCGACCATGAGCATGTGCCTATGATTGAGCACACCAAAGACGGCAAGTACAAGTTACGGAATGCAAACGGAAGATCCGTGCTGCACGAAAATTATGCTGATGCGGTAAAACTTGCCCTTGAAGTATGGGAAAAATTTAAAAAGATGAACCGTGACTGGGAAGGTTGACTCTGGTTATTGAAGATAGAGCGTTTGCGTTTTGGCACTTCATCACTTAATCAGTTAAACTTTTGAACACTGCAAAAGTTCATACTGTTCTGAAAAATACCGCAGTCCGCACTGGTGGAGCAATCTGCCGGTGCGTTTTTTTATCTGACTTTTATCCTACATATTCTGCAACAATGCTCTTTACCGGCTCCAGATATGTCGTACCGAACATGTTCAGATGGTTAAGCAGATGATAGAGGTTGTAGATGTCTCGTCTTTCTTCGTAACCTTCTTGCAGGGGATGCGCCTCTCTGTATGCTGAATAAAATTCTTTTGGAAATCCGCCAAAAAGTTCTGTCATGGCAAGGTCTGCTTCTCTGTGGCCCACATACACGGCTGGATCAATCAGTATAGCCTTGCCATCTCTGTTTGGAATTATGTTGCCGTTCCAAAGGTCTCCGTGAAGAATGCTGGGCTTTTCTGGTTCAACAAGAAATTTTTCCAAATTGTCCAAAAGCTTGGTGTTCCGATTACGGTCTGAATCAGAAAAGTATCTGTCGGCTGCCTTAAACTGAGGAAGAAGCCTATGCTGCCTAAAGAATGAAATCCATTCAACTTCCGAAGAATTAACTTGAGGTCGCTGTCCTATAAAGTTGTCTTCTAGAAATCCAAATTTTCCTCCGACGGTAAAGGGCGTGGTGTCTGCATCGTGCATTGCTACAAGTTCTCGTGCCAGAGTTTCAAAATAGTCACTGCGTTTTTTTTCTCCGTCAATGTATTTTAACAGAAGAAAACTGTAGCCTACTATTTCGCCGTCATCAGTTCCCGTGCAAAGTACATAGGGGGTTCCAATGGTTCCCGTCTGTGCAATTGCCGAAAGTCCCACTGCTTCTGCCGTAAAGAAGGACACATTTTCTTTTGCGTTAGCCTTCATAAAAATGCGTTCGCCTGTAGTCAGGGTAAGGGCATAGGATTTGTTAATGTCTCCGCCAGAAACACGGTCTGTATGGGCAACCGCTGCCGAATTTCCAAAAAGGGAAACTAGTGCGTTTGCAAGAGAAGTAAAGTGTGGAACAGGTGAATGAGCCATGTTCCCATGTTAGCGTTTTTTTTGTACTTTGTCACTTAATGTCAGCGCTTTTTGCTGGTTTTAAGGACTGGTTCCATGGTAACATCAACGCCAAGTTTTTTAAAAATCTTTCTGTCAACTTCGCTTAGCATTACCGTGGTGTGCACCTGACAGCCTTTTAAATTTGGAAGCTGCTCTATGGCCTTTCTGCAGTTTTCGTTTGCAGGAGAAAGCATGGCAAGTGCAACAAGAACTTCGTCAGTATGAAGACGGGGATTTTTTCCTTTTAGGTAATTTATCTTCATGTCCTGAATGGGTTCTATCATGTCTTTGGGAATGAGTTTTACCTTGTGGTCAATGCCTGCAAGATGTTTTGTCGCATTCAGAACGAGAGCAGCACATGTTCCCAAAAGGCTTGAAGTTTCGCTGGTGATTATTGTGCCGTCGTTCAGTTCAATGGCGGCGGCAGGAACTCCTGCCTTTATTCCTCTTTCTGTTGCAGGCTTTACGACCTTTCTGTCTTCAACCGTTATTTTTGCCTGCTTCATTAAAAGTGCAATTTTGTTTACTTCTGTTTCTGTTCCCTTGTCTTCAACAAGATTTCCCAGCGCGGTGTAGTAGCGTCTTATTATTTCTTGTTTGCTTGCCTCTTGGCATGCATCGTCATCAAAGATACAGTAGCCCGCCATGTTTACGCCCATGTCTGTGGGAGACTTGTAGGGATTTTCTCCGTAGATGCCTTCAAAAATTGCATTCAGTACAGGGAAGATTTCTATGTCTCGGTTGTAGTTAACGGTTGTTTCTCCGTAAGCTTCAAGATGGAAGGGGTCAATCATGTTTACATCGTTGAGGTCTGCCGTGGCTGCCTCGTATGCAAGATTGACGGGATGCTTTAAGGGAAGGTTCCATATGGGGAATGTTTCAAACTTTGCATAGCCTGCCTTAATGCCCCTCTTTTGCTCCTGATAAAGCTGACTTAAACAGACTGCCATTTTTCCGCTTCCGGGGCCAGGTGCCGTAACTACAACAAGTGGACGGCTTGTTTCTACATAGTCATTTTTTCCATAGCCTTCATCAGAATCGATGAGAGAGACATTGTTGGGATAGCCTTCAATCATGTAGTGGTAGTAGCAGTTTATGTTCATGCGCTTTAATTTGTTGCGGAAGATTTTTGCGCTTTCCTGACCTTTAAAATGTGTAATGACTACGGAGCCAACCATAAGGCCAAGATTCTGAAATTCATCCCGTAGGCGAAGGACATCCTTGTCGTAAGTAATGCCCAGGTCTCCTCGGACTTTATTTTTTTCTATGTCAACTGCGCTGATTGCAATGACAATTTCTGCCATATCTGCAAGTTGCATGAGCATTTTTAACTTTGAATCGGGCTGGAATCCGGGAAGAACGCGGCTTGCGTGGTAGTCGTCAAAAAGTTTGCCGCCAAATTCCAAATACAGCTTATTGCCAAACTTGGCAATCCTTTCCTTAATGTGTTCAGACTGTATCCTTAGATACTTTTCATTATCAAATCCGTTCTTCATAACGGGATTTAATTATATCGGATTTGAAAAAAAAATTAAACCACATTAGGACCTTAACATTCTAGAATTTTCTGTGCGGCCTTTCTAACCTGTTCCTTGTGCCAGAGTTTTTCGCTAACAAATGTCTTTAACCTGCTGTCAAATTCAATCTCAACGGTAAAGGAGTCGGATTGCCTGAGAAGAATGGGAAAGCCCCAGAAGATACCAGCTTCACTTAGCATTATCTGCTTCATTTCTTGCGACACCCCTTGATTTATCAAGATGGACGAGCGCACGGTGAGGATGTGTGAAAATGGTACAATTTGTAAGTTAAACTTGCATTTTGTACCATTTTACCTTATAATTTGGGCATGAATGATGTAAAACGACTTGCAGAAAACGAATTAAAGCGATGCGCGGAGCATTTTCCTGTTGTCACAGTGCTGGGTCCTCGCCAGTCAGGAAAGACGACTCTTGTAAAATCATATTTTAAGGACTACTCATACATCAATCTTGAAGACCCTGAGTTTTGCAATCTTGCCAAAAGCGATGTAAATGCATTTTTCGGCATGATAAAAGGCCCTGTAATTTTGGATGAAGTTCAGCGTGTCCCAGAATTGTTAAACAAAATCCAGGTAATCACGGATGAAAAAAAAGAAAAGGCTCAATTTGTTCTGACAGGAAGTTTTCAGCAGGGGTTAAAATCAGCAATTTCACAATCCCTTGCCGGAAGAACAGCAATCATCAATCTTCTTCCATTTTCCATTCAGGAATTAAATTCTGTGGGTATGGATTTTTCAAAGGACGAGTTTTTATACCAGGGCTTTATGCCCCGTCTTTATTCAGAAGGTCAGCCTGCGGATTTGCTTTACCGCTCTTATTTTCAAACCTATGTTGAGCGCGATGTGCAAACTCTTTTGAATGTAAAGAATAAGGGTCTGTTTGAAAAATTTCTTCATCTTCTTGCAGGACGAATTGGACAGGTTGTTAACTATGAATCCCTTGCAAATGATACGGGCGTTTCAAGAACCACGGTTGAACAGTGGATTTCCGTTTTGGAATCATCATTTATTATTTTTAAACTTGAGCCTTATTTTGAAAATTACACAAAGCGCCTTATCAAGTCTCCGAAAATTTATTTTTATGAAACCGGACTTGCCGCCTATCTTTTGGGAATAAAAAATACTGAACAGGTTTCCAGAGATCCCCTTGTGGGAAATCTTTTTGAAAATATGGTCATACTTGAAATCCTTAAAAGTCAGTTCAATAGGGGAATGGAAAAGAGCCTATATTATTTTCGTGACAGCAAGGGTTTTGAAATTGATTTGATAATTGCAGACGGAAGAAAAATAATTCCTGTTGAAATAAAATCTGCTTCAACCTACAACAAAGAATTTTCAAAAAATCTAAAAAAGTTTTGTTCGTTTGCTTCAAACGCATTTTCTCCAGCTCTTGTTTACAGTGGAAGTCTCGAGCTTGAATCTGAAGGAATAAAACATATTAATTTTAAAAACTGTGGAAATCTGATTATGTAGTCGATAATCAGAAAAAGTACTTTAGTCGTCGAGCAAGGTAAGGTTTGCGGAAAACTGAATGCTTCGTTCTGTCTGCATGGTGTCGAACTGAATTGTGTAGCAGCTGGCGGTGTGGTTTACGAGGCGGATTGTTCCTTTGCCAAACACGGGGTGGCTTATGCGGTCTCCTACAGAAAAAAGGGTTCGCATGGCGTTAAGGGCTTTTTCGTCGTAGGCTATGACTTTTTGTGCCTGCTCTACAAGATTTTGGTCAAGGGCTTTTTCTATCTGCAAGTTTTTTAGTCCTGCGTCAAAGATAAATCGGCTGGGGTACTTGAAGATTCCATCGTTGGCCTTTCCTTCGGCATCGCTTAAAAAGAGACGGCGTTTTGCACGGGTTACTGCAACATATGCAATGCGCCGTTCTTCTTCCATGTCTTCGGGAGTGTTTACTTTTCTGCTAGGAAAGATGCCTTCGTTTAATCCGCACAGGAACACATAGGGAAACTCCATTCCCTTTGCGGCGTGAATTGTAAGCATTTTTACTGAGTCCTTCTGGTCATCTCGGTCTAGGTCTGTGAACGGGGCAACATGGTTTAAAAAATCTTCCAGCGTTGCATCATCGTCCAAGCCAGCTTCGTTGACGCTTCGTTTGAATTCTGCCACATTGTCTAGCCGGTCTTGATCTGCTTCAAGACGGAGAAATTTTTCGTAACCGCTTTTGTCAAGGAGTGCCTGTAGAATGTCGCCTAGGCTTGCCTGCTTGTGCAGCCTTGGAGTTTTGCTTTGTGGCTGGGGCAGCATGTCCTTTACTGATTCAATTGCTTCTATATATGATGCGGCCTGTGTAGTTTTAAAAATCTGACTGTCTGCCTGAACCAGTTCTTTAAGTGCCCTGTATGCGGAACAGTTGTGCTCTTCCGCATAGTTTTTTATTATGGCAATTTTCTGCTTTCCTATTTTTCGTGACGGTGTGTTTATTGTTCGGTAAAATGCAACATCATCCTGAGAGGTAAGCATGCGCATATAGCATACAATGTCTTTTATTTCCCTCCTGCCGTAAAATTCTGTTCCTGCAAGAATACGATAAGGAAGGTCGTTTCTTATGAATGTTTCTTCAAGTGAGCGACTTAGGTAATGTGCCCTGTAGAGAATTGCAATGTCTCGGTAATGGGTTTTTGAGCCGCCCGTAAGTTTTTTTATTTGGGAACAAATCCATTCTGATTCATCTGTGTCGTTTGGTGCGTGAAAGTACAGGGGCTTTTTTCCGTCGGCTACTGTGGGATTAAGTTCCTTTGGATACCGCACTGTGTTTTTTTCAATCAGTGAATTTGCGACCTTAAGAATTTGCGGAGTTGAGCGGTAGTTTTGCGAAAGTACAAGTGTCTTTGCATCGGGAAATTTTTTGTCAAAGTCAAGAATCAACTTTACATGACTTCCCCTCCATGAGTAGATTGTCTGGTCAGAGTCGCCTACGATAAAAAGGTTCTTGTGTTTCGCCGAAAGAATTTCTGCAATGCGATACTGCTTGGCGCTTACATCCTGAAACTCATCCACCATGACATACTGCATTCTTTCTTGCCATTTTTCTCTTACTTCTGAAAAGTTTTCAAGAATGTATGTGGTAAAATTTATTAAGTCGTTAAAGTCTACTCCAAAGCATTTTTTTTGCTCGTAAATAAAGCGTAAGAAAATTTCTTGATTCTGTTCAAGTGGTTTTTCTGGATTTAAGAATTTTTCTTTTAGCTCCTCGTTGTTCATCTTGTAAAAGTAGTTGATGTATGTGTCTGCCTGAAGTTTTTTGCCTTCCAGCACTTCGTCAATTTTTCTTTGTACTGTGGTTTCTTTTAGCGTAAGATGCATGTCAGAAAAAATTCTGAGCATTATTTCGCGCCAGTCTTCCTTGTCTAGAATGATGAAGTTTTTTGGAAAGTTGAGCACATTAATGTCTTCGTGAAGAAGTTGCGTACAGAATGCGTGAAAGGTGCAGATGAGTCCCAAGTCCATGTCTCCCAACATTGACCTAACTCTGGCCTTCATTTCGTTTGCGGCTCGGTTTGTAAATGTTACGCAAAGAATGTTTTGGGGACTTATTCCTACATCTCGCACAAGATAGCAGTAGCGACTGGTAAGGGCCCGTGTCTTTCCTGTTCCAGCTCCTGCAAGAACGCGCACATGACCTTCTGTTGTCTTTACTGCTTCGAGCTGCTGTTCGTTTAGACGCAAGAGGTAGTCACTTTCTGGTGTTTTCGTGCTGCAAGTGTTGCCCATTGTTCAGACTATTCCTTTGGTTTTGAAACATCAATCCATTCACAAAAGTTGCTGTATTTTTCTAGCTGAGGAATTGTAAGCTCTATTGCACTGTTTGCGCTTCCTGCCGCAGGAAAGACTGTTGTAAATCTCTTTAAACTTTCGTCCAAATATGTAACGACATTTTCTGGTACTGCAAAAGGACAGACTCCTCCCTGTGCATGTCCTACAAGAGTGACTAGTTCTTCTGCACTTAGCATTTTTGCCTTACATCCAAAGTGGTGTCTGAATTTTGCATTGTCGATTTTCATGTCGCCTGCGGTTACAACAAGAATTGCCTTTCCGTTAACAAGAAAGCTCATGGTTTTTGCAATGCGTTTTCCTTCCGTGTGAAGTGCTTTCGCCGCAAGTTCAACTGTCGCACTGGACTGGTCAAGTTCAATTACATTCTGTTCCATTCCAAACTGAGCAAAATATGCTTTTACTTTTTCCACAGACATGGGGAAAGTGTATCAGAAAATGAAATAAAAAGACAGCCGTAAGTTCGGAATCATCTTTGTTCTGGCAACATGTGGGAAAGTGTTTATCTGCACTGATGATCCGTTCGGAATGGGGCTTCCTCGGTACAGTAAGGAGAGCATGTTCTCGGAATGTCCGAGTATGTGGTTAATGACAAAACGCACCATTTGTTCTATAATGCAAGGGCGTGGAACAGGGCGGAGGACGAGGAAGTAAGGGCTGTGCTCCGGTTTATCCACGATGGAAAGGCAGAGTCTGTCTTTTCTCAAGAACTGGAGGAGCGCGTAGAGGACGCCAAGGTGACACCGATCGGTGAGGAGGACTACATGTTCTTTATGGATATAGTTGAGGAGGCGAAGGAAGAGGCCCGTGCCGAGGCCATGCAGAAAGGTCTGGAGCAGGGGCGCACTCAAGCTGTACGGGAACTTGCCCTCAACATGCTAAGAATGAACATCTGTTCCGCAGAAAAAATTGCGCAGACTACTGGCCTTTCTTTGCAAGATATAGAAACCCTTGCTAAAGGTTTGTAAATAACCGTTGCCCTGTAGTGAAACGGTGAACATCCACAGCAGGACATCACCCTGTAGAAAACATCTATTGCATGACAGTGCATGACAGTTTCCATTTAGTAAAAGGTGTTTTTTGTTTATGTGCACTCTTGACATATACTGATGAAGCATTAGTGAATTGAACCAAAAGAAACTTCCTGTCTGTTTTGTAGCACTTTTTGCAATTCCGTTCATATTACATATATGTAGGCATAAGAAATGGGGACCTATCTCTGGGAAAAATGACGACGGATAACAAGCCACAGTCTGTTATGCCAGAATGTTGCCTGCGCGAACTGCCTGCAAGGAAATGTAATGACGAAAAAGACTACACTCAGGCCAAGCCCAAATGCCCTGCTTAATCCGCGGTGCGATCCCATGTTCAAGGCAATCTTTACTCAGGGAACAAAGGATTCCCAACTTGCGCTTACAGACTTTATAAGTGCTGTGCTTGGAAGGGAGATAAGGAGCGTTACTCTGCAACCCAACGAACCTTTTGTGGAAACCTCGGAGCAGATGCAGATGTCCTTTGATGTAAGCGTGGTGTTTGCTGACGGCGAATGTGCAGAGCTGGAGATGCAGGGCAGGAACAGGGACTACGACTATGGAACTAGGAGCGAGGTACATGCGGCTCGACTGCTTAATAATGCGGTAAGGAAAGGCTCTGATTGGAACGGTCCCAAGGTGTACCAGATATCGGTGCTCAACTTCGAGTACGAAAAAGGTGACAAACCGCCCCTGATGTGGTACACTATGAGGAGCGAGGACGGGGGAACTCTGGGAGGAAGGCTGAATGTCATCTTTCTTGATTTAGTCAAGATAAGAAGGATGAGGGGAAAGCCTGTGGAAGAGCTTAGTCCCGTGGAAAAGTGGGGACTGTTCTTTGCCTACGAAGACAGCGAGAGTCACAGGGAATACCTTGAGCGGGTAATGGAAGGAGAAGACGGACTCATGGCAGCGGATGTAATAGTAAAGACAATGAGCGAAGAGGACGCCAACTGGTTCCGGCAGAATTCCTACTTCATAGCAAGAATGGACCGCAACACCGAACTGCACAACGCCCAAAAGCGTGGCTACGACGCAGGCATGGCACAAGGACTTTCGCAAGGCATGGCGCAAGCGACCCGTGAACTAGCCCTGAATATGCTTAGAGGCGGAAAACTATCCGCTAGTGATATAGCTAAGTACACAGGTCTGTCGCAGGAAGATGTGGAATCCCTTGCTAATGGCGAAAAAGTTGAAGGAAATGCCTAAAAATCCGCAAAAATCGGGAAAAATTAGGGGAAAAGGGCATAAATCCGCAAAATTCTTAAAATTTTATTTGACAACTGATTAAAACAATGTTATTCTTTAAACAAAGATGTTCTTAGAACATTAAAAAAATTAGGAGGAACTTTTATGAAAAAGATTCTTGCCATTGTAGCAATGGCAGCAATGGTTGCTGGCGCAGCATTCGCTGATCCAGAAGCAAACGTTGCAATCACTACATTTGCAGGTCGCGCTGGTACAGAGTGGGGTGTTGACCTTGACTCTGACGATGTGGGAACAGGTTTCAAGAACTATGCTTCTGTGGACTTCGTAATCAGTCTGTTTGACGCAGGTTCAAAGCAGACTGAAGGCGAGGGCATTTGGGCAGAACTTTCTGTCGATGCTGGAAACAACAACAGTTGGAACCACTACGCAGCAAATACTTGGGGAGGAAGCGGAGATATTACTACTGAGAACTCATTCAGCCTTAACATTGGCACAGCAAAGCTTCACTTTTACAACTTCTATGTAGGACTCCTTTCTGGGGATACAACAGTTGGAAAGCTCCAGCTTACAAACGCAGTCCGCTCAAGCGACAACGACAACGGTACATGGCTTAGTGCTGTTGGCGAAGACAAGTCACAGGGCCTTGTATTTGGCTACGGCGACAACAAGAACATAGGCATTGCGTTCGACTTCCGCTCAAAGGCTTCTGGCGACAACTACTACACCAACGACTACGGTCTTGCTGGTGAATTCAACCTGCTCGACTCTAACGAATTCCTTCCTGGACTCTTCGCTACTGTTGGCGGTTCATTCGCATTCAACGAAAAGGTTCTTGGTGCAGCAGCAAGCGCAGGATACAAGCTGGCAATCGATGACACCTTCTATGTTAAACCTGTAGCAGGTTGGACAATGCAGGCAACTGCAGGTGACGACTTCACAGTAACGAAGAATGCTATTGCAGCAGGACTCTTCCTTGGCTGGGGCGACACCGCAGATGCAAATGCTGGCGTATACTACCTCGACAATGATAACGCTAAAAAAGTTACACCTGGTGTTGGCGTAAGCGCTCTTATTGATGTTACAGACTCTGACGCAATTGCAGTTACAATCAGCCCGTCTTTGTACACAGGTTCAATCGTAGAAAACCTTACCGCAGCTGTTTATTCAGACATCGTAGTTCCTACAACTGACGGTGCCGAACTCGGCTTCGGAATTGCAGGTGGTGTTAAGTATGCAATCGCAGCTACAGACTCCGTAACGGTAACTCCTCAGGCTGGTGTACGCTACGCAACAGCAGGTTTGAACAGCAAGGGTTCAGCTCTTATTACAGCCAATAATACCAACAACGCAGGAAAGAATGACACAGACAACGCGGATACAAAGGGTCTCTTCAATGTAAAGGTAGGACTTGATGTTTCTGGTCTCATCAACAATACAACCTTCAAGGTATGGTGGCAGTCACGCAACCTTCTTGACGAAGGAAATAACATTGGTACAATCAATGTTGGCTGCGAAATCGCTCTCTAATTCTTAAGAGTTAGGACATTTTGCTAACAGCCGCTCATACGGCTAC
>CALCRU010000053.1 GCA_937894335.1 uncultured Treponema sp. | reverse complement strand
ATGTGCCGATAATGCGCTGCTTTCCAATGTGCCACTTGTAAAAGCCGATGTCGATGTACAGCCGCCCGATACCGTTGTGCTTACGCTTGATAAAAGTGAAGACGAGCTGCTTTCGTGCATGAAAAGCAAATGGCGCTATAATATTCGTTATGCGGCAAAGCATGGGGTAACGGTGCGTGCCGTGCATTATGGCGAAAGCGATTTTGACGCGGCCCTTGATTCTTTCTATGCCCTGTATCAGACAACCGCTTCCCGCGACTGCATCGGACTGCATCCAAAAAACTACTACCGCGATTTACTTGAGCGGGGAAGTGCGGAAAACGCGGCAACCGATGCTGATAAAACGCTTATTACGCTGTACATTGCAAGCCATGAAGGCGAGGATCTTGCTGCCATTATTACGCTGTTTAACATGCAGGAAGCGGTGTACTTATACGGTTGCTCTGGCAACACGAAGCGCAATCTTATGCCAGCGTACCTTGTGCAATGGACAGCCATTCGCGAAGCAAAATGCTATGGGTGTAAAACGTATGATTTTTACGGTATTCCGCCGACAGGGGACGAAGCACATCCTATGCACGGGCTGTATCTGTTTAAGACGGGCTTTGGAGGAAAAATAATCCATAGGGCAGGAAGTTTTGATATTCCCCTAAAAAAGACATACTCCCTGTATGTTGCGGCAGAAAAACTAAGGGCTTGGTTTCATAAGACCTTGCTAAAAAAACTTAAGGGACGCTAGTTCTAAAAAAAAATTATTTCTTGCTTCTCTTTTTTGCGGTAACAAAACTTATGCTTACCGTCTTTTCCATTTCCATTCCAGCTGCCAGGTCTACTTCCCAAAAGAAGGAAATACAGTAGGAACGGGAAGCAAACAGTGTGCCGTCTTCTGCACAAGGCCGACTAAATGTAAGGGGAAGAAGGGCAAAACCTGCATCCTCGTTAGGCTCAAACACAAAGGAAGTCTTGTTGGGCGTGTTGGTAAGAACCAGAGTTTGTATGCCGCTTTCAAAATTAGTCGGCTTTGTAAGGGGAACGGTTTCCCTTTTTCCGCTGTGAATAAGTTCAGCCTCGTATTCCCTATCTGCATTCTGTGAAAAATCCATTCCTGCAAAATTTGTTTCCACTACAAAGAAAGCCTTAAGGGGTAAGGGACTTTCGTTTTTTAGAATGTACTGAACGGAAATTCCGCTGGAAGAAACAATGTAATTCTTGCGCAGATTTACAGGAAGCTTCATTGAAGAAAATTCTCCCCTGCCCTCCATCTGAACTTCATGCCGCTTGGCTTCGAATTTTTTTTCTGTAAACTGAACCTGAGAAAAAATTCCGTTACCCGCCGGCTTTAAGGAAAGGTAACTCTGCTTTTCTGAACTTTCAAAAAGATGTTCCACAAAAATGCCGCGCTGATATTCGTCAGAAACAGAATCAAAGTCAGAAATGCGAGACAGGTTTGCGGCATAGTTACCGCCACCTTTTTTTACATCAAGTTCAGTAATGGCACCAGCCTTTGGAGAAATTACCGCAGTAAACTTTTCCATGGAGCAGACATATTCGTTAAGTCCGTCTGCATTGTAGTCAAATTTTGTAAGAGACTCCCTTGCATTTTCTTCCTGCAGAATATCGTTGGCCTGATTAAGAGCTGTATAAGCCTCCTGTCTTTTTGAAGCCACTGCAGGAGTTCCCCCGGGTAGGGAAACATAAGACCAAAGCGACTGAGCCTGCCAAAGTTTTTCCCTTGCAGCCTGACGGCGCATCTTGTCTCCGTGGTACTGGGAAATCAAAAGGCTAACATGCATCATGCGCTCGTAAAGTCTGCGGTTCTGAGGATAGACATGAAGAAAGTCGTGTATGGTAGGAGGGAATCCTCCCTTTGTTTTTGTAAGCCTGTAAGGTTCAACCGCATAGTTTGCTATGGAAGAATCCATGCCAGCCGGAATATATGAAACGACAAAAGACTGAGCCGACTTAATATACTTCTGGGGAATTATAAACTGCAAGCCAGAATCTTCCTGTAACACAGTTTTAAATGAAGGTGACTTAAGAAAAGCAAAAAATTCTGAATCAGAAAAAGGAATTGTAACAAGAGCATCAGAAGAACTGTAGTCTGACTTTCTTGCAAATTCTTTTTTTACAGCCTGTAATATGTTCTGCTTCCAGATATCTTCCTCAAGTTCTGGAGAAGGAAGAAACTCTCTGTACAATGGCAATATCTTTATGGTCTTCCCCTGCTCCCCTGTTATAACAGGAAGAAACTTTACCCTGCCCGACGGAATAAGGCTCTGGTCAAGGTGAACATATTCCATGTTACAGCACTGGAGAGTTGTTACCAAAGAAGGATCCCAAACGCTACCAGGTATGTTCATTCCTCTTGGTCTTTTGCCAGTAGTTCCTGCAATAAGGGAAGTAAGTTTTTCTATCTGGCCTGAACGGTCAACAGGAAGAAGCAGAGGAAAAAGAGGACTGTAATATCCTCCTCCCAAAAGTTCTATTTGATGTCTGCTAATAAGTTCAGAAATAAGCCTAAGGGCTTCCTGATGCTTTGTATTAAGCCATGCAAGATGTGGGCCAGAAAAAGAAAGTGCCACAGAAAGATTCGGGTTTGCATACAAGGCAGACAGTATTCCCTTAAGCGAAGACTGATAGCGTTTTTCAAGTTCGCTTGAGTCAGAGGGAAGAGAAAATTCAACTTGCAGACAAATCGAAACTGGAGGCATTATACTTTATTTCCTACGGAACATGTTATAGCATTTTTGCCAAAAAGAAAAGACCCTTTTATTTGTTTTGGGTTCTTCTTCAACAAGTTTTCTGTCTTCTGCAGAAAGAAGTTTAAGGGGAATGTTTACCGCACTGGGGATTCCCACATTACCGTCAGAAGCATGGGCCGAATAAAAGTCCAACTCTTCCTTTGCATAGACAGGGTCATCAGCGTCTACCTGTTGAGCCTTTAGCGAAGGAATAAAAACACTGAACAGAAAAAAATGTACGGCTGCAACGGCAAGCACAATCAAAAGCAGGAGCAAAATAGTTATTACCATCTAAAAGCCTCCGGGTTAAGCCATGAAACATTCCATGCAAGAAGAACAATCATAATTATTGCCATGCTAATGAATATGACGCTTTCGTTCTTGCAGTCAACAGAAACTGGTGACAGGTCAATTCTTTGGCGTATGGCATGAAGTATGGGAATAAAGATAAAATAAACCACTACAGCAAGGCAGGAAATAATTACGCAGGAAGCAATTGTTCCTCCCTCGCAAAGTCCAAGCAGTACGCACAAAAGAGAAACAGAAAATTCTGCCATATCTGTTTTTGTTGTAATGCGGATTATGGCTTCTACAAAAACTGCAATTAGGGTAAATATGATTACAGCAAAGAATGGATAAAGTTCTGTAAGGCGGGCTGGAACAAGCATGTAGTTTTCGATAAGAAAGACCAGTGCACTTGTGGCGCTTACGCAGATGAGCATCTTAAGGCAGGGAATAAATACAGAAGACGGCTTTTTGGAAACGCACAGAGTTCTGTCCAAACCTATTCCATAAATGAGGACCGCTGATGCATAGACGCAGTAATAAAGAATGTCAGACAGCATGGCTTTCCTCCCCTGACTTATGGTATCTGAATGCAAAGGAAACGCACATTGTTGCTATGGCAAGAATTATGAGCGCCCCTGGAGCGGAGGCAAAAAATGTTCCCAGATAGTTTCTGTCTTTGGGAGCAATCAGGGTAAGTTCCGCAAGCCCTCCGTAAGAAGGAAGAGTAAGAGTTCCGTAACCAACAATGTCTCTTAGGAGGAAGACCCCCAAGGCCGGCAAACAGAAAGAACCTGTATGAAAGAATTCTGAGCGAATCTGTGCAGAAAGAGGCTCTTCTGTTTTGCGGTGCATGCCTGTAATTACAAAGGCAGACAAGGCAGGAAGATAAATTACAAAACCTAGCACAAGGGCCGTAAGCGGAGAAATCATTATAAGAAACTGTTTGTAGAGCACGGTAACGCTTACTAACATGACTGCTGTAAGGACTGGCTCCAAATCATCCATCTTAATTTTTTTAATAAGGAACCTGAATGCGGTACCCAAAACAGAAAGCAGCAAAAGAAGAAGCAAAAGCACAATTCCATATGCAAGCCTTCCCGGAGCAGGAACCAGAATGGAAACCGCCACAGCTATAAGCGCAAGTATGTCGTTCTTTTTCATCAGCGTGCCTCCTCTTTGTATGACGGTGCGCTTTGTATTATTGCAGGTAGTTTTTTTGCCCAGTAATCAACAGCTCCACTTACGGAGGCGTTTGTAATCTGAGATGCGGCCTTGGAATGAAGTTCTGCAAAGGAAACAAATTCCGCATTCTGTCGGCCCTTGGTATAAGTGTAGACAGCAGGAAGCGGACCGTAAATTGTCGTTATGCGAATTATAGCAACATACATGTCGGACTGGCTGTCTTTAAATACGGCACAGTTAACTTCCGAAGTTGAGCGAAGTTCCACAGGCTCTAGAGAATTAAACGGAACCTCTGCATCAGAAAGAGTGTTTTCTACGGAAAGGCGAAGTCCCTTATTCCACTGTCCCCTTGCAAGAAGGGCAAACAAAACCAGCAGAGCAAAAAAAACTACGAAAATTCCGGCTACAATTCCGGCTACCTTAAGTTGGGTCTTATAAAGTTCTGTCTTTTCTGCTTCTTCAGACATTGTCCACCTCCTTTAGAGCATCAAGACGAGGCATTAGTGATTTTTTTAGCGTGGCCTGTACCGCACGGTTTTCGGCAGCTTGAATTACAGGTGAAAGTATGTTCATTGCAAGAACCACAAAAATGTATCCCACTGCGGAATTTCCTATGCCAATTATGAGGAAGGCAAGAAGTCCTGCAATAACTCCATAAATGCATTTTCCTCCTGGAGTAAGTGGCGTAGTTCCATACCACTGAATTACATACAGGGTTGAAAACAAAGTACCGCTTGTAAGCAGGGCAAGAAGCAAGTCTCCCTGTAGGGCAAGTCCGCCTGTAACAAGGGGGCCAACCAATCTTACAAGAGTTGCATAAGTAAGTACAAAGCAAGTGGGAATTACCCAGTCAATTATGTCCAAAGAAATAAGTACAATGGAAGACACAATCGTTATGAAGTTAAAGCGGAATGCTGGAATTATGGAACAAGTGTCCCAGAAAAGGGAAACATAACCTTCTGGTATGGCAAGAGAAAAAAATCTAAACACTGACTTGTTAAGAAAAGCCGTTACCGCTGCATCAAAGGAATTAACTCTTACGGCTCCCTCCTGAATAAGAGAAAGGGCTGCGTTCCTTGTTTGAAGCAGTGAAGAGTCAAGTTGGAAAATGCTGAATGCTGTCATGTCTAGGAAGTATGCCACAGCCACGGTTATAGCGGCTGGATTAACCCATGCACTAGAAAAACCTCCAAAGGCATACTTGGAAAGCATGAGAGTACAGAATGTTATTATGAAGGCCGCAACTGGAGAATATGTAGAAGGAAGCAGGAGTCCTATTATGATTCCCTGCACAAGGGCCACACACCATGAGCGCTCAAAGTGGGGAGAAAAAAACGAATGAAGCAGGTCGGCAAGAATGGCCGCAAGCACGGTGAGCGAAACTATAAAAGCAGAATTAAAACTTCCCGTAAGAAGAAGCATGAAAACCTGAGGCAGAAGCAGAACCAGCATACCCACAGCTGAAGTTGCAATGCTGGGAGAAAGATAGCAGTAGGGACGGAAGGAAATCCGTCTAGAAATTGCAGTTATAGACTTCATTGAATCTGACTCCTTAAAAGGGAAATTGTCTGGCTAAGGGGAAGCCTTGAGGGGCACACTGCATTACAGAGGCTGCAGTCAGAACAAAGTTCGGCAGTCTTAAGAATTGCAAGGTCGTCAATTTTTCCGCCAATGGAATGCCTGTACATGATGTCGGGATAAATCTTCTCTGGGCAGATTGAACGGCACTTTCCGCAGTTAATGCAGGGGGCAACATGCTGCTCGTTTGCAACAGAACTAGAGCTAACGAATTCCACAGACTTTACATCTTTGCCAACGGGAATGTTCATATTCGAAACCGAGTAGCCAGAGATTCTTCCGTTTATGATTACGCAGGGCTTCTTACCCTGAATACCTCCGCACTGCTTTGCAAGGGAATCTATTGTCGTTCCTATGCGGACTTTAAACAGGGCTGCAGAAGGGAGCAAGTCTCCTGTTACATGCACAAACCTTTCTACAACGGGAATGCTAAGCACGATTGCCTCGTATGCCGACACCGCTGTTTCAGGATCTATAAAAAGACACTTGTGGTTTACTTTTGTAAAATCCACGCCATCGGTCTTTACAAGAGATTTTTTTATCTGCTGAATTATGTTCTGGGGAAATCCTGCAGGATAACGGCTTGTGTCGCAGGTAACGGTTGCATAGGGAATGTCTGAAAGAAGTTCCCTTGCATGCTCGTCTATGGAAAACTGAGCCTTTAGAGGAAGGGCAAAGACAATTCCCTTTGCAGAAGCGGCCTTGCAGATTATGCCAGCACCCTCCACCACAGTTCGTGTAAACCTAGTGGCGACAAATGTGTCTGTCATGCGACTGGGGTCTTCGTCAAACATGCGCACAACAAGGAACCTGTTGTTGCTAAGGGTGCATGATTTTATTTCTGAGCAGAGGGGTTTTGGAATGTAAAAGGTGTTTACCACTCCCTTCTGGGAAAAAGTCGACAGCAAATAATCTTCCGAAAAAGTCTTCCAGTTGGTTTTTTCCTGATGGCGTCCAAGGTAGGAAAAAGAACCTGCCATGCTTATGCAAACCGCGCTCTTTGTCTTTCCGTTGCTTACGGAAAACTGGGTAATGTCTGTAACTTTTCCAGGCACGGGAGCATGAAGGGCTTCTGCATTCTGACCGTCACCTTCCGAAAGAGCAATAACCTGTCCCTCGCTTACCACTGCATTTCTTTCAACCACACAGCGGTATTCCTTTTTTGAAAAGGGAACGATTGCCGTCTGCGGTAAAAAAGAACGCACGGAAGAAGAGAAAAGTTCACGCTCTGACTTTACAAAATTATGAACCGTTTTCATATCTTCGTCTTCCAAACAAATAGTAATATAAATAAAGCAGCAGAGGAATTACCATTGCCGCAAGAATGAGTACCAGAGAAACGGAGTCGGTACTGGTTTTTGCCTGAGCCTTTGTCCTGTAACCGACATGCACCCCCTCACCTTCGGAAAGGAGGAGTTTTTCCACACTGGGAACCTCGGACTGCATTATACCATCAATAAGTTCCTTACGAAAAGAGCCGTCAAATGTAAACAGTGTCTCATAGGTCTTTTTTACACCAGAATCAGTTTCCACATAGCGAGGAATTGAAACGGACTCGTTTTCTTCTGGGGCAGAATAAGACGCCTTGTTAAGGTTTTTGTAGGGAAAAGTAATGGTCTGCCAAGCCCATGCAAAATAGTCGGACATGTCTGGCAGAAAGTCTTTTTCCTCACCCACTTCGGAATCAGAAACAGGAGTGGGAATGGAAACAGACTGAATGCTTGATGCAGGCAAAAACTTTGCAGAAAGCAAGAAACTTAAAAGGAGGACCGCAATGGGAACAGAGACCAAACAGACTATAAAGGCCCTTCTTCTTACCATAAGAGGAATTTGTGAGGCCGAAAATATGGGCTCGAAATTAAAGGCATGCCGAGAGTCTACATAGATCTGAATCTGATTCAGCAGAAAAAGTGCACATACGGAAGCCAGAATGGAAAGTGCAAAAATAAGCAGGACTCTAGGAGAAAGAAAAGCCGTTACAAGAAGGGATGCAAGAAGAAGCAAATCTACATAAGGGCACCTTAAAACCGCTACCAAAGATCCCTTGCGGTGCCAGACTCTCTCAGAAAGGAAGACAGCCGTTAAAAACAAAATAACTGCGGCCGCCGCCGGGTAAAAGGGGGCGCAAAGGGTTACTAGAAGAGGTGCAAATCCTGCAGTAAGAAATACAAGATGATTTTTTGCAAACAGGGCAAGAACAATGTAAACCAGAGCGCATATAACAGGAACTAGAAAGGGAAACTGAAGGGAACCATCTACTCCAGCTGTAATGCCTCGCTCATTCTGCAGTTCCTTAAGTGCTACGGCAAGCTGTTTTTCTTGAGACTGGGGAATGTAAAAAAGAGAGTAAGAAAGAGTCTCGTCGGTAAAATATTTTTTTCGTTCCGTAATGTAGTTTGTTCCGTATGACTGAACAGGCGTTATAGAAGAAACAAAGGGAACCGTCTGGGAAGAAAGAGAAATTACATTAGTGCAACCGTTTTTTTGCAGGCAGGAAAGGACTTCCCCCTCATCAGTTTGGGAAGGAACATAAAGCACGCTGTACTGGCTCCATATTTTGGAAACAGGAACAATCCTTAGTACGGACATTACAATTACGGAAGCGAGAAGAACTAAAACTGCTAGAACACTTTTTGCGATGGAGTTCATCTATTTGAGCACACTAAAAGCCAATCCTATAAAGAACCCCAAAAAACACCCTACCATAACTTCTATAGGAGTATGCCCCTGTACTTCTTTTATGGGTTTGTATTCCATAAGCCCTTTTTCCGAAAGGGTCTTACCAATTGCATTTATCATCTTTGCCTGAATTCCGTTTGCCCTGCGGACACCCATGGCATCCCTTATGGTAACGAGAAAGAATCCCACGGAAAGGATAAAGACATCGCTTCCAATTCCAGACCTAAATCCTATTGTAGTGCATAAAGAGGCAACAAGTGCGGCATGGCTAGAGGGCATGGAACCCGTACGCCAGAGCATAAGCTCAAGAAGTTCGGGAATGCTGTGAACTTTGCCAGAAAAGAGTTTTATTAAAGTCTTTACCAATTGTGCGGAAAACCAGCTGCAAATGCAGGCAAGCAGAACGGGATTTGTTATGAATGCTCTAAATTGGTTTTCTGTAGGTGCCATATACTCTATTTTATCCTAATATAAGATTTTGTCTAGTAGCAGAAGACTCTTTTTTGTTCTATAATCGCTCCCATGGATTTTACCATCTTTACCGCTTCAACAGATGACGACAGCAGGCGCATTGACAGGCTGTGCCTTAAGATGATGCCCCACTTACCCCGCTCAGCAGTATTTTCCGCCCTAAGGAAGGGCCTAATAAAAGTTGACGGAAAAAAGGTAAAGCCTCAGACCCAGATTCATGCAGGAAGCCGTATAGAAATAGCCTCGTTTTTAACTCCCCTGGCACAGGACAGTAAGGGCACAGGCTCAGAAATAGAAAAGCTACCCTTTGACATTGTGTTTAAAAATGCCGACATAATGTTTATATGCAAACCCTCTGGAATTTCTGTTCAGCCCTCAAGGGATTCTGACACAAGCGTTTCGGAATGCATAAAAAAATCCGCAGAAAAAAATGATTCCCTTTCCTTTACTCCAGCTCCCCTTCACCGCATAGACCGCTACACCTCGGGACTTCTTGCAGTTTCACAAAGCACTAGAGGCGCCCGGATTTTTAAAGAACTTATGGAGAGCCACAGCATAAAAAAAACATATCTTGGCATTTGTGAGGGACGCTTACCAGAAGAGTCTGAATGGAAGGACTTTATAAGTGAAGAAGAAAACTTAGTAGAAGGCTCATTTTACAGGGTAAAGGTTTCTGGCAAAAAAACTGATGGCGCAAGAGAAGCCCTTACTAGGGCAAGACCTCTTTCTGCAAAGGAAGACCTTAGCCTTGTCCTTTACACCATAGAAACAGGACGAAAGCATCAGATTAGGGCCCAGTCCGCATTTCATGGATTTCCCCTGCACGGAGACACTGCCTACGGAGGAAAACCCCTGTCTAAATTCGCTGGCAATGAAAAGTTTTTTCTTCACGCCTACAGTCTGGAATTTCCTAAAGAAAATGAACTTGGACTTCCCCAAAAAATCACCTGCCCCCTGCCCCAACATTTTGAAAATTTCTTAAAAAACAACTTGCTAAATTGGGACAGAGAAATTATACTCTAAGATGGCATGAGCATATTTTCTAAACTTACAAACAGAGGAACTCAGGTCTACGCTCTTGTGGGTGAAAGCGGTACCGGAAAAAGTTTTAGGGCAAAACTTCTTGCCCAAAAGTACGGCATAAGCGCCCTTATTGACGACGGACTCCTTATTCAGGACGACAAGATTCTTGCAGGAAAGTCTGCAAAGAGGGAAAAAACCTACATGGGTGCCGTTCGTGCCGCCCTCTTTGACGACAAGGAAGTTCGAGATCAGGTTGCCAGAACCCTGCAGAAGTCCCACATAAAAAAACTGCTCATACTGGGAACAAGCGAAAAGATGGTGGAAAAAATTGCAGTTAGGCTGCAGCTTCCTCCGCCAGAAAAAATCATCAAGATTGAAGACATTGCCTCAAGAGAAGACATAGAAAAGGCAATCCGTAGCAGGCAGATAGAAGGAAAGCATGTAATACCCGTTCCTGCAATAGAGGTAAAGAAAAGCTACTCTCACATATTTTACAATTCAATCAGAGAAATTTTAAAGGGTAAGAAAAAGGCCGTTCCCGTGCGTGGCGAAGCAAAAATGTCTGAAAAGTCCATTGTAACTCCAGAGTTCAGTAAGAAGGGGCGTATAGAAATTTCAGAGGCCGCCCTAAGCCAAATGGCCATGCACTGCGTAAGCGAATACGACGCCGACATCCGTATAAAGAAAATGTCAATAAAAACCGACAGTCACGGCTACAGGCTGATTATAACCATAGATGTTCCCTTTGGAAAACAGCTTACTGGAGAAATACACAATCTGCAGCAGTACATTATAGACAACATAGAACGCTACACAGGGATTCTTATTGAGGAAGTAAGCATAATCATAGACAAAATTACAGTTACGCCAAAAGCCTAAGACTTTTCTGGCTTCTGTTTTTTTTGCTTAGGTCTTGCGGTTTTGGGAACATTCTGCCCCTTTTTCTTTTTTATCTGATGAACCTGAACTCCGCATTCTGTAAGAATGAATTTTACCGCATATTCAAGTTCAGTCCTTTGGGGATTCATGGGAAGAACAAAATTCCTACACTGGGACCAAGTGCGCTTGTACAATTCTGCGGCGGAAGTTTCCTTTGATTCCTTTTCCCAGTCAGTAAGCCCCATTACAAAATCTCTGAGTATGTAAACAAGTTTTTCTCCAAGGCGGGCATCGTGATGGGCTGCAGTAAATTTGTCCAAAGCTTCAAGGCTTTCAAAATACTTCTGCATGAAGCGCCTGTCGTCAAGCATAAGGTTTGTGGCGGTAGGCTGAATGTAGGCGTAAAGGTCAGTGTCCAAAGCCCCCTTTACTATTGCCAGAGAATGGGTTCCTGAGATGATTTTTAAAAGCTCTTCCGTAAGTCGCGACGGAGACACGGGAGAAAGAAGGTATGCGGAATCTCTGATTTTCTTTTTAAGGGAATGGGAAATCTTGCAGTTTGTTGTGGCGGCATATTTTACAGCCCTAATCATACGCACAGGGTCTTCCACAAAAATCTTTTCTAGAGGAATAATAGGCTTAAGCACACCCTTTCTTATGTCGTTTACTCCGCCCACATAATCAATCACTTGCTGCTTCTGCGGATCGTAATAAAGTGCGTTAAGGGTAAAGTCTCGGCGCATTACATCTTCGTCCATGGTGCCAAAAATGTTTCCCACGGAACCGTCTACAGTTGAGCGGAAGGTACTGACTTCAAAAATCTTCTGTCCAAAAAAAACATGCACAAGCCTAAACCTGCGACCAATAATGCGAGAGTTGCGAAAAATCTTTTTAATGCGGCTAGGGGTTGCGTCTGTTACAATGTCAAAATCCTTGGGGTGATGCCCTACCAAAAGGTCCCTTACTGCACCGCCCACAATGTATGCGTCAAACCCGTTTTCCTTGAGCCTCGAAATAATGAAAACAGCGTCAGGATCAATTTTTTCCAGCGGAATCTTATGCTCATCCCTTGTGTAAACGACAGCCTTTTGAACCGGTCGCCCCTGCCTGTCTGTACCGTAGCGAATCAACACAATGAAAGCAGTATACCGCTCGGAGGGATTTTGTTCAAGTTGTGCTAGTTTTGTCTTGTTAGGATAATTGACTGTTTAATTAAGAAATACTACTAATGCAGATTCACTATATCATACTAGGAACAAAAAAAACACCCCGACAGCAGAGTCTACTACCGGGGTATTCAGATTGCAAAATTTCTAGGCTATAAAAATCCTGTCTGCAAAGGCGAGTATGTCTGCCTCTATTTCTTCCTTGTTGGTTTCGTTAAGGAGTTCGTGGCGGCAGTCTTCCCACAGTTTAAGGTCTACATTTTTCATGCCGTTGGCACAGTAGGTGTCGTAGAGTTTTTTTACGGATTCTCCGTTGTCGCCTACAGGGTCTTTTGTTCCAGCAATAATGTGTACGGGAAGTTCCTTAGGAATTTGGGCCATGTGCTCTTTCGTATGAATGTAGCAAAGTCCAGCAAACATGTCGCAGAAGAATCCTGTGGTACAGGTAAAGCCACACCAGGCGTCTGCAATGTACTTGTCCACCTGCTCAGTATCCCGTGACAGCCAGTCAAATGCCGTACGGGGATTTTCGTACTGCTTATTGTAGGCACCAAATGCAAGGTTGTCCAAAAATTTAGAAGGCTTCTTTGGATTTGAAAAGGCCTTTACAACTGAACCTACAGCCTTTGCAGACTTCATAAGGGCTGGGCGTGGTCCTGCACTTCCGCACAAAATGCAAGCGTCTATTGTTGAGCCGTAAGTTTCCAGAAAGCACTGGGAAATGAATGAGCCAAAACTGTGTCCAAACAGCAAGACTTTTTTTCCGGGATGGCGCTTCTTTGCCTCTTCTATTTCTTCATGAATGTCTTCAACTACGCGGAAAAATCCATTCTTAGGAGCAAGGTATCCGAAGAGTCCCGTTCCCTTTTCTTCTGCAAGTTTTGCTGTCTGTCCGTGTCCCCTGTGGTCTTCGGCATAGAGGGCTATTCCCCTTTCTGCAAGAAGGTTTCCAAAGCGGTCGTAGCGCAATGCATGTTCTGCCATGCCGTGACTTAAAACCACGACACCCTTTACTTCTCCGTCTGGAAGCCATTTATGAATCATGTTCTGATTTCCGTCGCTCATAGTAAGCCATTCGCTTTCTGCTGTCATTGTTTAATTCCCCCTAGAGTGATATAATTGCATTCATGTGCACTCACACTATTATAACAGATAAAATGGTTTTTGGGGGAGACTGTATTGCCAAAATTAACGGAAAAACTGTTTTTATTCCCTTTTCCCTGCCAAATGAAACCCTTGAGGTGGAAATTGTAAAGCAAAACAGGGATTACGACACTGCTCGCATTGTTAACATAATAAAACCGTCCCCATTTAGAAGGGAGCCTTTCTGTCCGCTTTTTAAAACCTGCGGAGGATGCACACTCCAGCACTGCCAAGATGAGGAGCAGTCTAGGCTTAGAGCTCAGATGCTTAAGTCGGCTTTTGAGCGAGAGGGACTTGAAGTTCCAGAAATAGAAATTGTTTCGGGTAAGGCTAGAAACTACAGGGCAAGATTTCAGTTTCATGACGGAGGGCTAATGAAAAGTCAGTCGGCAGAAGTAGTTTCCCTTAACTCCTGCCCCTGTGCTACAGAAGAAGTAAACCGCTACCTTTCGGAAGTTTCCCCAGAAAGCCGGCCTAGGGGAAGAGTTCATGTCTTTGGTTCCTCCTGCATTACATCAATTCCCCAGGGCTACGACAAAATTGTAATTGCAGAAGAAAGAAAAAAGAGAGAGCCTTTTCCTCAAAAAAAAACGGAAAGACGTACCGTAAACGGAAGACCCCTTCCCAAACAGAAGCAAATTAAAAAACAGTGGCAGGGAAGTTCTCTTGAAGCCCAGTCTCCCTGCACGGTAGAAATAAACGGTAGAAAAATTTCCTTTGATGTACAGGGATTTTTTCAGTCCAACATGGAAGTACTTTCAAAGACTCTTCCCCTTGTATGCGAAGGGCTTAAGGGGTCCTCTGTGCTAGACATGTATTCTGGTTGCGGAACATTTTCTGTCTTTCTTGCAGACAACTTCCAGTCCCTTACCCTAGTGGAACACAACCGTGACGCCCTTGTCTATGCGGAACAGAATCTTTTAAATACAAGACACCAAAGTTTTGGAGTAAGTGGTTCCGTGTGGGTAAAGTACCATGCAGAGGCCTTTGTTAGGCAAAACGGAATGTTCGACGCTGCTGTAATTGACCCTCCTCGGTCAGGGATGGAAAAAGATGTGTGCAAGTGGCTGTGTTCATCTGGCATTCCCAACATAAGGAGCCTTTCCTGCGATGCCGCAACCCATGCTCGTGATGCCGCCTATCTTGTAAAGGCAGGTTACCGCATAGAAAAACTCTTTCTGCTAGATTTTTATCCCCAGACTTCTCACATAGAAAGTCTTGCCTATTTTAAGAGGGAGCCTTTATGAAAAAGTCTTTCTGTAACCAAATTTTAAGGGCGTGTTTAAAATAGTAAGATGAAGAAAGCAAAACTGTCTACTTTAGCATTTACCCTCTTACTCTTTCTAGCAGGACTACTTCCCCTGCACAAGGCTTTTGCAGAAAGTCAGGAGGGAGAAACAAACGCTGTAAGAATTTCGGGACTAAAGGCAAATTTTGTTTCAGTACTTTCAGGGGCTGTCCAAAGCGAAACTGTTCAAACTTCCTATGGATGTGCCGCCATTTGCGAAGGAAGGATGCTGGCTGGATTTTCTTCCACAGGCGAAATACTTTGGCAGAAGGCTCTTAATGCAAGACCCAAGACCTACTTTTCTGCGGGGCCGAAAGACATGCTCTGCGTGGTAACAGGAACTTCCACAGTCCAGCTTTTAAGTCCCACTGGGCTTTCCCTATGGAAGGCTGATGCAGGTTCTGCAGTTCTTGAAGCGCCCCAGTTTGGATTTGACGGGCGAGTTTTTGCAAGAAGTAGGAACGGTGTAGCCTGCTGGGGGCTTAATGGCATACAAAAGTGGCGCCTTACCCTAACGGAACAGGACGCCTCCATTCCTCTAGTACAGCTGAACGACGGTTCTCTGCTTTCTTTCCTTACAAAAAAAGACAATGGCTCTACCGTTGCCCAACAGATTTCCCCTTTTGGAGAACTGCTTCTTGAAGTTACTTTTTCGGGCATAGTTCAGAACGCCTACTCCTGCGGTGAGGGTGTCCTTCTTGTTTTTTCTGACGGAAGTGTGGGACTCTGCTCTTCAAAAGGCGGAAGTTTAAACTCTGAATGGAGGAAACCCCTTTTAACTGGCACCATTGCAAAATGTCTCTGCACAGGAGACGGTAAAACCACCTTTGTAACATCTGCGGCATCAGGCTCTTCTAGGGTAACAGTCATAAGCGAAAAAAGCGGAGACCCTGTTTCCTATTATTCCACAGAAGTTGAAGCACAAAAACTAATTTATGCATCATACACCTCCTACGGTCTTGTACTTGCCGACCAAGAAAAAGCTGTCTGCACAGATAGTCTAGGAAAGTTGGTCTACAAAGCTGACTATTCAGGAGAAAAACAGGTTCAGAAAGTTTTTGCCACTGACGAAGGATATCTTGCTCTCTGCAAAAGCGACTGGTCAGTTTCCAGTTACCGGATGAAGCAGTCTGTTTCGGCAAAGGAACGCTCTTATTCCGCTCCAGAAGCAAAACCCTACTCCGACTTTTACAGGCCAGTTTCTCTGCTTTCCTACAGAGAAAAAAATCCAGAAGAAATTGTTAAGGTCTTGGAAAAAGGTTCCTACGGTGCACTAGAGGCGGAAATACTTTCATACATTGCGACAGAACTTTCAGAAATTGATTCAGTCTGGACAGCTTCCAATCAGGGACGGTCTGGAAGGGAGGCTCCATGGCTTTTGACTCACCCGGCCTACTGCGAGAGCATCCTTACGGCAGCATCCCTTACAGGAACAGCACTTTTTCAAAAGACACTTTCCCGTCTACTAACAGAAGTTAAAGACAATGAACTAAGGCTCTGTCTTGTTAGGGCAGCAAAAAACTGCGCCTTTGACCCAGACGAGTCCATGCTAAAGAGTTTGGCCCTAATCCTAAGAGAAAACACAGATTCCCGTTCAGCACTCCTTCTTAAGGAAATATGCGACGCAACACTTTCCATATGTCGCTACATGGGAAGACCCGCATACTTTAGGCAGGGACAGGAAATGCTTTCCATACTGCTCTACCCCTCCTACGACAGGAAAATCCGGGACTACGCCACGCAAACTTTGAAACGCCTTGCCGAAATGTCAATATAGGTTTATAATTTACACCATAGATTTTTGTTGGAGGAATCATGAAAAAACTGAGCATTCTTGCAGTCCTGGCCCTAACGCTTGCCGCACCAGTACTTGCCCTTGAAGTTAATCAGCCGGAAATTCAAAGTGTAGGCAATGAAGTTATTCAGTTTGAAAACTATACAGGTCCGCACAAGACCATAGACTCAATAGAATCAATAGAGGCAATTGGAAAGGGACTAGGTTCTTCCGTTTCCCGTTCCGTAACCACTCAGGGGACTTTCAACCTAAACGGAAAGTATTCGATTATCCATGCAGTTGACACATCTACTGCCCAAAAGTTAGATGCCGACATTCTTGTTCTTAGCGAAAACGCAAGTGTAGACCACATTACAAACCTGCGCCGCATAATAGCCTCCTATCTTACTTCTGCATACGGATATTCAGCAAAAGACGCCTCCACCATAGCAACATTCGTAACAATCTACAATGCAGTCTACCGCGGAAGAATGGATGTGTTTAAGGACCGCTACAAGGATGTGGTTGTACAGAACCTTACCGCCGACAAATGTGGACTTTCTACAAAGTGGAATGAATGGCCGGGAAAGTCTCAGATTGTTATTCCCTTAAGCGACCTGAACGGAGGCCTTTCCACAGTAGACACCACGACAATAACAGACAAAGAAGTAATTGATTCCATGCGCGAAGATGACGACCGTGGCATAGACGACCGCAAGGAAATGGTAGACCTTAAGGAAAGGGAAGCCGAAGAAGCAGAAAAGAAAGCGGAAGACGCACAGAAAAAGGCTGATGACGCACAGAAGAAAGCCGACGATGCAAAGAAGACTTCTGACGATGCACAGAAAAAAGCCGATGACGCACAGAAAGCCGCTGACGAAAAGAAAAAGGACGCAGAAAGCTCACCTGATGACGAAAAGAAGCAAAAAGAAGCTGAAGACGCCCAGAAGAAGGCAGACGAAGCCCAGCAGGAAGCTGACCAAGCAAAAGAAAAGGCAGACGAGGCTCAGAAGGAAGCAGACGAGGCTCAGAAGGAAGCTGACGAAGCTCAGGAAAAGGCTGACCAGAAAAACGAAGAGGCTCAGGAAGACAGGGAAGGAATAGCCCAGGACCAGAAGGAAGTTATTGAAAAGACAGCTCAAAGTTCTCAGGCAGAAGAGGTAAGCACTGTAATAGGACTTACCAGTACCAGCGGAACCTACAGCCAGATGGTTAAAATTGACGGCAACAGAGGAACTCTTGTAAAAGGCTCTCCTGTTACAGTAATAAGGGGTAAGACCATACTTTCTGCAGGTAGCGTTTCCATAACCGACTCTACAGGAAAGAGCGTTTCTTCACCTGCCTACATGGCTGTCTGCGGAACAAACTCTGGAAACGGAGAAGTAAAGCTCTGCCTTCTTGACAGCGAAAACATGGAAATTCAGGCTGAAAGCAATGAAGTTCTTGCCGACAATTCTGTGCTTGTACAAAACGGCTCGGACTACTATTGCGTCATTAGAGACGGAGAATCTTATGTGGTTGCAAAGTACGACGCAAAGCTCAAGTTGCAGCAGAAGAGTCCCGTACCGGTTGCACCCGAAACACCTATTACGGTTACAGCAAAAGGTCTTGTAGTAACTGCACCAAACGGAAGACCTTTACTGCTTAAGGCTTTAGACCTAACTCAGGTTACAGAGTAAGGCCATATAAGGCTCACTGCATAAAAAAGGCTGTCCTTTGCATTTTGAACTAGACTTCAATCTGCAGAGGGCGGCCTTTCTTTTTTTAAGACTTATCCCTAGACTTGCTTTCAAATCTTGTACAGGGAGCAATGTAGATAAGATCCACATCTCCAATAGGACCGTTACGCTGTTTTGCAACAATCAGTTTTCTGTCCCTTATGGGGTTTTCGTCTTCTCCCTTGGGGCGGCGTTCTCCGTGAATGAACATGACCATGTCGGCGTCCTGCTCTATTGAACCAGAACCGCGAAGGTTTGCAAGGGTTGGCTCGTTGCCTTCCGCATCACGGCTTACCTGACATAGCACCACGATAGGTATGTTAAGCTCTCGGGCAAGGCTCTTAAGGGACTTTGAAATTGCCGCCTGCTGCTCGTATACAGGGGCATCCTCGTGTTCAGAACCGATAAGGCCAATATAGTCTATGAAGATAATTTTTACATCGTTGTTGGTCTTCATTCTTCTTGCCTGAGCACGAACATCAATTAGGCTCATGTTGGGCGTGTCGCAAATGTAAAGGGGCGCATTATAGCACTGTCCTGCCGCAACCTGCAAACTTTGAAAGTCACTCTGTTTAATAAGTCCGTTCCTAAGTTTGTTTGCATGGACCCCAGAAACCTGAGAAAGAAGACGCTGACCTATTTGAACAGCCGACATTTCAAGGCTAAAAAATCCGCAGGGAATTTCCTTTCTGATTGCTATATTCTGCATCATGGAAAGTGCAAGAGCCGTCTTACCCATAGACGGGCGGGCACCAACAATTATCATTTCTCCGTTTTGGAAACCGCTGGTCATGTTGTCCAAGTCGTCAAAGCCAGAAGGTATTCCCGTATAGTCACCCTTTTTCTTGTAGCGGTCATCAATTATTTTTATGGTGTCGGTTATGACATCCTGCATTTTTTTTGTTTCGGTAGTCTGATCCTGATCCGTAAGCCGAAAGATTTTCTGCTCCACTTCTTCAAGAATTTCCCTGCATTCGTGGGACTGGTCAAAACTCATGGCCTTAACTTCGGAAGAAAGTTTTATTAAGCTACGACGGGATGCATTGTCCTTTACTATGCTAACATAATGCTCCACATTTGCCGCAGTGGGAACCACATCAGTAAGGGAAGAAATATAGGAAGCACCGCCAGCCTCTTCCAATTTGCCGGTCCTGGTAAGTTCCTCTATAATTGTAAGGACATCTCCGTGAATGTTGCGAGCGTTGGCAAGGGAAAGCATGGCATCGTAAATAACCTGATTCTGATGGCTGTAGAAGCTGTCGGAATGCAGAAGGCTGCCCACTCGGTCTATTGCCGACCAGTCAAGCATTATTGCTCCAAGGGTAGCCTGTTCCGCCTCAAGATTGTGGGGCGGGATTTTGTCTTTAAGTTCCATAAGGAATTCTCCACCGCTATTGCACAAAAAAACAACAGTTTTTGCACAGCATGTTTCTTTAAAACAGGAAACCCCCTTTGAGTAAGATTTAACCTGCTCAAAGAGGGAATTTTTCTTTTAGGCGGATTCCGATTACTCGGACTTTTCTGCCTTTTCTTCAGAGGCTTCTTTCTTTGCCTTGGGAGCGGCCTTTTCTGTAGAAGCTTCTTCCTGAGCCTTTACGACCAGTTTTGCTTCTGCCAGTGTTGCCTCGTACAGGTGAACCTTAATTGCATAGTTTCCAACCTGCTTAATTGTTGAGCCGGGAACCTCAATGCGCTTGCGTTCAACTTCGTAACCGTTCTTTGCATAGAAGTCTGCAACAGTCTGATTTGTAACGGCACCATAGAGTTTTCCGTTGCTTCCTGCTGGCATAACAAGCTCAACAGTAAGTGCTTCCAGCTTTTCCTTAAGGGTGCGGCTGTCTGCTCTTTTCTTTTCCTTGCGTGCTTCGATTTCTGCCTTTTTACCTTCAAAGTAAGCAACTGTTTCAGGATTGTAAGGCACGGCATACATATGCGGGAACAGATAGTTACGGGCATAGCCATTTGCAACGTTCTTTACGTCGCCCATTTCTCCAAGATGCTTTACATCTTCGTTAAGAATAACTTTCATTTCAAGCTCCTCTTATTCTTTAAGGCCAGCGTCACCAGGAGTTGGATCGCCAGCCCATTTTTTTTGTCTAACTTAGTCTGCTACATAAGGAAGAAGGCAGATTGCCCTTGCGCGTTTGATGGCACGGGCAAGTTCCTTCTGATGCTTTGCGCATGTACCTGTAATGCGGCGGGGAAGAATCTTACCGCGCTCTGTTGTAAAGCGGCGGAGTCCATCTCCATCCTTGTAGTCGATTTTTGCCTTGTTAGAGCAGAAGCGGCACTCCTTCTTGTGGAAGAATGCTTTTCCCTTTCCTCTTCTTGTGCGGGCTTCGTCTTCACGACCCTGATCCTGAAGGGGCTGCTCGTTGATTTCAGCCTGGCTCATTTCTGCCTTTTCCATATTCTCGTCTGCCATAATAGTTTCTCCTAATTAAATTGTTAGAATGGTATATCTTCGGGGAATTCTCCGCCGTCTGCGCCAAATGAATCACCATCTGGTGGAGGTGCATCGTAGTTCTGACGAGGTGCAAATGCCTGTCGCTCCTGTCCTCCCATAGAGCCATATGCTCCGGGAGAGCCCCCATTGTCCGAGCGGCCACCAAGCAGTTCTATATTGCTGGCGTTGATTTTTACCTTGCTGAACTTCTGACCGTCCTTTTCCCAACGGTCCTGCCTTAATGCTCCTTGAACGGCGATTTGCTTTCCCTTGGTAAGGTAGGAACGCAATGCTTCGGCCTGCTTGCCAAACAGCGAAACATCAAAGTAGTCAACCTCGCTTATCCACTGATCACCGTCCTTGCGGCTGTGGTTTACGGCGATGCTAAGGGATGCAACCGCACTTCCCGACTGGGAGTAACGGACTTCCGCATCTCTTGTAAGTCTACCTACGATAGCGACACTGTTTAAATCATTGCTTGCCATAAATCCTCCGGAAATATAAAACCGTTAAAAATTATGCGTCTTTTTCGTCTTTGAGTACAAAGAGGTACTTGAGCAAATTCTCATTGAACTTGAACTGAGCGTCCATTTCTGCAATTTTTGCTGGATTTGCCTTGATGTGAAGAAGAACAAAGCGTCCGCGTCTCTGCTTCTTTACTGGGTAGGTAAGTTCGCGATCACCAAAGGGTTCTTCCTTTTCGATTTCGGTGCCGAATTTTGCAAGGTCAGTGCGCAATGTCTCTATGCCTGCCTTGTACTTATCATCCTCAAGAGGATAGATAGTCATAAGTTCATACTTTCTCATTGTATGTCTCCTTATGGTCAAAATGGGAACTGCGTGCGCAATTCCAAGGGGTCACAATAGGGTATCAGATTGACACCTTTTAGTCAAGACTTTCCCACCTATCTATTGACTGATTGTCAATCTGATTTTATAATTTATCCATGCGCACAAAACGATTTTTACTGACTGTTCTTGCGGTAATGCTTGCCATTCCGCTGTTTGCAAAAGATACCACAGACTATTTTGCCCTTGCCGCAAACGGAAGCTCGGGAGAAATTTCTACAGCCTTAAAAAGGAACGCAAACCTTAAGGGACAGGTTTTTGGCGACAACAGAGAAACCTTCCTCATGCTGGTACTAAAAGCAGACCGTTCTCTAGAAATCGTAAACATACTTCTTAAAGCCGACTGCAGCCCCACTGACAAGGCAAAGGACAAGAGGACCCCCCTTATGTTCGCAGCCCAGTATTCCTCCGACCCGGCAGTAATAGACGCCATTGTCTCTTACGGAACAGTTTTCGGTGTGGGAAGAAGTGGCCGCGTTACTGCAAAAGACTCATCTGGACACAACTCCTTCTACTATGCAAAGCAGAACTCTAATCCAGCAATATACGAAGCACTGACAGCATATGCCAAAGACCCTGACGCAAAGACGGCATCAACACAAAAGACAACACAGACGGAAACAGCACAAAGCCAGACTGAAAAAACTTCCACCTCTTCAGGAGAAAAAAAATCAGGCACCAGCGTGGGAGGCACTGCAACCACAACCTATGTTCCCTCCTTTGGCGGTGAAGACGAAAGCGTTTCCTCAGTTTCCATTTCTGATGAAGAGAATTCTAGGGAAGAAGAGAGTCCAGAAGTAACTGAAGAAGCAGAC
The DNA here is from genome assembly GCA_937894335.1 of uncultured Treponema sp. GTDB lineage: Bacteria > Spirochaetota > Spirochaetia > Treponematales > Treponemataceae > Treponema_D. The sequence continues at coordinate 38,370 of CALCRU010000053.1, read as the reverse complement.
ACTGACTCTGACTCTATGCCCCAACCAGAACTAGAATCTGAACCAGAAGACTCTTCTTCAGTAGAACCTTCTACAGAAGAGCCTGAAGAAGTAGCCCCTGAAGGAAATGTAGAGCCAGAGCCTGCACCAGTCCTGCCCGAAGAAGAAGTCCTTGTATCAGTTACTACAGAAGCGGAACCAGAAGCAAGGGAAGAAGAGCAATCCACGGCAGAAGAGGCAGAACCTGAAGGAGAAGATTCCACTAAAGAAGAGGAAGTAAGCGAACCAGAGCCAATGCCAGAAGTTAAGGCAGAACCAAAGGAACCTTCGCCCTACCTTTACGACTATGCAGTAACAGCCCAGCCTGCACAGCCAGAAGAAAGTGTAAAAACTCAGACTGTAAAAATAGACAGTCCCAATCAGGCGGATGAAAACGGAGTAACCCTCCTTATGAAGGCGGCCAAGGCAGGAAACGACTGGGATGTTCAGAACCTTATTGACAACGGTGCAGATGTAAACACAAGAGATCAAGACGGATGGTCGGCACTCATGTATGCAGTACGGTATCAGAATTCCCTAAGCATAGTAGAAACCCTAATTAAGGCTGGTGCCCACATCAGAATAAGGAACAAGTACAACGCCACTCCCCTCCTTATTGCGGCAGACTACTCTCAGAATCCGGGGATACTTTCACTCCTCCTTGAAGGACGGTCCGCTTCGGAAGAAGAAGTGTTTAAGGCATTTGTCATGACTATAACAAGCACGGCAGGAAGTGACCATATCAAGCAGACAAAGATTCAGATTTTCCTTGACATGGGAATTTCAGTCAACAGAGTTTGGAAGGGGCGCACTCCCCTTATGTATGCCGCCGAATACTGCGACTCCACGGCAGTCCTTAAAATGCTTTTGGACGAAGGCGCAAGAACACAGGCAAGGGACGCAGACGGAAATACAGCCTTTGACTATGCAAAGCAGAACAGAAGGCTTCCCCATGACGATGTTTACTGGACTCTTAACGAAGGCGTGGGATACTAAATGCGCATAACGGGAGGACTCTTAAAAGGACGAATAATAGACTTTCCTGCTGGCAAAATGGCAATCCGTCCTGCAATGGATAAAATGAGGGAATCCGTTTTTTCCATACTGGGTTCCTCTCTTGACGGAGCGTCCTTTCTAGACTTGTTTAGCGGCTCGGGAACAATTGCAATAGAAGCCGTAAGCCACGGAGCTACAGATGTTTCCCTGTGCGAAATGGACAGGGCAAAGGCAAAAATCATTTTTAAAAATGTTGCCATAACAGAAGAGGAACTGGGCATAAAAATTGACTGTCACTTTATGGCGGTGGAACTTTATCTTAAAAGGTGCCAGAGGCAGTTTGACTTTATCTTCATGGACCCACCCTTTCCTTACAAATACAGGCGAGAACTTATTAAAACCGTAGGAGAAAGGTCTCTCTTAAAGAAAGGCGGAACTCTGCTAGTGCACTATCCAAGGGAAGACCTTTTGGAAGACGACATAGGGGCCTTACACAGGGTAGACAGGCGCACATACGGGCGTTCAATCGTAGATTTTTTTAAATTTTCTGATAATTCTGAAATAAACCTTGACAAATCGGCTCAAAATGATAACATATAAGGGAAAAAGTGTATGGATGAGGATTTAAAAAATAAAATCGATTCCCAGCAGCAGACAGTTGGCTTTATAAAAGTAACTGATCAGCCGGTTTCCAGTTTAAATGACCAGCAGAAGGTTGCTTTAAACCGTAAGGCAAACGCACTTTTTAACGAAGGAAAAATAGAACTTGCGGAACGAATTTTTGTTACCACAGGCTATTCCGATGGACTTACCCGAGTAGGTGACGCCTACGCAAAAAAAAATGAATACATGAAGGCGCTTAAACTGTACCTTCTGGCTCATAACAAGCGAAAATCTCTTCCGCTAATAGAAAAAATGGCGGAAATGGTTTCTGTCATGCTGGCAGATAAAGACTAGACAAAATAGTGAGGTAAAAATGTCTGAAACAATGGAAAACCTTGAGGATGAAATCTTCTCTCCTGCAGAGACGGAATTTCTATCACCCGAAAAGGCGGAAGATTCCGTTTCAAACGAAATCAGCGAGCTTTCAAAAAAAGGCTATTCGTTGCTAAAGGAAAACAAAATCAACGAGGCAAAGGATGCCTTTAATCAGATTCTTGCCCTTGAGGAAAACAACAACTACGCTCTGGTCGGACTTGGCGACAGTGAGCGCAAAAAGGGAAAATTCAACGAGGCAATTGAATTCTATTCAAAGTGCTTGGCCTGTCACCCTGGCAACAACTATGCCCTATTTGGACTGGCAGACTGCTACAAGGCCCTTAACCAGTACAGCAAGGCCATAGACATTTGGGAACAGTACCTGGTACATGATGACAGAAACATTACAGTCCTTACACGAGTTGCCGACGCCTACAGAAAAATTAGGGACTTTAAAAAGTCAAAGCAGCTTTACCTTAAGGTTCTTGACATGGAAGAAAACAACGCCTATGCCTTAATTGGACTGGGACACCTTCACTACGACTTTAAGGAATACAAGGACGCCCTTTACTACTGGCTTAAGATGTACGAGCTTAACCCTGATGATGTAGACATCCGCGTGCTTACATCTTTGGGCAACTGCCACAGAAAGTTAAAGACATTTGAAAAGGGACTTCCCTACTTTGAACGGGCTTTGGAAATGGATCCTAAGAATTTCTACGCCCTCTTTGGACTGGCAGACTGCTACCGCGGAATGAACCAGCAGCACTGCTCCATTGAATACTGGAACCGTATTCTGGAACTTGATCCAAACAACAAAGTTATTCTTACCCGTGCAGGAGACGCCTACCGCAACACAGGAGACTACAAGACTGCCGCAGAATACTACAACCGTGCAATGGACATAGACTTTGACACCTATGCTGCATTGGGTCTTGCCCTGATTTGCAAGGGAGAAGGAAACTACACCGAGGCTGCAGAAAGGCTTTCAAGGCTTATACGGGACGATCCTAAAAACTACCGTCTTTATGTGGCCCTTGCCGACTGCTACATCAAGTTGGGTCAGAAGCAAAAAGCTATTGAGTCTCTTCAGGCTTTCCAGCGTCAGGGTTTGAGAAGTCAGGCAATAAACGAAATGCTTGACAAGATTCAGAACAACAAGCCCCTCTAGCATGAGTACAAAAATTCCCATTGCCGCCCTTACGCCTCAGGAACTTTGCGACACACTTGGGCTTACCCCCTCCTTTAGGGCAAAGCAGGTTTACCTTTGGATTTCCAAGGGGGTAACTTCTTTTGACCAAATGAAAAACCTTGACAAGGGAAGCCTTGCCCTTCTTGAAGAAAAAGCGGTACTCCGTTCAAGCAGGGTTTCAAAAGAATTTAGGGACGAAGACGGAACCATAAAGCTTCAGGTTACCCTTGAAGATTCCTGCGCCGTAGAAACGGTTCTGCTTACAGACAGGGAAGAAAGAAAGACCGCCTGTGTAAGCTGTCAGGCTGGATGCGCCATGAAGTGCGCCTTCTGTCAGACAGGAACTTTGGGACTTGCACGAAACTTGACAGCTTCAGAAATTGTCGAGGAGTTTCTTTTTCTTGAAGAAAGAGCAGGTCGCCTAGACAACATTGTCTTTATGGGAATGGGAGAACCACTACAAAATCTTGACGCCATAAGAAAAGCTATTGCCATACTTACAGATCCTGCAGGAAGAGCCCTAAGCCCAAGGCGCATTACTCTAAGCACATGTGGAATTGTAAAGGGCATATACGAACTAGCAGACAAGGGGCCTTCTGTGCGTCTTGCAGTTTCCCTTACCACGGCCAACGAAGAACTTAGAAAATCCCTTATGCCAGTTGCAGTAGGGAATCCCCTAAGCGAACTAAAAAAAGCCATAGCATATTTTTCACAAAAGACACAAAAGAGGGTAACTTTGGAAGCTGCTCTTATGAGCGGAATAAACACCGACGAAAAAAGCGCACAAGCCCTTATAGACTTTGCAAAAGGATTGGATGTTCATGTAAACCTAATCCCATGGAACCCAGTAAAGTCACTCCCCTTTACAACTCCATCAAAATCCGAATGCTACGCCTTCCTACACAAACTAGAATCCGCCAACATCCCCACCACCCTAAGAATGAAGAGAGGCTCTAATGTCAACGCCGCTTGCGGTCAACTTGGAGCGACAGGGATGTCGCGTCAGGACTAAGCATAAAACTCGCCGAGATTTTTGAAAAAAAAATCTCGAAACAATGGTTTTACAGGATGTAAAATCATTGTTACTGTGGTCAACTTGGAGCGACAGGGATGTCGCGTCAGGACTAATAATTTAAGACAGGGTTCAGTACATTTTAAGTTTACTTCATGAACATTTTACAAAAATAAGTCCGTTTTTGCTTGAAAAAAAACAGGATAAGGGCTATAATAAATCCATTAAAAATTGACTTTAAGGAGCCCTTGTTATGCAAAAGAAAATTTATGTCGCCGGCATGGATGATGACGCAACAGCCGCAAAAGTAGACGCCGCTGTCAAAGCCGTTGCAGGGGTAACTTCGGTTGTTTCCAGCGCCGCAAAATGTCAGGTTTGCGTAGATTTTGAAGGAGCTTCTGAAGACGCCATAAACGATGCCATTTCCTCAACAGGCGTAATGGTTGTGGGCTAAGCCATGAAGATAACAATACTAGACGGAAACGCCCTTAACCCTGGAGACCTTTCTTGGGAACCTCTAAAAGATTTTGGAAGCCTTACTGTATATCCTCGATCAAACCCCCAGGAAGTAATTGATCGCATAGGAAAAAGCGAGGCAATTCTCCTTAATAAAATCAACATAACAGAAGAAATTCTTTCCGCCTGCCCCACCCTAAAGTACATAGGAGTCCAGGCAACAGGATACAATGTAATAGACATAGAAGCATGCAAAAGGCACGGAGTAACGGTAACAAATGTTCCTGCATATTCTACAGGAGCGGTTGCCCAACTTACATTCGCCTTTATTTCTGAAATAGCTTGTAGAGCAAAGGAACATTCCGACAGCGTACTGGATGGAGACTGGATAAAGGCCAGAGACTTCTGCTACTGGAAGACTCCCCTTACAGAACTAGAAGGAAAGACTTTGGGCATTTTCGGATACGGAAACATTGGCCGCAGGGTTGCACAGATTGCTCAGGCTTACGGAATGAAGGTCATTGTTTGCACGAGGACTCAAAAGCCAGACATTCCCAATCCCGTAGACTTTAACACCTTGCTTAGGGAAAGCGACATACTTACCCTCCACGCCCCCCTTACAAAAGAGACCAAGGAAATCATCAACAGTGACAGCCTTGCAAAAATGAAAAAGACAGCATGGCTCATAAACACGGCAAGAGGGGCCTTTGTAAACGAAGCAGACATGGCAGAAGCCCTTAAACAGGGAACAATTTCTTTTTACGCCACGGATGTTGTTGCAAGGGAACCAATGGAAAAAGACTGTCCCCTGCTTACCGCTCCAAGGGAAAAAATAATGATTACTCCCCACATAGCATGGGCAGCGGTAGAAACAAGGCAGAGGCTTCTTGAAGTGGTAATTCAAAACCTTAAGTGTTGGATTTCGGGAAGTCCCCAGAATGTAGTTTCCTAAGGGAATTCTGGCTTCCCTAGACAAAACAAAAATTTGTCAATATACTTTTTAACAGTAACAAAATAGAAGAGGATTATTATGGGTAAGACAATAGCTCAGAAGATTTTTGAATCACATCTTGTAGACACTCCTTTTGAAGGAACCAACATACTCAAACTGGATAGGGTTTTTTGCCACGAAATTACAACCCCCATTGCCATAAACGATTTGGTTGATCGAGGCATGGACAGAGTTTTTGACCCAACAAAAATTAAGGCGGTAATTGACCATGTAACTCCTGCAAAGGATTCAAAATGCGCCATGCAGGAAAAAATCCTTCGGGACTGGGCAAACCGAAACGACATACAAGATTTCTTTGACATTGGAGCAAACGGTGTGTGCCACGCAATTTTCCCAGAAAAAGGTTTTGTGCGTCCGGGATTTACCGTAATCATGGGTGACAGCCACACATGTACCCACGGTGCTTTTGGTGCTTTTGCAGCGGGTGTAGGAACCACAGACCTTGAAGTAGGAATCCTTAAGGGAGTCTGCTCCTTCCGCGAGCCCAAGGCAATCAAATTCGTACTCAAAGGAAAGCTTCCTCAGGGAGTCTATGCAAAGGATGTAATTCTCTACCTTATCGGGCAGATTGGTGTAAACGGAGCCACAAACTGCGTAACAGAATTTACAGGTCCTGTAGTTGATGCAATGAGCATGGAGGAACGCATGACCCTGTGCAACATGGCTGTAGAAGCTGGTGCCACAAGCGGAATCTGCTTCCCAGACATGGTTACAGTAGAATACCTGTGGCCCTTCATTAAGGACGAATTCAAAACTAAGGAAGACGCACTTAAGGAATATTCAAAGTGGATTGATGACCCTGATGCCACATACGAAAAGGTTCTAGAATACGATCTTTCTAAACTTGAACCAGTATGCACCATAAACTACAAGCCTGACCAGATTAAAAAAGTTTCCGAAATGAAGGGAACAAAAGTTAATCAGGTTTACATTGGAAGTTGTACAAACGGACGACTTTCAGACCTTCGCGTTGCCGCACAAATTCTAAAGGGAAAGCATGTTGCAAAAGGAGTAAGGGGTATTGTTTCTCCTGCCACTCCCAAAGTTTACAAGGACGCTTTGGACGAAGGCCTTATTGGCATTTTTATGGACGCCGGATTCTGCGTTACAAACCCAACCTGCGGAGCCTGTCTTGGTATGTCAAACGGAGTTCTTGCGGAAGGAGAAGTATGCGCAAGCACCACAAACCGCAACTTTAACGGACGCATGGGTAAAGGCGGAATGGTTCACCTTATGAGTCCTGCCACAGCAGCAGCAACAGCCATCGCTGGAACAATAGTCAACTCTGAAAACTTCAAGGGATAACCCCCTCTTTAAGGAGGCTTTTATGTTGGCACCAGGCAAACCCCATTTTCTTGCAGCCCTTGTCCTTGTGGCGCTGTATATTCCCTGCATTACCACTGCACAGGAAAAGTCTGGCGGTCAGTACGATGTTTTAGTCTCCCCATACGACGCTAGTGATGTTGGAAATGTTCACACGGCAAAACAGGAAGAAATCCGTTTTCAAGATGATGTAAAAGTTCTGCTGGGAAGAACAGGATTTTTTTCCCCCTTCAGAATGAAGACCCTCCTTGCTGAAAAGAAAGAAATTCAGTTTCTTGCCCAACAGGTTCCCCTTACATGGAGAAAGTCTACCTACGAAAAACTAAAGATGGACTTAAGCGGAGACGCAGGCTTTTTGTTTGACATACTGGGCTTTTCCGTGGGAGGCGGACTTCTTAATTTTTTACAAAGCGACTTCATGTGGGGAGGAATATGGCTAGGAACAGAACTTGCAGGAGTAATCGTAAGCGGAATTACCCTAGCCACCCATCTGCAACCTGCCGACGGAGGAAGTTCTGCTTCTATCTTTGGACTGGGAATGCTAATTTCTTGGGCAACTCCAATTCTCTTTCTTGGCGGCTGGTTTGTTGACGCACTTTTTCCAATCAATCTCTTATGGCTTACAAAGGGATTTTCGGTAGGTGCCTTCCTTACAAACTGGCTGATTACCCAGTATATAGACACTGGACTCATTTACGGACAGAGCATTGTTCTTGCGGCGCGGATAGGAAGCCTTATATGCGCCATAATCCGGTCAGTGCGCTATAACCGTAACCTTAGCGAGGCCCTTTTGTTGCAGGAAAAGAAAAATGTCAGCCTTATACCCCTAATTGATCCTGTGCAGAATCAGTACGGCATAGGTCTTGTGTTAAAGCTGTAATTTTTGTTTTGCCTTTTTGCAGAAACTGTGCTATCTTTATGATAGTTAGATTGATATAAACACAACCTTTGGATTTTTTTCCTAAAGGTTACATAAAGTGAGGAAACTATGAAACAATTTGGCGGAGATGTATTATTCCTGGATCGTTCCGACATCAACACGGACGAAATCATTCCTGCAAAATACCTGACTGAAAACACAAAGCAGGCACTTCAGCCCTATCTGCTGGAAGACCTTAAGCTGGACGGATTCAATCCCAAAACAGATGTTCCGGGAAAAAGGGTAATCATTACCCGCGAAAACTTTGGTTGCGGTTCTAGCCGTGAACACGCCCCCTGGGCCCTTGAGGTAAACGGAATCTACTGCGTAATTGCCACAAACTTTGCACGCATTTTCCGCCAGAACATGTACAACTGTGGACTTTTGGCACTAGAAATGAGCCGCAAAGACATTGACGACATGTTCCGCACTTTTGCAGACAAGGACACCCAGTGCAAAATTGAAGAAAAGGAAGACGGCACATGGAAGGTAAAACTGATTGCAGGAAGCCTTTCCAAGAGCTACCCCTTCAAACTGGAAGGATTTGAAAAAGCCCTCATAGAAAACGAAGGCTGGATAGGATATGCGAACAACAAGTATTAAACTTTTTGTTTAACATCTGCTACTCTGCGAGTTTTCGGCAATGCCGAAAACTCGCAAAAAAAAAGTTCGAAAACAGTCTGCTACGGAATAACTAAAGGCGCACCACAAGTCCTTTTTCAAAAAGTTTTTCCAATATCAGGTCCACAATCTGCTCTGGCTTGTAAAGAGAAGTATCTATGACCATGTCTACAAAACTGTAGTCATTGTTATCTATGTCATAAAGTTTCTTATACCTTTTGGAATCCTCACTGTCTCTCATGGCGGTAAAGCGTTTTATTTCGTCTATGTCTCCACCCTCTCGGTTAAGGATTCTTGAGGCTCTGGTTTCGTCACTGGCAAAGAGGTAAACCTTTAAGTCCGCCTCCTTAAGCATCCACACTGCAAGACGGCTTCCCAAGACGCAACTTTCCTTTCTGGCAAGTTCCACCTGCCTTGTGTCTACCGTTATGTCGTAGGAGTCATCAGTTTTTGCATTTTCTATAACTTGGGCAAGGGTAAGACCTTTTTCCGCCGCCAACTGCCTAAATGTAAAATTAATCAGGGTAACGCCCAGTTTTTGAGAAAGCAGAGTACTTACAGTGGTATTTCCGCATCCAGACTTTCCGCTTATGGCAATGCGCACTTCCCTGCCGGACTCTATGCTGTATTCCTTCTGTGCCATTTTCCAGCCTCCTTTTTATAAACAATACCACAGATTCTGAATACATGCTAGCGTTTTGTTGCAATTTCTGCTACAATGCTTATATATTAATGGGTGGAAGTTATGAGAGCAACAGATATAATCATTAAAAAACGGGGAAGCAAAAAGGCAAAAGGTCTTCCCCTTACAAGAGAAGAAATTTCCTTTATTGTGGACGGCTATGTAAAGGGCGAAATACCAGACTATCAAATGTCAAGTTTTTTGATGGCTGTGTTCTGCAACGGCATGACCTTTGAAGAAACCGGATACCTTACCAACTGCATGCTCCATTCGGGAGATGTAATAAACCTGTACGAAAGTAGCATTGGCGGTCTAAAGGGGCCCTTTGTAGACAAGCATTCCACAGGAGGAGTGGGCGACAAAATAAGCTTACCTCTAGCCCCCATAGTTGCATCCTGCGGAGTCCAAATCCCCATGATGAGCGGAAGGGGTCTAGGACACACAGGCGGCACTTTGGACAAACTAGAAAGCGTAGACGGCTACAATGTTCGCCTTGACCCCAAAACATTTGCAGAACTCATTGCAAAAACCGGTTACGCCATGACAGGACAAACTGACTCCATTGCACCGGCAGACAAGAAAATGTATGCCCTTAGGGATGTAACAGGAACGGTAGAAAGTGTTCCCCTTATTACAAGTAGCATACTGTCAAAAAAAGTTGCAGAAGGAAGCGATGCCCTTGTTTTTGATGTAAAGTGCGGACGGGGTGCTTTTATGAAAAGTCAGGAAGATGCAGAAGAACTTGCCACTTTTCTTGTAAAGACTTCTCAGGCAATGGGTAAGAAAGCTCTTGCCCTCCTTACAAAAATGGAAGCCCCCCTTGGAAGAAAAACAGGAAACTTCCTCGAAATGGAAGAAACTGTGGAATGTCTTCAGGGTAAAGGTCCTCTTGATGTAATGCGCCTAACTTACGAACTGGGCAGCAGAATGCTCATGCTAGGAGGCAAGGCAAATACAGTTGAGGAAGGGATTGAACTCTGCAGGGCTTCTGTTTCTTCTGGTAAGGCTTTGGAAAAATTCCTTGAAAACATAAGGGACCAGGGTGGCAATCCTGAAAAATTCATGTCCCAGTTAGAAAAGAGACGCTCCCCCTTTAGAAAAGAAGTTGCTGCTTTAGAAGACGGATATTTGGACATAGACGCCTACGGAGTGGGACTGTCATGCATAACGCTGGGAGTAGGACGAACAAAATCATCAGATTCAGTTTGTCCTGATGCAGGAATAATTTTCCACGGTACGCAGGGGCAAAAAACAAGCAAGGGCGATGTAATCATGGAAGTGTTTGCAAAAGACGAAAACTCTCTTGAAAACGGAGTTCAGGAACTTCTTCATGCCGTTAGCATTAAGGAAGACCTTTTCCTCTGTGCAGACCAAACATTGGATTCACTCATCGTAAAGGAAATAAAATAGTGGCAGTCTGGAATAAAAAAAACATTACTAAGTCAGAAATTGAAGAGCTGCAAAAAAAATACGGAGTTGACGCTCTAACCGCAAGTATAATGGTAAGGCGTAACATTGTAGAAGGACGAGACATTCTCTACTTTATGGAAAGCGACTTAAGGTACCAGCACTACCCCTTTTCATTTAGCGCAATGGAAGATGCTGTAGACAGGATTCTAGACGCAAGAGAAGAAAATGAAAAAGTTCTTATCTTTGGAGACAGGGATGTTGACGGAATAACCGCCACCACGGTTTTGTACGACTGTCTTTCTACAATGGGCATGGATGTTTCTTTTAGACTGCCCCACGGTGACGACACCTACGGTCTAAGCAAGGCCGCAGTTGACGACTTTACCGCCGCATACGGTTCCCTAATCATAACTGTGGACTGCGGAATTTCAAACATAGAAGAAATTGCATACGCTTCAGAAAAGGGCTGCGATGTAATAGTCATAGACCACCACAATCCGCCGCAAAAACTTCCAGAGCCAGCAATAATTGTAGACCCCAAACTGGAAGATTCAGGCTACCCTTTTAAAGATATTTCGGGATGTGCAGTTGTCTACAAGTTGGTAAGCGCCCTAAGGTTCAGCCAAAGCGAATGGTACAAGCAGGACATAACGCTTTTAAATGTGCATCCTGTAAACGAAGCCTACACCATAGAATGCCTTAAGTTAAGAAACCTTGTTCCCGTTGACCGATTGGACGAAACTGTCGTGCCTGGTACGGTAGGCATTACCCAGACAAGGCTACCAGCATTTCTTCAGGGACAGAGCATTTTTGTGTGGGACGCTCAGACTGTAGGCAAACTTCTTGCAGAAACATTCGGGCAAAAATCGGTGGAATTTAACATATTTGACATAAGGCCCGAGGTTGCAAAAATAATTCCCAAGGTTGCAGAAGCCTCTCTTCTTTCTGTAAAAGACATGTCTCGCTTTGCAAGATACGGAAATCATCCCGCAACAGAAATAGGCGGATTCTACAACATATTCGTCACATACATTCAGCAGAGGCTAAAGTCGGCATTCCCCGGAATGGCAAAGGACGAAGAATACGACATGCAGCTTGTTTCCCTTGCCGCCCTTGCAGACATAATGCCTATGAAGGACGAAAACCGCATTTTTGTAAAGCAGGGACTGGCCTCCCTAAACAGGGGCATAGACCATGTCCGTCCGGGACTAAAGGAACTTCTTTCGGAACTTAAACTTCTTGGTAAGGAACTAACTTCTACAGACTTAAGCTGGGTTGTGGTTTCAAACCTTAATGCGGCAGGTCGTCTTGGAAATGCGGAACTTGCGGCGGAACTTTTTCTTACAAAAGATCAAGCACGCCGCGAACAGGTTGCAAGGGAAATCGTAAGCCTTAACGCAGAACGAAAACAACTTTCCCTTGATGCATGGACTTACGCTCAAATTCAGGCGCAGAATTCAGTTTCTCTTTACAACAGCAAACTGTGTGTGGTAATTGACGAACGGATTAACAGAGGCGTATGCGGACTTCTTGCAGGAAGGCTAATGGGAACCTACAACATCCCCAGTCTTGTCGTAACTTTTGTAGGCGACATTGCAATCGGTTCCATGAGAAGCTGCAGGGGATGCGATGCAACAAGACTTCTTGACATGATGGGAGACATATTCCTTAACCACGGAGGACATGTCTGTGCAGCAGGATTTAGCTTTAACCGATCTCGCCTTGAAGAATTTGAACAGAAGCTTAAGGAAGTTTCTGCCGTAATAGAACTGTCAGACTCTCATGCCGACCAATACGATGTTGACGCAGAAGTTCCCCAGAACTACCTTACACCCTCCCTTGTGGAAACAGCACACTTCTTTGAACCAACAGGAGAAGACAATCCTCCTGTACTTTTTATGACCAAAAACATAAAGGTAATGAATGCAAGCGTGTTTGGAAGGGGCGAAAAGCTACACCTAAAGTTGGAAATTCAGGGAAAGGACTGCAAGTGGCCCGCCCTCTACTGGAACAAGGCCGACATTCTGCATTCCCAAATTGAAGTTGGAGACAGGGTGGACATTCTCTTTCATGCAGAATACAACATCTACAACGGAATGAAGGCTCCCCAAATGATTATAACAGACATAAGGAAATCAGAAAATTCTTCCGATAACTAAGGAAGGAGTATACAAATGAAGCAAATAAAAACAATTCTACTTGGTATTTTTCTGTGTCTTCCGTTTTTTGCATTTGCAAAGGAAGCCGCTGTAAACGAGGCCGACTATTCAATCACTATTTTTTACAACGATACAGCCGCACCCGGAGATGCCGTTTTTGTAAGGATGAAGTTTAGCCAGCAAGGAAAGAAAAACAAGGTTTCCAAGGAAGAGTTTTCGTCAACCACAGGAAGACTTGAACTTTCCCTTGACGGAAAGGTTTTGCGCTATGCAGACTTTTATGTAATAGAAGATGCAAAGTCAAAGAATAGCCTTACACTGCTTGCAGGCATTCCCCTTTCTTCATGGTGGACAGAAGGAACAGACTTTAAGCTAACTGCAAAATACAATCTGTACGGAAAAAAGCAGTACGAACTTGATCTGCCATTTTCTCTGGTGCACAAAGATTTTGTTAGCGAGACCATAGAACTTGACGCAAGAAACACCTCAATCAAAACAGACACTTCCACAACCCGCATGACCCAGATTGACCGTCTTAACGAAATTCTCTACACGATTAACACGGCTGGCGTATATCAGACTGAATCCTATACTCCACCCACAACAGCCACAAGACGCACATCATTCTTTGCAGACAGAAGGGTGTATCAGTATACCAACGGAAAGTCTTCCACTTCCCTGCACTACGGAATTGACTATGGAATTCCCAAGGGCTCAGATGTAAGGGCCTGTGCAAAGGGTAAGGTTGTTCTTGCTGAATCTCGCGTGTCTACAGGATGGAGCGTTGTCATAGAGCATCTTCCCGGACTTTACAGTCTCTACTACCACATGGACGAACTTAAGGTTAAGGAAGGTGACATGGTAAACGAAGGCGACCTTATAGGTCTTAGCGGAATGACAGGTCTTGCAACAGGTCCCCACCTGCACTGGGAAATGAGGCTTAACGGAGAAGCAGTAAGTCCTGACTTCTTTACTACAGACTTTACTTTTGCCGCTCAGGACAAATAGTCTCCTGCAACAGGAAAAACTAAAGCCTTGCCCTGCTGGGTAAACTGAATTTCATATTCAATACCCGGCTGGCAGAGCGACAGATTTACAGTTTGAATACTACGGGAAGAGGAGAACTTGGAAAAAAAGCGCGATGTGGCAAAATGTGCAATGCGTGCGTATTCCTTCTGTATCTCCTCAGCCTTTTTAGAAGAAACTAGATGGCATTTGTTTGCCGACAGATAGTAGTTTGGAAGATAGATTCCAGAAAAAGCCTTGCCGCTGCCTGACCGGGAAACGCTGTAGGGAAATACAAAAACTTTCGATCCGTAGGAAAACTCCGCAAAAGAAATCATTACAGAATCAGCATTCCAGGATCGCTCTATGGTGGAAACAACATTTCCATCTTCGGAATAAAGGGTTATCCGTCCGCTTACAGTGTCCCTGTCATATCCGTACAAAAGGACATGAACCATGTCGTACTGAGGAAGAGGCTGAACCCTCGAAGCCGCCCTGTCTGCATTTTTTCTGCTTACGGCAACAAGAAGCACTGGAAGCATAACGCAAAAGAGAAAGACAAAAACTGCTGCGACAAAAACTTTCTTTTTCATGGAAGAAGAGCAAGAAACTCCTTTTCAGAAATTACAGGAATACCAAGAGAGGCCGCCTTTACATTTTTTGAGGAACCACTGGAAGTGTCGTTTGTTACAAGATAGGACAAATCCTTTACCACAGAAGACTTTACAGTTCCACCGTTTTTCTTTACAAGTTCCTGAGCCTGGCTTCGCTTCATGGTAACAAGTTCTCCAGTAAAGCAAAATGATTTTCCAAAGAGGACTCCCTCTTCTTTTGTACCCCCCTCTTCTATTTCTATAATTCCGCTTTTTACAAGGGCTTCCATCTCGCTGCGATTTTCTTTAATTCCGTTTACAAAAGTTTTTGCGCTTATTTCTGCAAATCTGTAGATTGAAGAAACTTCTTCTACGGTAACATTAAGAAGTTTTTGCAGGGTGTCATACTTTGCGTCAACAAGAAGTTCCACAACAGTTTCGCCCACCCCCTCTATGTCAAAGCCCGCAATAAATTTTACAAGACTGATTTTTCGCTTTGACTGAATGCTCTGGAATACCTTTGTTGCACCCAAAGATTTTTTATCCTGCTCCCTGCTTTTTTGCGTAAGAAAGTAAGGAGTTAAAGTTTCGGTTGTAAGAAAATAAATGTCCGTTATGGATTTTAAAATTCCGTCTGCAAAGAGAGAACGCACAAGGGTGTCTCCCAAGCCCCTTATGTCTACAACGGAAACCCATTTCAAAAGCTGATGCAGTACTCGCTCAGGACAGTCCTTGTTGGGACAGTAAAGCCTTGTACCCTCATCGCAAAGAGCACTTCCGCAGGTGGCGCATGTTTTTGGAAAGTTAACTTCAGAAAGATTCTGTAAACCTTCAGTCTGGGCACGAATTATTTTTGGAATTATTTCTCCGCCCTTTACTACAGTTACCCTGCTTCCTATTTTTACACCAAGCCCCCGTATGTTGTTGGGATTGGAAAGAGAGGCCCTTTTTACTGTGGTTCCGTTAAGAGGCACGGGATCAAATATGGCAACGGGAGTATAGGTTGCCCCTGACTGGCTCCACTCTACGGAACGAAGAATGCTTTCTGCCTGATCAAGAGGAAACTTAAATGCAATCTGTCTGTCGGGACGAGCGCGAAGGGCATCATCATGATTTACCTCACGCTCCTTTATTACAAGTCCGTCTATGTCGTAGGCAAGATTTTTTCTTTCCTGCATTACCTTTTCACGGAAGGCAATTACTTCATCGGCAGTGTGGGCAATGTGCAAAGGAACTGTGGTAAAGCCGCACTTTTTAAGCCAAGAAAGTTTTTCTTCCTCGTCCTTAAACGGCTGGCTTCCAGTTGTAGACCACACATCATAGACAATTACATTAAGATGTTCGCTTCCCTCTCCGTCCTTACGCTTCATGAGTCCGTTAGCGGCATTGCGGCAGTTTGCCTTGTCACTAAAGAGGGTGTCGTGTACCTGATGGAGCATTATTACTTCTCCACGGATTCCACCGGTAAAGGAGACAGGCCTTACTCCGTCAAAAAGAGAGGGCATTACTCCCTGCATTTTTCTTGCATTTTCAGTAATCACATCTCCAGTAGTTCCGTCACCACGGGTAACTGCCTGAACAAGGTTTCCGTTTTCGTACTGAAGTTCAAGACTTGCGCCGTCAAGTTTATATTCCACAAGATACTCTGAGTAGGAATGCTTTTTTGCCCATGCAAGAAATTCTTCTGGATTAGCAGCCTTTTCCTGACTTCCCATGGGCATTACATGGGTGGCCTTTGCAAAGGAACCGTTGTCTGCGCCAACCCTGTGCAGTATTGCGTTTTCCGGATCAAGTTTTTTTAATTCATCCCAAAGAGCGTCAAATTCCGCATCAGAAATTTCCGCCTCTCCGTTGTAGTAGGAATTCTGATAGCCCGTAATAAGTTTTTCCAGTTCTTCTACGCGGGCGCTGGTAAACAAGTCCATAGGTTTCTAGTCCTCTTCGTCTTTTACAAAGAAAAGTTCGTAAATATCTCTTCCTGCATCAATGCCCTTCTGCTCAAATTTTGTGCGAGGGCGCCATTCCTGTTTTTCTGCAAAGGTTTGGTAGCGGTTGTGCAGACCTTCCGTTGCCGAAAGTTCTTCCAGTGCAAACTGGGCATACTCTTCCCAGTCAGTGGCAAAATAAAGGTAACCACCGGGAGTAAGTTTTTGTGCCAAAAGGTCAGTATGGGGACGCTGAAGAAGTCGTCTCTTGTGATGCTTTTTCTTTGGCCAAGGGTCAGGAAAAAATATGTGAAGTCCTTCCAAAGAATTGTCGGGAATCATTGTCTCCAAAACTTCAAGAGCGTCATGCTCTATGATATAAACATTCTTAAGCTGTCTTCTTTTTATTTCACCAAGCAATTTCCCAACGCCTGGAACATGAACTTCAAGACCAAGGTAGTTCATGTCGGAATTTGCAGATGCAATTTCTGCAGTAGCCTGCCCCATGCCAAAACCTATTTCCATAATGACTGGATTTGTATTTGAAAAGATTTCTGTAAAGTTGAGCGTCCTATGCTCAAAGGGAATGCACCAAACCTGATTTAATTCTGAATAGTTTCGCTTTTCGTTTTCCGTCATGCGTCCCGCGCGAAGCACATAAGTCTTTATGGGCCGCATAAACGATGACGGAATGGTACTGTTTGAATCGGAAGGTGGTTCTGATGTAGTTTCTAACTGTTCTGTTGAATGTTCAGGCACAAATTTCTCCTCTATATTTTTTCTTTTGAAAGCATGCAAATTATGTTTAGCCCCTGAGAAACAAGAAAAGTTCTTTTGCTTCTTGCCGTGGGGTAACGGTTGCGGTCGGCATCCTGTTCACCGTAATAAAGCAGGGTTCCGTCGGAATCGTAAAGTGCGGTGTTGTAGACAAAGCCGCCCCTTGAAGTAACAAAGTCAACGGCATCCTTTTGGTTAAGCGTAAGGAGTTCCCTTGGATAGGAAACAGAAAAAGCTGTATCAGAAGAGTCAAATGCTAAATCAGTGCAAAAAAACATGTAGGAGCCCTGGGGAAGTTCCTTACCAGATTCAGGCACACAGTTAAGAAAGCCAGCCCAACCGTTATCTCTTTTTGAAGGTAGAACCACAGGTCTGTCAGACTTCCATTCCCATCCAGTTTCAATGCTGGCAATGCTTACGCTTGCAACCCTTTGTGCGTCGTATGCAGGCTGGGCAAAAACAGAAAGAGATACAGAGGGTGGAGAATTTAAATCTGAGTAGTCAAATATGACGGAGGCGGAAACAGACTGTATGGAATTTACCTGGGCAGAACAGGAAAAAAGACACAGGGTCACAGCAAGAACAGAAGCAAAAGAGGGTAATTTTAATGCATGTTTTTTGCAGATGTAAGCCATATACTCCTAGAAGTTGAATGTGAGCGTAATAACCGTAAGGTCACTTGAACTAAACTGGTTTACAAGAGAGTCAAATTTTACATTAACCTTTTTACAGGCATCATCCAGATAAGACAGATAGTAAAGTCCCAAGTCAGTGCCTTCCTCACCTTCTGGCATTTGTCGATAGAAGTCTATAAGGGACTTCTTGTTAAGGTCGGCAGACATTTTGTTTTCTATGTTTTCCTTAGCTTCCTGAAAGTCGTCATCCTTGTTGTAAAGGGTAATCTGCAACCTGCCTTGAGTTCCAATTGCTGTAGAACCGCCGCCCAGTTTCCATGAAAGGAATACAAACTCATGCTTGCGCTTAAGTTCCTGAACTATTTTTGAACGGATTTCGGGGTCATATATAAGAGTGTCAGAATTTTCTATACCCTGATACAGATGGCGCGCTTCCTTCTTCATGTTTGTATTTTCGCAGTTAAGGGCAAGTTCCATAACCATTACCGAAATATATTCCGCAACTTTTGACTTGTCCATATACTCTGCAAGGCGCTGGCGGATTTCGCTAAGAATCTGGTTAAAGCCGTCTGTCTTGTAAAACTTTGTTATGATGTACCAGTTCATAAGGCTAAGGCGGTTAAGGTATTTTTCTGTCATAAGAAGGTAGATATTGCGCTCTTCTGGAGTGTAGTCCCGATTTGCCATTATGCCCTTCCATACAGGGTCAAGGATTGTCTGTCTAGCGGCCTGAATTGTTCCATTCTTTGTAGAAAGAGCTTGACGAAGTTGCTTGTCAGACATTTTTGTGCGTTCGTCTATAAGCTGGCCTGGGTTGGTTCTGTTGTGGCGGCGTACACAGTCGCACTGAATAAGGGCGTCAAAAATCTGGCGGTCAAACTGTTTGTAAAGAATTGAAAAAACAATCAGCTTGGAAAGGTCCATTATTTCCTGACGGCGCGAAACAAATTCTGACATGGAAATTTCTATTTTGGAAACATAATCCACTAGAATCATGTTCTGCAAAGATGTAGGAGAAAAGTGTTCCAAGGCAATTCCGTATTCTTCAATGTTGTCGGCAAGACGGAAGCGCAGGAGCTTTTTTTTGTGACTGATAAAATGAGAAGAGCCCTCCTCTGTAAGGATAACTTTAAGAGGCAAATCCAGTGTAAATTTTTTTTCAGAACCCATAACTTTCAGTCATACTCCTATTCCACAAGTATAGTACAAATCTCTTGCATTGTAAACACCAATTCTTTACAATAAGAACATGAGGTGTTTTCGTTCGGCACTATCTAGCTTTCTCTTCTGCCTTGCAGCCCTTCCGCTTTTTGCAGACGGAATCTCCCAGACGGAATCAATATACAGAAAACTTACGGATGCCGGATACTCGTGTACAATGCAGGCCCTTGTAAGCACGGCTGAAGAAACATTCCCTCAGAATATTATCGTCACAATACCCCCTGTTTCAACAGAGGAAAAGGAAATAAAATCTACAATTTTTGCATTTACCCAAGACTTTGCCTTTTCAAACGAAGACTTTATAGCCCAATTTTTACAGGAACTTAAAAATACAGAACTTGAAGACCAAGTGCTGGTTTTGCTTTCTGCGGATGAATCTGATTTTTCAATTCTTAGGGGAGACACAAGCATAGGAGGAACAGAAGTCTACACCATGAATGTGGAGGACGAAGATTCTGTTTGTGCCATAGTTTTTGAACCTGACAGTGGATTAAGTGCTGTTCCAGGAGCAGGCGGGACAGTTTCTCCCCTCTGGTTAAGTCAGGCTTTGGTGGAGGCCTCACAAAAATCCGGACTGAACCTTAGCTTTCCGGGTAACCTTATGCTCCTTTACCGGCTAGGCATTTTGGACGGAGATGAACGGCTTTTCCTCTTTCTAAAAGAAGATGTTCCTTCAATAGAAATAAGGGGTAGTCCTACAGCACTTAACGCCCACTTTCTTGCAAATGCGGCACTTTCCATACAGCACCTAAGGAGCAGTCAGTGGGACATGCACTACGCCTCCATAAAGGCAGGAGACCTTGTTCTTTGGATTAACGAAATTCTTTTTGTCTTTGGACACATGGCAGTTGTTGCCGCAATGCTCCTTACCTTGGCCTTTTCAAACTTTGCATCTTCCAGTTCAAACCGGGCAATGCAAAAAGACTTTGGCCGAACCTGGTACATGTTGCCTGCAACAGTTTTTCTTACAGCCCTACTTCTGGAATTTTTTCAACTGATTTTTTCTCCCCTTAAAAATCCCATTGCACTTTTTATAATAAAGGTTTCACTTACCCTTTTTGTCATGCAAATTCTGCTTAGCATACAGATTAAAAAACGCTTTAAAATTTCCTTTAGAGTCTTGGGCTACGAGTCTGTAGTTATGTCTGCATTCTGTCTTATATTGTTCAGTTTTGTAGACATAAGCCTTGTGTTTGCCTTTGCCCTTGCCTATGCAGTGTCTCTTTTCTGCCGCAAGTTAAAAAAACCGGCACCCCTTATACTGGCGGCACTCCTTACCGTGTCCCCCTTTGTTCCCTACCTTCTGCGCCTTGCTTTTAACGCTGACAGAGAAGGCCTTATACTTGTTGCAAAAACTTCTTTTGGGGTAAATCTTCTCTTTGCCTGTGTGCTTTTTTTGGCCCTTTCAGCCTGGTGCAGGATTGTAATTTCCCTTAAGGTGTTGGTCTCGGAAGAAAAAAACATAAAAACTTCCGTAAGGCAGATTATCCTTACTTCGGGCATTTCCACCGTATGCTGTTGCCTCATAATCCTTACGCCCATACTAATTATGGAGGCAAAAAAGCAAACTCCAGCACAGCAGGTTCAGACAAAAATTACTCAGGCAGAAGAGGAATCTCAATCAATCACAGTTTCCTACGAAGAAAGTTCATTCCGCTCACTGTCGGCAAGGCACATAATTGTATCTTCTTCTCTTACCATTTACCGCTACGAAATTTCTCTTACTTCTAGCCAGGGGATTCCCCTTTACGAAAGCGACTACGAATACATTCTGGACGATTCAAACAGAGCCCAATTCCGACTGCCAGACTGGCCTTCGGGGACTTTGGAAATTCTTTATTCGGCAGATGAAGAAACTCAAAACGAAATTACTGTTGACGCCTACATTTATGTTTCAGACACAGAACTAAAAAAAGTTTCAAAAACAATTACAACAAAAGCGGACGGAACTTGATGCAGAGCGTTTTCTTTCACATAGACCTTGATGCTTTTTTTGCTTCCGTTGAGCAGCTGGACAATCCCCAGTACAGGGGTAAGCCTGTAATTATCGGAGGTCTTCCAGGAGACAAAAGGTGCGTTGTTTCCACTGCATCCTACGAGGCCAGAAAATATGGAGTACATTCTGCCATGCCCCTTACAAAGGCTGTGGAACTTTGCCCTAATGCAGTTTTTCTAAGAGGAAACATGAAGCGCTATCAGGAAAAGTCTGGCGAAGTGATGAGCATCTTCAAGGAGTATTCCCCCGATGTAAGACAAATGTCTATAGACGAAGCATTTCTTGACATGACTGGAACGGAGCGCCTGTTTGGAAAAGCAGAAGACACTGCAAAAAAAATACAAGAACGAGTTCTTGAAGAAACGGGACTTACGGTAAGCATAGGTCTTGCTTCAACAATGTATGTTGCAAAAATTGCCTCAGGATACAAAAAGCCTTTTGGTCTTACTGTAGTTCCTTTTGGAAAGGAAGAAGACTTTATGCTTTCCCTTCCCCTTGACAAGGTGTGGGGACTGGGAACAAAAAGTCTTGAAAGAATTAGGAGCGTAGGCTTTACCACAACAAGAGAACTTTATTCCCAAAGTAGTTCAACACTAAGGGCAATGTTCGGCGACAGCATGGGAACTTTCATATACGAGGCC
The DNA here is from genome assembly GCA_937894335.1 of uncultured Treponema sp. Classification (GTDB taxonomy): domain Bacteria; phylum Spirochaetota; class Spirochaetia; order Treponematales; family Treponemataceae; genus Treponema_D. The sequence continues at coordinate 16,799 of CALCRU010000053.1, read as the reverse complement.
CTTCGCGGAAACAAGAGAATGACCTTTGGAGAAGATGCAAAAAATCATTCCATAAGTAGCGAAACTACATACGACGAAGATATGACCGACATTTATGCCATAGAAACTGCCCTTATGGAACTGTCAGAAACGGTATTGTGGCGCATGCATGAAGAAAATGTAAGGAGCCGGACTGTGGCACTAAAAATAAGGTACGATGACTTTACCACTGTTTCGGTTCAGCACACAAGGGAAACTCCTGTGCGTACAGCAGACCAGCTTTTTGAGGAATGTTGTAGCCTGTTTAAAAAGAAATATGAAGACGGAAGAGGCATAAGGCTTTTAGGTGTTGCAGTGGAACATGTGGAAAGCAGAAACACTCCAGTACAAGGAGAACTTTTTTCTGACGGGAGCACCAAAAAGGCCAAGGTAGAGGACGCAATTTTTTCCATGCAGAAAAAACACCCGGAATTTTCAGTGCGCAAGGCGAGACTTCTTACAAAAAAGTAAAGACTGTCAGTTTCTAGTCTAGGGGAGCAAAGTATCCTGTTTCGTCACGGCCGCTCTTATTTAAAAGATAAGCTTCAACTTCCACTGGCAAATAGCGAAGTCCGTATTCTTTGGGAAGAGCCGAAACATACTGCATTTGGTAAAGTCCCGACGGCAGTGAGGTAATGTCTTCCACTACGGCAGAAAGTCCTTCTGGTCTGTAGACATAGTAACTCTGACCGCTGGTGTTGCGAGTTATGTATGCGGTAGAATCAGATTCCGCACCCTGAGCAAGAAGCACAGTGCTGAATGATATGGCATTGTTGTTCAGGTAGGCGGTAAGATCTGAAAGTCCGTAAGAAGAAAATGCATTCTGACCTATGGCACCGGCGGTTATATAAATAATGCCTCTCTTTTTTTCACCGTTGATTGTTTCGTTTGCCGCAAGGCGTATTGCAAGATCCAGTGAAGGGTCGCTAGTGTAGTTCACGGAACTAAGGAAAGACTGAGTAAAGGATTCTGCCTTTGAAGGGGACCCCTCGTACACCTTTACTGGAATGTCTCCAGAGGCGATTATTTGAAGTTTTGCCTCAGGATTCATGCTGGCGGCTATTTCCCTAACTGCAGTCTGTAGCTGTTCGGTATAGGAAGCCATGTTCGTGTTGCGGTCAACAATTATGGTTATGTCGGCATAGTCATTGTTGTCTGCCGCTCCAAGGAGTTTAAACTCTGAAACAAAACGCTTGTTTTCGGTTACAAGAAAGTTGGTGTCGGAAAGACCCACAATCTGCTGACGGTGGCGATTTTCAACCCTGACTTCAAGAATTACCGTGGGAAAGTTGTCTGCAATTACGCGCTCAATCTGAACGAAGTATCCACCTGCAACTTCTGAAACATTTGACATAATGTAAATTTCGTTGGCCTTAAAGTCCGTTACGATTATGTTTCCGTTTTTGTCGGGAACAGCACTTGTTACCTGAGTTATTCCGTTACCAGTTTTTGCATTTTCGTAAACAGCACCCGTAAGGGAATCAATTGTTACCACTCGGTTTCTGTCGGTAAGGATTATGTACTGCCCCCACACCTTCATGCATTCGGGACGAGAAAAAGTTTTTTCAGGAACAAGGAAGCCTATGTAGTTGCCCGCCCTGTCAAATTCGTAGACGGCACCACGAACACTGTCTGCAACAAAAACTCTGTCGTCAACAACCGCAATTCCAGTGGGAGACTTAAATCCGGGGAAGTCGCCTATAGCCTCGCCAAAATGCAAAAGGGGATTTCCTTCTGGATCAAGAACTACAACTCTCGCGTTTCCAAAATCGGTAACATAAATATTTGAATAGCTGTCAAGGGCAAGATACTGAGGACCAATAAATTCACCCTCACCCCGGCCCTTTGTTCCTATTGTCTTTATGAAAAATCCGTCTTCGTCAAGAAGGCAGAGCCTGTCACCCATAAATTCCGTAAGCAGAAGGTTGCCGTTGTTCATACGGATTATGTCCATAGGTCTGTCTAATCCGTTTACAGGACCACGGGACCGGCGTATAACCTGACCGTTTACATTAAAGCGCAAAAGTTCATTTGAACCGTATGCCACTACCCATATTGAACCGTCATCATTTGGAAGAACAGAAATGGGCTGACTGTATATGAGGGTCTTTCCGTTTACATGGGGAAAGGAACCTGATTCGGTGTAGCGTTGAGAAGCTCCGTATGTAGTTCCCGTTGCACGCCGTTCGCTTACGATTTCTATTTTATTCTGAAGGAGAAGTCCACCATAGCCTGCATCAGAAGCAAACTGCCACTGCTGCAAAGCCGTTCCCTCAAGTCCGGCTCGGTAATATGCCTTACCCAACCATTCAAGAATCAGATTTTCTCCTGGAAGATATGAAAGCGCCCTCTCGAAAGAAAGGATGCTATCCATAAATGAACCTCTGTAATAGGATTCCACTCCCCGTCTAAATTCTTCCTCTGCAAAACCGGACTGGGCAGTTCTTATTTGGGAAGACTCATCACGAGCGGTATCTTCAAGATTTATCTGGGCATAAAGTGAAAGCGGTGCGGCAAAAAAAACAAGAGCAAGGCAAAGCAAAAACTTTTTCATTCTTCTACCCTCTGAGCAAGGCTCAAATGTTCGGCAATGGTGTGGTTGGAAGCGTCACGCTGCAGGGCTTTTTCAAGGTACTTTCTGGACTCGGAATAAAGACCCATCTTAAAATACACCCATCCAAGGCTGTCCAAGCAGGCGGCACTTTCTGGCTCCTTGTCCAAAGCCTTTTTGCAATAGCCCAGAGCCTGGGTAAGGTCCTTTTCCTGTTCCGCAAGCACATAGCCCATTCCATTAAGGGCGGTGGGATTTTCTGAGTCTTCAGAAAGGGCCTTTGCATAGTAGGAAAGACTCTGCTCGCTGTTACCCTGCTCCCATGCAATGTATGCCAAAGAGGCATATACAGAAGAAGGTTTATATCCTGTTTCGAGAAGTTTTCCCAGCTCAAATTCTGCAAGTTTTTTTCTTCCGCTAAGGCAGTAGATTACGGCAAGAAGATAGCGGCACTGCAAAAGTCGTTCAGCCTGTTTTTCGTTCTGCTTTATTTCTCCTGAGGCAGTTACAACCTGTTCAAGATACAAAAGGGCATCATCATATCTTTTTAGTTTTGAATAGCACAGCCCTATGTAGTAGGCCAGTTCAATGTCATCCACACTGTTGTCTTCGGGAAGAGATAAGAAAAATGAAAGAGATGCGGAATACTTTCCGCTGTTGTACAAGGAAATTCCTTCGCTTAATGCGTTCTGTCCTGCCATGTCCCACCCCCATAGTAGCACTGCGGTTCCGTATAGAGCATGGAGATTGCAATCATTCCATTGTCTACCGCCGCACTGTCTTCAGTTCCGTCGCCTAAAGATTTTACCTGTTCCCCAACATATCGGGCATCTATAAAAAGTCTTTCGTCAGATTCATTCAGCACCCTTACTGTATCGCCATAATGCCTTTTTGACAAGGTGGCAAAGCGGACTCCCCTGTAAGGTCCAGTAACGGGAGCGTTTATGTTCAGATAGTATTTGTAGTGTCCGCCCTCTTCTGGAGGATATTTTTCCTGACACAAAGAAACAAGACGGTCAAGGTTTTCCAAAGCAAAATTTGCAAGAGAAGCATAGTTCTGGCTTGTTTTTCCGCTGTAGTCATTTCTTATGCTCAAGGCAATTCCAGGAACTCCAAAAGAAGAAGCCTGTCTTGCGGCTCCGCATGTTCCCGAATAAAGAACATCAGTTCCCAAATTGCTGTCGCTGTTTATTCCTGATAGCACCACATCAGGTCGATGGGGAAAGACATTACTGGTAAGGGCATTTAGCACGCAGTCCACGGGAGTTCCCAAAAGGGCATATTCGTTTTTTCCTTTTTTGAATACTTCAATCCTGTTGGTTATTGACAAGCAGCATGAAGCCCCCGAATGATTTTTTACAGGAGCCATAATCCAAACTTCGTGTCTGGTAGAAAAAACTTCCTTAAGTGTCTTAATACCTTCGGAATCAAAGCCGTCGTCATTTGTCAGGAGTACAGTCACAGCAGTTTTACCCCCGCAGAAGGCTTTACTTCGTAACTTGCAGGAGTAAATCCAAAGATGCGCTCGTAGTCAGCAAGTTTTTCCCTAAATTTTCCCACATCGGAATTTCTGAGGATGGTGTACACGCAGCGACCAAAGCCCTTGCCTGTAATGCGTCCGCAGTTTACAGGATTTCGCAAATCGTCAGGGCTTTCGTCCAGTTCCTGTACCCTCTTTAGAATCCAGTCTATTTCTGGACAAGAAATGTCGTACAAGTCTCGCATGCTCTTGTGGCTTGCAATGACAGACCTTGCAAAGGCAGAAAAGTCATTTTTACGCAGTGCACTTTCGGCATCAAGAATACACTTGTGTTCGTTCATTACGCAGATAAGCCGCCGTCTTGTGTCTTCGTTTACCACAGAAAGAACTTCGTTTACGTCGCCCTTGTTTTCTTCGTAATGCCAGCCACCATAAATGTTTGACCGTCTTTCCTTAAGTTCTCCTAGAAGGAGGACATTTTCTGGCTGCTGAAGGGTAACTTCGTTCCATGTTACTATACGGGGAACCCTTGCGTCTGTAAGCATGATAGTGCGCCCCTTAAAGGGAAAGGGAATTACTTCGCATGTATTTTTTGCATGGTCGGTAAGCACCAGAGAATTTCTCTTTGAATAGATTGCCGTAAAGTTGTCGGCCTTGTAGTTTTCAGTCTGAAGGAAAAGCCGATTGGCACGCTCAAGGACCTGAAGCATCTGCTGCTCATTGCACTTGAAGCGCATTAGGTCTCTTACAGCCCAAGCCATGGCAACCTTTATTGCAGTAGTAATGCCGAATCCCGCAGAGGGAAGAATTTCGGAATAGACTGTTACATTCATGCCACCGCAGTCAAAACCACCGCTTGTAAATCCGTATACAATGGCCTTTAGAGCGTTTGCCCACTTGTCTTCCTTTTTGAGCTTTAAAGACGGAATGTTTGCACGCTTCCTTTCGTTAAGCTGCACAAAGTAAAACCTAAGGTTTGAATCACTCCGCGCAGACAGTGCAATATACACAGGCAGATCCACGGCCATAGAAAGCGTCTTGTCTTTAAAGAACCATGTGTGCTCGCCAATAAGATGAAATCTTCCCGGAGCCTGAGCCATTACATCAGGCGCCTCTCCATATTCCTGTTTATGGGCAGTAACTAGCGCATCCATAAAATCCCTTCCCCAATCTTGCAATTTTTAATATAAATATATAGAATAATAATACAATGATTCGCATTATTTTACAAGTTTTTTGTGCAATCTTTTCGGGATTTATGCTGGCATTTTCCATTTCAAACGAAATTATGCCCTTTGGAACCCCTTTTTTGGCTCTTTTTTCGCTCATACCCCTATATAGGGCGACTTTTTCTGCAAAATCCGCAGGGGAAAGTTTCTGGATTTGGTTTGTTCAGGCCATTACCGTGCACCTCTGCTCAAGCTGGTGGCTTTACAACTTCCACGACTACGCCTTCCTTACTCTGGGGGCAAGCGCTCTTGGAACCGCAGTTGAGGCTGGTCTATGTGGCTCTCTGGCATGCATTCTGCCTCTTTACCTAACCCCAAAAATACAACTGGAAGAAGACGGAGGAAAACATCCACTTTTGCCCCTGCTAAGAATTTTATGGTTTACGGCCATCTATCTTTTTTGGGAATGGGCAAAATCCTCAGACTTTTTAGGCTATCCCTGGGGAACTCTTTCCATGGCGGCTTACAACTGGAGGATAATTGCACAGACGGCAGCTGTTACGGGAGTATGGGGAATTTCTTTTCTCTTCTGCCTTGTGTCTGCTCTTATGGGCGAAGGTATAAACCTTATGCTTAGGGCAAGAACAATGCAGTCTTCCATGCAGATCAGTGGCTACAGGGCTGCGGCAGTGGGAACAGCGGTACTCTTTCTGCTTTCCTTTGCATACGGAGTATTTGAGTATGCCCTACCCCGAACAGTTGAAAAAACCATAAACACTGTAATAGTCCAACACAACGCCGACACTTGGCAGACAAGCGAAAGAGAAAATGTGCTTACCTGCATGGACCTTACCGAAGGGGAAATCCACAGAATGAGGGGAAGTGGCCTTGAGCCAGACCTTGTTTTGTGGAGCGAGGGAATACTACAGTTTCCCTATCCCGATTACATGAATGTATACCAGAGCGGAAACGGAGACATGGAAGGTCTTGTGCCTTTTATAAACAGAATGGGTGTTCCTTTTATAATTGGAGGAACTGCCGATGTAAACCGAAGCAAGGGACACTTCACCAATGCCGCCCTCTTTTTTGATGCAGGGGGAAATTTCTCAGGCTTCTATTCAAAGATTCATCTTGTTCCATTTGCAGAAGGCATTCCTTATCAGAACAGTTCCCTTATGCAGAATTTTATGACAAATGTAGTTCATTCAGGATGGTGGACACCGGGGAATCAGTTTGTGCTTTTTAAGGTGCCTGTAAGTTCCAATGCCTACATTTCAACACCCCTTGAATACGGAAGGGAAAACTCTCTTACAGTAGAACTTGATTCAAACGGACTTTCTGACCCCATTGAAAGATGGCGCTTTATAGAAAACGAGGAACCCAATCCCGACTCTTATGTAACTTTTTCGGTACCCATCTGCTTCGAAGACGCATTTAACGATGTCTGTTCCCAACTGTACAGAAACGGAAGCGAAGTGTTCATGAACATTACAAACGACCAGTGGTCAGGAACAGCTTCTTCGGAATACCAGCACTTTATTGCAGCAAGCTACAGGGCCATAGAATACAGGACAACACTTGTAAGGTGCGCAAACAGCGGATACTCTGTTGTAGTAAATCCCGCCGGAAAAATAATTGCAGACCTTCCCCTCTTTGAAAGCGCCGCCCTTTCCTGCGAAGTACCAGTTTACAAAAGGACAAGGACAGTCTATTCTGAATGGGGAGACTGGTTCATGTACGCCCTAATGGTCTTCCTCTGCGCCGTAGTTATAGTCCTCTTTGTAAAGAGGGTCTACCCCGAATGCAGCGAAGTTGTTCTTACCGTAAGGCAGGCACTTATGGCAAGGGAACTTTCTGCGGATGACGCTCACACTGATGATGAAGATGCCCCCATTAGCAAACAGACCGCGACTTCTGCTAAGAAAGTGACCGTCAGCAAACAGAGCGCGACTTCTGCTAAGAAAGCGACCGTTAGCAAACAGACTGCTTCTTCTGCTAAGAAGACAACCGTTAGCAAACAGGCATCTTCTTCTGCTAAAAAAGCGACCGCCAGCAAACAGAGCGCGACTTCTGATAAGAAAGCGACCGTTAGCAAACAGACTGCTTCTTCTGCTAAGAATGCAACCGTTAGCAAACAGGGCGCGACTTCTGCTAAGAAAGCGACCGTTAGCAAACAGGGCGCGACTTCTGCTAAGAAAGCGACCGCCAGCAAACAGACTGCTTCTTCTGCTAAGAAGACATCTCCTGCAAAAAGAAAGAAGCCTTCAGCAGGAAAATCAACACAGGCAAAAAAAAATAGATAACAAAAAGTATTTGGAGAGTTAAAGCTTTTCTTGTCTTTTCAAAGGAGGTTAAGAGAAATGACAAAAAAGACTCAACTTACAGCCGTGCGCAGTGCATTTACCGCACTTTTTGCCGCACTCATTTGCATAGGATGCGTGGTCTCTATACCCATACCTGGAACAACAGTACCCATTGCCGTTCAGAATCTCTTTGCAATTCTGGCTGGACTCATTCTGGGAGGAATCCAGGGTGCAGGAGCAGTAGGACTGTTCATCATTTTGGGCGGAATAGGAATTCCTGTTTTCTCAGGCGTAAGAGGTGGATTCGGAGTTCTATTCGGACCCACTGGCGGATACATATGGGGCTACTTCTTTGGCGCCCTTGTAGCGGGACTCATTGTAGGCAAACCCCACATTCAGGAAAAGAAATTTAAAGTTTCCATGTGGATAAAAATTGCTGTGGCTTCATTTTTGGGTTTCCTTATTGTTTATGTTCCAGGAATTCCCTGGTTCATGTTCCAGATGGCAAAGAAGGGTTCTCCAGTAACATTCCAGAAGGCACTTGCACTTACATTCACTCCCTACATTGCAGGCGACCTCTTAAAGTGGATTGTTTCAATTCCCCTTGCAGCAGTACTTCGTCCCGTTGCCGCACGATTCCTGTATCCAGCAGATGAGGAAGAAGAGGCGGAACTTATTGAAGAACTAAAGAAATCAAAAGAGAATGAAAGTAATAGAAGTTAAAAAGCTCTACAAAGTTTTTTCTTCTCTCATTCAGGGCCAGCCTCCTGTTATCGCACTGGACGATGTTTCCCTTTCCATTGAGGAAGGAAGTCTTACGGTAATAGGAGGAGCCAATGGAAGCGGAAAGAGCGTCCTTATGAGTATTATTGCAGGACTGCAAAAAGCCTCGGACGGAACATGCTTTACAACTTCCAAACCTGGACTCATATTTCAGGATGCAGCATCCCAAATTTTAGGTGACACTCCCAGAGACGACATTGCTGTAGGTCCACGAAATCAGAAAGTTGGCAAAAAAGAAATTCCGCTGATTGTAGAAAAGGCTCTTGCAGAAACAGGACTAAGCGCAAAGGCTGACTGGCCGGCACACTTCCTTTCGGGAGGAGAAAAACGGCGGCTTGCAGTGGCATCTATTCTTGCCATGAAAAAAGACATTATCATCTTTGACGAACCCTATGCAAACCTAGATTACCCTGGAGTATGCGATTTAAACGCGCTAATTCAGGAACTGCATCAGAACAAAAAGACAGTCCTGCTCCTTACCCACGAAATAGAAAAATGTCTGGGCATGGCAAATCAGTTTGTGGTACTGCACAAGGGAAAAATTGTTTTTGACGGAAGCCCCCTTGACGCCCTAGCACAACCCCTTGAATCCTGGGGAATAAAAAATCCCCTGTCTTCCTACAAAAGCCTTGAGGATCTAATATGGCAGTCATAAACGGGAAAAAAATCAAAGAGGAAAACTCTGGAACTTTCTTTTCTTACCGGGCAGGAAACACTTTCATGCATAAGATTCATCCAGTGGCAAAAGTTCTGCTCATGATTCTTCTTGCCCTTGGGGCATTCTGGGTGCCTCCCCTTCCAGCCCTAATTGCTTGGGTCGCCCTAATTCTTTTTTCTTTTCTTGTACTTAAGTTTAGTCCAAAGGAAATTCTTACAGACATAAGTCCGGCTCTTGCCTATTGTTTCTTTTTTTACTCAGTGTCTGTTTTGCTTAATGTTATCGAAAAAAACACACCAGTCTACATTCCCAACAGCCAGTACATTGCAACCCTTTCCCACTTGGCCCTGTCACTGGAGGTTTCATCAGTTTTTTACAGAACAACCACAAGTTCCCAGTTTGCCCAAGGATTCAGAAGCATTGAACATGCCCTTACAAAAAAAGAGGAAACGCCCTTTGCAGACAATCTTTCCCTTACCATGATTTTTCTTCCCAGACTTGCATCCTTCTGGAAAAGAATTTCTTCAGCATGGAAAGCCCGTAGCGGAAAAAGCAACACGCGAAGAATCCGCATTCTGGTTCCAGTACTTTTCCGCGTAAGCATGCACGAGGCCTACACAAAAGCCCTTGCCATGGAAAACAGGTCTTAACGCTAAAGAAAAAGTTCTACCTTTCTCCTGCCGCTACATAGGAACTTACAAGAAATGCAGAAACAAGAACTCCGCCTAAAATGTCGGTAAGCCAATGAACTCCGCTTAAGAGTCGGCCTGCAGTTGCTGCAATTACAAAGATAATGCAGAGCGTCTTTACGATTGTTCGTACCGTGTAGTTTTTTAAAATTCCTGCAAAGAAAAAAGTTGAACCAAAGACTGTAAGTATTACCATAGTGTGGGAAGAAGGATAGGATGGCGCAAGAAGCCCTTCTTCAAGAACTGGCCTAAAGTTTACAGGAAATTTTTCAAAGGCAAAGTAAAGAACAATCATGGCTATGTAGACAAGTCCCAGAACAATCAGCCTGCGATCCACCTTAAGAAGGCTCTTCCTTTTTACAAGTTGAATGCAACCCATAAGGGCCTCTACAAATGCAGTAAGGAGAGCCAGTCCTCCCAAAATCTGGGTAAGACTGTAACAGAATCCGTTCTGCCCCAAGGCATCCCTTGCCCATGCATTCAGTGTAGAAAATCCCACAGCAGAGCCCAAAGGTCCTATAGCAGACACATCAAGAGTCTTTACAAGAACTGTAAACACTATAAAAACAACAAGAAAAGTTACTGGTAAAATTGCCTTTTTCATGTAAAAAAGAGTATAGCATTGTGAAAATTTATTCAACCTAGGGATTTTTTTGAATTTTTTTGCAAATTCCCGTCTTTTTAAACTTGCAAAGTCGTCCATGGTGGGGTATTATATAGATGGGTGGATATACGACTTTTCTTAAGTAATGCTGAAATCTTTTAATGTTTTGGCAGCAATTTTATTTAACAAAGAATCGTAAAAAGTGTAAATCCCAAGAGGTGCTTCATGCGATGCCCTAATTGCGGTAAAGCAGACGACAAAGTTATAGAATCTCGAACCATGGCCAACGGCGAAAGCATAAGAAGGCGTCGGGAATGCCTTTCTTGCGGATTCCGTTTTACCAGTTACGAGCGCATAGAAGAAAAGCCCTTTATGGTGGTAAAAAGAGACGGTCGCAGGCAGCCCTTTGACAGGGACAAACTTGCCAAGGGAATTGAACGGGCTCTGGAAAAAAGGCCAGTCTCCACAAGCATGGTTGATCAAATTGTTACAGAAATAGAAGACGAAGCATACCTTAAGGGAAAGCTTGCAAGAGAAATTGCAACTAGCGAACTTGGGGAACTTGCCCTCCTGCGCCTTAATCAGGTTGACAAGGTTGCCTACATCAGATTTGCAAGCGTATACAAGCACTTTAACAGCATAGAAGAATTTATAACCGAAGTTAATACAGTGGGAGGGGCAAAAAGTGAGTGAGCAGACAGTATTCCCAGAATGGAAAAGTTTTTTGGGAACTTCATCAGAAAAGGAAACGGAAGGGGTACTTTCAAAAGTAGTAAAAAGGTCAGGCGAAATTGAGCGCTACGACAGAAAAAAAATAGAGTCTGCCATTTCAAAGGCAATAGAAGCTGTTTCAAAACGCTCAGATCCCGACAAGGCAGAAGCCCTTACAGATCTGGTTGAAGAGAGGCTGCGTCTTCTTCTTGCAGGACAAAGAGCCCACTCAATTCCCGCAATAGAAGAAATTCAGGATACTGTAGAAACTGTCCTCATAGAAAGCAAGGAAGTTGAAGTTGCAAAGGCCTACATTCTTTACAGGGAACGACACTCGGCAATGAGGGATGCAAAAAAACTCATGCTGGACATTTCCCAGACAATGGACGGCTACCTTAGCCAAAGCGACTGGCGCGTAAACGAAAATGCAAATGTAAACTTTTCTTTAGGCGGACTGATTCTGCACAACTCTGGAACAATTACTGCAAACTACTGGCTTAAGAACATCTATACTCCAGAGATTGCAGAAGCCCATCAGACCTGTGCATTCCACATACACGACCTTTCCATGTTCAGCGGCTACTGTGCCGGATGGAGCCTGCGTCAACTTATTAAGGAAGGCCTTGGCGGAGTACCAGACAAAATCACATCTCTGCCTGCCACACACCTTTCCACTCTGGTAAATCAGATTGTAAACTTTTTGGGCATAATGCAGAACGAATGGGCGGGCGCTCAGGCATTCAGTTCATTTGACACATATCTTGCACCATTTGTAAAGGTAGACAATCTTAACGAAGAACAAGTGCGCCAGTGCATACAAAGCTACATCTACGGAGTGAACACTCCTAGCCGCTGGGGAAGTCAGGCACCCTTTACAAACATCACTCTTGACTGGGTATGCCCCGATGACCTTAAAAACCAGAAGGCCATTGTTGGCGGTAAAGAAATGGATTTTACCTACGGTGACTGTCAGAAAGAAATGGATATGATAAACAGGCAGTTCATAAAGCTCATGCTTGAAGGCGATGCCGCAGGAAGAGGATTCGGTTACCCAATTCCCACATACAACATCACCAAGAACTTTGACTGGGATAGCGAAAATGCAAAACTGCTTTTCCAAATGACAAGCCAATACGGAACGCCCTACTTCCAGAATTTTGTAAACTCAGACCTTGACCCCAGTGATGTGCGTAGCATGTGTTGCCGTCTTCGCCTTGACAAGAGGGAACTTAGAAAACGCGGTGGAGGACTTTTTGGAAGCGACGAATTTACAGGAAGTCTTGGAGTGGTAACAATCAACCTACCCCAAATTGGATTTCTTGCAAAGGACGAAAAAGAATTCTTTGCACGGCTGGACTACCTTATGGATCTTGCAAAAGAAAGCCTCTGCATAAAGAGGAAGGTAATACAGCGACTTCTGGACGGAGGACTCTTCCCCTACACCAAGCGCTACCTTAAGACTTTAAAGAATCACTTTAATACAATCGGTCTGTGCGGAATGAACGAATGCTGTCTTAACTTTTTGGGAAAGGATATTTCCACTGCAGAAGGCAAGGACTTTGCATGCAAGGTTCTTGACCACATGAGGAGCCGTATGCAGGACTATCAGGAAAAGACGGGCGAACTCTTTAACCTGGAGGCCACTCCTGCAGAAAGCACCAGTTACCGCCTTGCTCGCCACGATGTAAAGAATTTTCCTGGAATAATTACCAGCGGAAAGGAAGACCCCTTCTACACAAACAGCACCCAGTTACCTGTTGACTACACGGCCGACATTTTTGAAGCCCTTGATCATCAGGAAGCCTTGCAAACCCGCTACACAGGAGGAACAGTATTCCACACCTTTATGGGAGAGCAGATAAAAGACTGGAGAGCATGCCGAGATCTGGTACGCACCATAATGAATAACTACAGGGTGCCCTATGTAACAATCAGTCCCACATATTCAGTGTGCAAGATTCACGGATACCTTAACGGACAGCAGTTTGAATGTCCCAAGTGCAAGGCAGAAAAGGAAGCAGCCCTTAGGGAAAGGCTTCGCAAACTGGAACAGGAAAAAGCTGACTACATTGCAAACATGCAGAATTCATAAATGGGAATAATCGGGAGGAAAAGTTGATTATGGAACAGAACGAGCACACGGGAGAAAGAACCCTTGAGCAGATTGAAGCGGACATTGAACGCACAAAGGCGGAACTTGAATCAGTTCACGGAACAGAAACAGAAGTTTACGCAAGAATCGTAGGCTATTACCGAGCCGTTAAAAACTGGAACAAGGGAAAGCGTGATGAATACGAAATGCGCAAACTGTTCAGTATAGAAGAAAGCAGAAAGGAATCCTTTGCAGAAGAAAGTTCAGCACCTCTAGAAAAAGTGCAGACTGCACCCCAGCAGGCAGAAGTCAGTCACGAAGCAAATCTTTTTGACGAAGAAGATCAGATCCCTGCATCATACGAACTTTACTTTAGGGAAGTATGCCCCAACTGTCCGCCTGTAAAGCAGTATCTTTCTGGTGTAGACATGAAGGGGTCCTATGTTGATGTAGACACAGAGTCAGGACTTGAAAAAGCAGCTTCTCAGGGGGTTTTCTCTACTCCTACAGCAATTTTCCGCAATGCTTACGGAAAGGAAATAGGACGGGCTCACTGTGTTGAAGAACTTAACGCCATTCTAAAAAAAGAAGCAGTCCTTGCCTAGCCAAACTTTAGGTGACCCCGTCGGGATTCTAGTAAAGACAAGTCTTGTTGACTTTCCCGGCAGGGTTGCGGCGACAGTTTTTCTAAAAGGCTGCCAGTTGCGCTGCCCCTACTGCTACAACCGTCCCCTTGTAGAAGAAGATGCCCTTAAGGAAGAGGCAAACGCAGTTACCCTTGAAGACATTTTTCTTCATCTAGAAAAGAGAAAAAATGTACTTACGGGCCTTGCAGTATCAGGCGGTGAACCTCTCCTAAACAAAAACCTTGTTCCCCTCATAAAAAAAGCAAAAAGCCTTGGACTAAAAGTTAAGCTTGACACAAACGGTCTTCTTCCAAATAAACTTGAAGAACTTTGTGCAGATTCCCAAACCTGTCCCGACTACATTGCAATGGACATAAAGACTTCTCCAGAAAAATATGCCCTGCTCCAAAATGGGAATACCTCTAAGGCTGAAAATTTTAAAAACCTTCTCTTGCAGAGTATTGAAGTCCTAAAAAAATTTCCACCAAACAAAAGGGAATGGCGCACAGTACTGGTTCCTCCCTTGGTGCAAAAAGAAGAAATTAAAATCATGGCAAGCATGCTACCAAAAGATGCCCAGTGGTATTTTGCACAGTTTCAAAACAGGCTCTGCCTTAACGAAAGCTACAATAGCATTCCACCCTACACCGACTCCCAAATGCAGGAACTTCTCTTAGAGGCAAAGGCAATAATTCCCGGCAGCCAGTTACGCTAAAAAGAAAACTATTGACACAAAAAAATCTTTCTGATATATTAAGACCATCGTGGTGGCGTAGTCCAGTCGGTAGAACAACGGACTCATATTCCGTATGTCAGTGGTTCGATCCCACTCGCCACTATAAAGGCTCTCCTAAAAAGGGGAGCTTTTTTATTTGTTGTCTACAGACTTCTTTTGTGGTATAATCTAGGGCATGAAAGGAATCATTCTAGCAGGAGGCTCAGGAACACGCCTCTACCCCATAACAAAAGCTGTTTCAAAACAGATTCTTCCGCTTTATGACAAGCCCATGATTTACTATCCCCTTAGCGTCCTTATGCTAGCAGGAATCCGCGAAGTGCTCATTATTTCCACACCAAGAGACATCTCCCTCTTTAAGGAACTTTTTAGTGACGGCTCTTGGCTGGGAATGCGCTTTAACTATGCCGTACAGGAAAGCCCCCGTGGACTTGCAGACGCATTCATTGTAGGCAAAAAATTTATTGGTAGCGACAGTGTGGCCCTTGTTTTGGGAGACAACATTTTTTACGGACAGTCCTTTACCGCAACACTAAAACGGGCAGCTTCAAAGACAGAAACAGAAGGAGGAGCGGTTATATTCGGCTACTATGTAAAAGATCCCACCGCTTACGGAGTAGTTGAATTTAACTCAGAGGGAAAGGTTCTAGGCATAGAAGAAAAACCTTCGGTGCCAAAATCAAACTATGCTGTTCCAGGACTTTACTTTTACGACAATTCGGTAGTTCAGATTGCAAAAGAAATCAAACCTTCCCCACGGGGCGAAATAGAAATAACCGAAGTAAACAACACCTATCTTAGGCAAAAAAAACTGAGCGTAGAACTTTTAGGCCGAGGAATGGCATGGCTTGACACTGGCACTTACGATGGACTTCTAGAAGCATCAAACTTTATTGCTACAATCCAAAAGAGGCAGGGCATGTATGTAAGCTGCATAGAAGAAATCGCCTTTGCAAACGGATGGCTTTCAAAGGAAAACCTTCTTAAACTTGCAGCAGGATACAAGACGACTTATGGCGACTATTTAAAATTTATTGCAGGAAGGAATTAGTCATGGCGTTTGAATTCAAGAAGTGCCCCATAGAGGGACTGTACGAAGTTTTGCCCAAAGTGTTCGGAGACCAACGGGGATATTTTTTTGAAGTCTACAGCCAAAAGGATTTTGAGGCAGCAGGACTTACCATGATATTCGTGCAGGACAATCAGTCTTCCTCTGCAAAGAATGTTCTTAGGGGACTGCATTTTCAAAAGCACTTTCCCCAGGGAAAACTTGTGCGAGCAGTAAGCGGAAAAGTATTTGATGTTGCGGTTGACTTACGGAACGGCTCCCCCACATTCGGAAAATGGCACGGAATAATCCTTGACGCAGAAAAACAGAATCAGTTTTACATTCCCCAAGGATTTGCCCACGGATTTCAAGTTCTTACCGACAGCGCAGTGTTTGCATACAAGTGCACGGACTTCTATCACCCAGAAGACGAGGGCGGCATAATGTGGAACGACCCCACAATAGGAGTCCAGTGGCCAAACGCTTCACTTCCAGTCCTTTCGCAAAAAGACAGGAGCCATCCAGCCTTTGTTCCCAACGGCATGTACTTTGACATTAACGGTGTCTGGAAAGACTAAGCAGGACATGTAGTCTCAGAACTGCCTGAAAAAGACAGCCTTAAGTGATTATTTTTTGAGGATTCTTATTGACAAGCTGGGGCCTTATATGTGTTAGGTGATTTATGTTTTATGCAGGAATTAGTTGCTTATATTCAATAATTGCAACTTCCTGTCCTGAAGTGAAGCAATACTCTGCACGGCTATAGATATCTTTTGCTGTTTCTTCATCGAGATAATACTCACCGCAGTCATCGCAAATTTGAGCCGGAACATTACGGAAAATAACGGTTGAATTACCTCTTGTTAAAACTACTTGGGTAAAACCATCTTTCATTTCGCCGAATCTACAAATAGGACATTTCATTTTTATCTCCTTTCCGTAAAGTTATTAGACCATTTTTGAACAGTTGGTTCATATACAGTAATTACATATTCAGTGTCATTTTCTGCATTATAAGCTGAAACAACATGAACAGGACGTTCCCCATCAAAGCCTAAAATTAATCTGCTAGGATATGGCGTATCGTCAGGATAATCTTTTATTACTCTTCCATTTTCTATGACAGATTTTATAGTTTCGGGAGAAAAGCCTCTCTCAGCCATTCTTTTAAACACATGCCCAGAAAATGAATAGTTCAAATCAACCTCCAAACATTTTTATTATATCATATTT
Source organism: uncultured Treponema sp. (assembly GCA_937894335.1). Taxonomy (GTDB): domain Bacteria; phylum Spirochaetota; class Spirochaetia; order Treponematales; family Treponemataceae; genus Treponema_D. Next base: position 98 of record CALCRU010000053.1, on the reverse strand, counting down.
TTTGTTTTTCTGCTTGATTTTTCTATTTTTTTGTAAAAAAAAGGGCTCAATCATAAATTTTGTGTGATTTTTGATTCCGTACATAAGTTTTCCTTGAA
>CALCRU010000052.1 GCA_937894335.1 uncultured Treponema sp. | reverse complement strand
TTATTCCCCATTTTACACCTCCGTGGGTGTCCTAATTTATGGGGTCAGTTCAACTCATTGTACAAAATTATTTTTTTTTGTATCATGGTTCCATGAGCGACTTAATTCAACCGAGAGTCCTTAAGGGATTCCGCGACTTCTTACCCAATGACGAAATTTTCAGGGCGGAACTTATAGAAAAGCTTACCGCAACCTACAGGGCTTACGGCTTTGTGCCCATAGACACTCCTGTTCTGGAATACACCGAAATTCTCCTAAGAAAGAGCAAGGGCGAAACTGAAAAACAGGTTTTCCGCTTTGAAGACAAGGGAGGTCGAGATGTTGCCATGCGATTTGACCTTACCGTACCCTTTGCCCGCTTTTTTGCAGAACACAAGGAAGAACTTTATCTACCTTTTAAGAGGTACCACACTGCAAAAGTCTGGAGGGGAGAAAAACCTCAGGCAGGACGCTACAGGGAATTCGTTCAGTGCGACTTTGACACCGTAGGTTCAGATTCCGCAACTTCTGACTTCGAGACGCTGGCACTAATGAAGGCTGCCCTCGAGTCAATCGGTGTAAAGGACATTACAATCAGGGTAAACCACAGAGGCATATTCAACCGCTTCCTTAACCGTATTGGCTGTCTTTCCAAATCAGAAGACATACTTAGGACTGTAGACAAGCTTGCAAAAGTAGGAGCAGATGCAGTAACCGCAGAACTTACGGAAATTACAGGAAGCGAAAAAAGTGCTCAGGAAATTCTTTCCTACATTCAGTGCCAAAAAGATTTTGACTCAACGCTTTCACACATAACAGAACTTGCAGGAGGAGAAGCAGAAGACACCCTGCGCATGAAAGAAATCCGCAGCATGATGTGTGCCGCAGGAATACAAGATGTGTTTGTCCTTGATCCTAGCATTACCAGAGGCCTAGACTACTACACGGGAATCGTCTACGAAACATTCCTTAACAAGTTGCCTTCAATTGGTTCAGTATGTTCAGGCGGACGCTACGACAACCTTGCAGGACTTTACATGAAGGAAAGCGTGTCTGGCGTTGGTGCAAGCATTGGTCTTGACAGGCTGATTGCAGGACTTACGGAACTTGGTCTGGTAAGCAAAAAAGGCTCCTATCTGGATGTAGAAATTTACAACACTACAAAAGAGCATGGAGCATATTACCAGAAAATTGCATCTCTCCTAAGGGCAAGGGAAATTTCAGTGGAAGTTTTCCCCGACACTGTAAAGATGGCAAAGCAGTATGCCCTTACAGATAAAAAGGGAATCCCCTGGGGAATAACTGTAAGCGAAGAAGACATTGCAAGAAACACCTTTACGCTAAAGAAACTTTCTACAAGGGAACAGTTTGCTTCACTTACAGCAGAAGAAGCCGCAGAAAAAATCAAGGCAGAAAAACAGTCCTAGAAAAGATTTTTTGCAGCAGAGTCGGCCTTGAGTTTGTTGTCGTAAATTGTAACCGATGACGACTCAAGCCAGCCTTCTTCAAACAGGTACCATGTGTAGGTGCGAGAAGTTTCGGCATCGTGGCAAAGTTGCTTACCCTGCACCATCAGTATGTCTCCCCTACGGGCATGGGAAGATATGGTGCTTTCAAATTCAGGGCTTTCTCGAAAGGCGGCGTAAGGCTCGCTTACCAAGGCCCACTCCACTCCTGGTGTCAAAGAAAGGGGGTCATCTTCCTTAAGCACAATGGTTTCTTTTTTATTGCAGGAAGAAAAAATCATCAGTAAAAAAACAGACAGAACAAGAAAATTTCTACGCATTTTTAAGGCACTCTCTTTCAACATATTTTTTTACATGCTCATAAAGTTTCATGTCTGAATCAACAAAGAAAAGGGAGGGTATCTCGTCTACTAAAGCCCAACGGTATTCGGAATGTTCTGTAAGAATGTAGCGCTCTTTTCCCAGTCCGTCATGGGGAACAAAAATCCTAAAGCATTCCAGAGACACTTCGTCATCATTGTGAACAAAAGAAGCAGATGCAATGTGTTCACCCACTGTTACAGTAATGCCAAACTCTTCCTGCATTTCACGGATTATGGCAGTCTCTTCGGACTCAGAAGCTTCCACCTTGCCACCGGGAAATTCCCAACGGTCACCCATTTGTCCTACAGGGAGCCTGTGGGCAATGAGGACTTTTCCGTTTTCAAGAGCAATGCAGGCTATGCTTTTCTTTGAAGCCACTTTGTCACCCAAACTAAAGCAGCACTACGCCAGGGCAGATAAAGTGCAGGAATGCAACCACAAGACAGGCGATTCCCACAAACACTCTAGAGTCAACCAGCACGGTCTTTACAAAGGGATGAAGTTCGGTTTTCTGAGAAGTACTTGTTAGATAGTACTCCACCAGAAGAGAAGCGCCTCCCAAAAGTCCAGCAAGAGCAGGAAGCAGGTCGCCTATTACGGGAATGTCGTTTCTGTAAACCGTAAGGAATTTCATGACGCCTACAAAAACTGAAAGTATGCCTACAATAAGGCGGAATTCCTTGGAGTCAAACTGAGAAAGCATTACCTGGGCAGAATTCTGTTTTTCTGATGCAGACTCCACATCAGCATCTGGCTCCGAATCTTCCCTGTCAAAAAAACTGTCGCTAGAATCTTCTGCAAGCTGTATTTCGGTGGAAGTTTCCGAAGCCTTTTTGCCCCAGATTAAGATGATGCCCACCAGAATGTTTAGCAGAATAGAAAGCAGATAAAATTGAACCATAACTAACCCCCGTTCAGTGCTTTTGTACCTTTGCTGAAATTACTGTGTCCTCTCCTTGATTTTCGGAATCTTGGACGGAACACTGAATTTTTATTATATCATAATCCGTAAAAATTGCCCTTACATACATGATTCCGTTTTCCAGTTCCGCAGACTGGGAATCAAAGCAGACATAAAAAGACTGGCTGTTAGAAACCACAGAATCGGAATCCACAGCAGTAAAGTTAACGGAAAGATTTCTCTGCAAGGCTTCATCTTTTTTTACCCCAGAAAGGGCAAGGCTTGCATACACCTGACCGTTAAATGAAAACGCAGAAAGTTCCATGTTAACTCCGCTTACACAATCCCTTTCCTGACCCTTTGAAAAAAATGAAACTATAAGAACGACACCTATGGACATAACAAGAACCATAAGCATAATTCGGTTGCCCTTTGTGCTTACTAGAGCACGAAAGAGTCCTCTTTTGGGAACGGAAACTCCTGTAGCCAAGTCCCTTGTAGCCTGATCTTCCCTTTCCCTAAAGGAGCCTTTCTTATAGTGAAAGACCATGTCAGGACCTTCTTCTCCATATCCGTCAATCTGATTGTTCATATTTGCCATAAGCCCGCCTAACTTGCAAGAACAGCCTGAATAAGGTCGTCGGTACGCCACCAGACAACGCTGGCCTTGTCGGGCTCAACTTTAAGAAGTGAAAGTATGCCAGAATTTTCCAGTGAAAAATCGTAGTACAAAAGAGTCTTCTGGTTTATAGAAAGATTGCGCGTAAGGATGCGCTGACCGTCGGGCTGTACCATAAGGACCGAAAATCCTGTTTCGGTACTAACCAAAAAGAACATCCAACCGGAATCCGTTACCCCAAGAAAATCGTAGGGAATATCAAATGATTCGGTGGAAAATCCTTCAGACACCTGTTCGCTGTAGGGAGGAATTGTAAGGGGTGCGTCATATGTTCCGTCAGAAACATTAAGGGGATAAAGAAGCGTGGACTCGTATGCAATGCCTGATTGAACCCTACTGGCTTCGTCCACAACGCTTCTGTAGTAAACCGCTTCTATATAAAGCCTTCTTCTGCTGTAGTCGGGAATTATGTCACCTATAACAAGCCAAACATCATCATCAGAATGGGCAGAATCCGCAGAAGAATTTCCGTAGGGATTGGGAACATTTGTCGTGTCGATTGACATTGTAAAAAGCAGGTAGCCTTCCTTGGAAAACCAGTAAACAACTCTCCCCTGCACAGTTCTGCACACCACCACAAGTTCGTTATTGTTTGTGGCATAAATGTTGTCTACAAAGGGAAAAGGTGTTCCGCCTGGACCTTCCTGACCAAGATAGTCCAAAAAGTTACCCTCTCCGTCAAAGCGTAGCACAATGTTCCTAAGTACAGCACCACTGTCCGTGTCAAGTTCCTGACGCTCTACTGGAAGTTCGTCAACAGCATACAAATACTGTCTTGCATCTACCGCAATGGCTCCAAGGGAATTAAATGGATAGATTGTTGCCTTTCGAGTTGCGCTTACAGAACCTTCCTGAGAAAGAACTGATGGTTCTGGGTTATAGTCCTGATTGTAGTAGAGCCTTAGCAGGTCGCCATAACTTGTAAGCTCCATAATTTTTTTTGACTCGCCGTTTGCAATGTAAAAGAAGCCGTCCCTCATTGCAATTGTGGTTTCTATGTTGCCTACTTCTGCAACGCTGAACATGTTAAGCTGGTCTTCAAAGTTGCCGTAACTCATGGAAAAGAGTGGCTCTTCTTCTAGAGTGGAAACTATAGCCGAACGCTCGCATGAGGTAAAGAAAAGTACAAGGAGTAGAGAAAGAGAAAAAAGAAATGAGCGGTGGGACAACTTCATGTTTTATAGAATAAACAAATGTGGGGATATAGTCAATGCGTTGGAAATGCCCTCCATGGCATTTCCAACTCGCGAGATTTTGCTCTGCAAAATCTCGTGGACTAAATGTTAAGAATTTGACGCGCCCTCCTTGGCGCTACTTTGTTTGACTGTAGAATCCCCTCCTTGGCTTATATTGTAACTTTATTAAAAATTCGATATAGTAAGCACTATGTTTGATAAAATTTTAACATTCTTTTTCGGTTCTCAGAACGACCGTGATGTAAAGGCACTTAAACCTGTAATTGCACAGATTGAAGCAAAAGAAGAGTGGGCAAAAGCGTTCACTGACGAACAGTTCCCTCAGCAGACGCAGAAATTCAAGGAGCGGCTTGCAAATGGCGAAACCCTTGACGCCATACTTCCCGAAGCATTTGCTCTTGCCCGTGAAGCAGCATACCGTGTTCTAGGAGAAAGGGCCTACCCTGTTCAGCTCATGGGCTCTCTTGTACTGCATTCAGGAAGAATCACAGAAATGAAAACTGGTGAAGGTAAGACACTTATGTGCGTTGCAGCGGCTTACCTTAACTCTCTTAGCGGAGACGGCGTACACATAGTTACCGTAAACGACTACCTTGCAGAGCGCGACAGCCAGTGGATGGGACGAGTATATAAATTCCTTGGTCAGAGCGTAGGATGCATTCTAAGCAACATGGATAACGAGGCTAGAAAGGCTGCATATGCCTGCGACATTACTTACGGAACAAACAACGAGTTCGGATTTGACTACCTTCGCGACAATATGCAGATTGACCTGAGCCGTAAGGTTCAGAGGGGCTTCAACTTCTGTATCGTAGACGAAATAGACTCAATTCTTATTGACGAAGCCAGAACCCCACTTATCATAAGCGGACAGGGAGAAGACGACACCTACAAATATCACGAGGTGGACAAGTATGTGGGTCAGTTTACAGAAGTTGCAAAAGACCCAAAGACGGACGACTATCCAGACGAAGTAAACATGACTCCCGAAGAGAGAGAAGCCCTTCCCGGCGACTACAAGATTGATGAAAAGTCAAAGAGGGTTTCGTTTACCGACAAGGGCATGAACAAAATAAACGACATTCTCCATCAGCACAACCTTATTCCAGGAAACACCACCGTATTTGATGAAGAAAATTTCGAGTTCGTGCACTATTTTACACAGGCAATTAGGGCACATGTGCTTTACCACAACGATGTTGACTATGTAGTAAAGGACGGAAGTGTTCAGATTGTTGACGAGTTTACAGGACGCATTCTTGAAGGAAGGCGATACTCCGACGGTTTGCATCAGGCCATAGAGGCAAAGGAACATATCCGCATTGCCCAAAGAAACAGAACACTTGCAACAATTACATTCCAGAACTTTTTCCGCATGTACAAGAAACTTTCGGGCATGACAGGTACTGCCGCAACAGAAGCAGTAGAGTTTAACAAGATTTACAACCTTGATGTAGTTGCCATTCCCACAAACAAACCTGTTGCAAGAATTGACGAAGACGACGAAGTATATCTTAACGAAAGCGACAAGTGGAACGCCATTGTTAACGAAATTGAAGAAGTGCATAAAAAGGGTCAGCCAGTTCTGGTAGGTACGGTTTCTGTTGAAAAGTCAGAACACCTTTCCGCACTCCTTACCAGAAAGGGAATCCGTCACGAAGTACTTAACGCAAAGAACCACGCAAGGGAAGCCCTTATCATTGCAGAGGCTGGTGCCCGTGGAGCCGTTACTGTTGCAACAAACATGGCTGGACGCGGTACAGACATTAAGTTGGGCGGAAGTCCAGAAATGAGGGCGCGCAAAAAGGCAGGAACCAACGCAACACAGGAACAGTACGAGGCAGCCCTTGCTAAAGAAAAAGAACAGTGGCTTAAAGACTACGAAGATGTAAAGAACCTAGGAGGACTTTATGTTATTGGTTCTGAAAGACACGAAAGCCGACGCATAGACAATCAGCTCAGAGGTCGTTCAGGACGACAGGGAGACCCGGGACGCAGCAAGTTCTACATTTCAATGGACGATGACTTGATGAGGCTCTTTGGCGGAGAACGCATGAAGCACATAATGAGCAGCGTGGGCATGCAACCTGGAGAACCTATAAATCATCCTTGGTTAAACAAGTCAATAGAAAAGGCTCAGAAGAAGGTAGAAGAGCGCAACTTTGAAATCCGTAAGAACCTGCTTGACTACGATGATGTTCTAAATCAGCAGAGAAAATTCATTTACGAGCAGAGGGACATGATTCTTGCAGATGACGACCTGAGTACTCGCGTAATGAACAATGCCTCAGACACTGTCGACATCATGTTTGAAGAATACAGACACAATCAGAAAAAGGGAAGTTCAGCACAGAGCAGTCTTATTGACGAGATTAAGAACAAGTTCGGACAGACTGTTGAAAAAGAAAGCCTTACCGCTGATGCAATAAAGGCAATTCTCCAGAACGACATTACCCAAAAGGAACTTCTTGTAGGAAAGCCAAACTTCAACATGTTCATCCGCTATCAGTACATTCAGCTCATAGACAAGAAGTGGCTTGATCAGCTTGAATTCCTTGACGGCCTTAGAGAGGCGGTTTACCTTCGTTCTTACGGAAGCAAGAATCCTCTTACGGAATACAAGATAGACGGATTCAATCAGTTTGACGACATGCTTGATTCCATAAGGGATTCAGTTGTAAGCAGAATCTTTAAGGTTAAGGTACAGCTTAACGACGGTTCTCCAAAGAGACCTCAGCAAAGAGCAATCAACATGAACGCCCAGCATGCAGATGCAACATCCTCCTTTGGCGCCCAGCAGGGTTCACAGCAGTCACAGTCGGCTTCCAGCGCATTCAACTCAAGGCAGGCACAGCAGCAGGCAGCAAACAGCGCAATGAAGAGCGGAAGACAGGGGCAGTCTGTTACCGTAATGAGAACACAGCCCAAGGTAGGACGTAACGATCCCTGCCCATGCGGTTCAGGTAAAAAGTACAAGAACTGTCACGGACGGAATGCCTAGTGCAGTTAAAGCGGCTTCTTAATTTTAGAGAACAAGGGTAAAAGTACATAATATGTTTCCAAGAGTTTTTTTAAACGCAAAAGAAGAACGGGAAATCGAACAGGGCTTTCCCTGGGTATATGACAACGAAATTGCTTTTATAAGGTTTCAGAGGGAGGACGGAAAAACTGTTGAATCCCTTCCTCCTGCTGAATGGACCGGAAGCGATGGTTCAGTAATTGAGTTGTATGCAAAGTCAGGTGCATTTTTGGGAACAGGTGTAATCAACCGCAAGTCAAAAATAACTGTAAGGCTTTTTTCTAAAGATCATGCAGACAGGGTAATGGAAAACCCTGGAGAATTCTGGGCAAAGAAAGTTAGGGATGCGGTAAACATAAGGCGCATGCAATTTGCAGAAGGCGACAGTTACCGTTTTATTTTTGGAGAGGCGGACGGAATCCCCGGGCTTATTGTGGAACGATATGCAAGCAGCGGAAAAGTGTTTTTAGTTGTGCAGTTTCTTGCTCTTGCCTGTGAAGTGTTCAGAAACGAAATTCTTGCGGCCCTAAAGTCCTACTGCAACCCCACAGGCATCTACGAAAGAAGCGATGCAGGAATAAGGGAAAAGGAAGGTCTTAAGGAAAAGAACGGCTGGATTGGAAAAGCCTTTGAAGAAAAAATCATCATAGAAGAAAACACTGTAAAGTTAGAAGTAGACATTGCCCATGGGCAGAAGACAGGGTACTTCCTTGACCAGAAAAGAAACAGGGCTCAGATTTGGACCCTTTGCCACGGGAAAAAAGTTCTTGACGCATTCAGCCACACAGGTGCATTCGGACTTAATGCAGTAAAGGGTGGCGCAAGGGAAGTTGTAAGCGTAGACATTTCCTCTGATGCTGTAGAAATGATAAGGCGCAACATTTCACTAAACGGCGCACAAAATGTAATGACAGCCAGAGAGGCAGATGTGTTTGACCTTCTAAAGGAATATGAGGCTAAGGGTGAAAAATTCGATGTAATAATTCTTGATCCTCCGGCATTTACAAAAAGTGCAAAGCAGGTTCAAAAGGCTTACGGCGGATACAAAGAAATAAACCTTAGGGCAATGAGACTCTTACAGGAAGGCGGTTTTCTTGTAACATGCTCATGTTCCCACTTCTTTGACGAAAACATGTTCTACTCCATGCTCATGCACGCCTCTCGGGACAGCCACAAAAAAATTCAGGTTCTAGAAAAGCGAGGAGCCGCACCCGACCATCCCATTCTCTTAGGCTATCCCAAAAGCGAATATCTTAAGTGCGCCATATGCAGAGTTCTGTAAAATACAACACAGTAGTTCTTCTTGGTCCCACAGCAGTAGGAAAAACCGCCATTGGAGTCCGCCTTGCAGAAAAATTCGGTTGGGAAATAATTTCGGCAGACAGCAGACAGGTCTACAAAGGTCTTGACATTGGAAGCGGAAAGGACATTAACGAATACGAGTTTGACAGAATTCAGAAAGACGGAAGTGTCCGCCATGTAAAAATTGAGCATCACCTTATAGACAGGGTTACCCTTGAAACAGAATACAATGTTTTTAACTTTCAGCAGGATTTTTATTCTCTCTTTGACAGATTCAGTTCGCAAGGAAAAATGTCTTTTGTCGTAGGCGGAACAGGAATGTACATTGATGCCGTAGTCCGTTCCTATCCCTTTATTACGGTTCCAAAAAACGAAGCCCTAAGAAAGGAACTTTCTTCGCTTACGCTGGAAGATCTAGGCAAAAAACTTATCAGCCTAAAGGGAGAAGTTCACAACAAGACTGACCTGCTAGACAGGGAACGCACAACTCGGGCTATAGAAATTGCAGTCTACATGCAAACCGAAGAAGCCCAGCAGGAAGTTCAGAAGCAGAAGAGGAATATAATTCCTTTCGTAATTGGCACCACCCTCCCCCGTGACATTTTGCGCAAAAACATCCGAACTAGACTTTACCAGCGAGCAGACGAAGGACTAATTGAAGAAGTTGAAAACCTTCACAAAAGCGGTTGGTCTTGGGAGCGTCTTGAAAGGCTTGGACTTGAATACAGATTTGTAAGCGAATACTTGGAAAATAAAATCAGTTCAAAAGAAGAAATGCTTGAAAAACTTTTTTATGCAATCTCGCAGTTTGCAAAAAGGCAGGAAACTTGGTTCAGGGGGATGGAAAGGAAAGGCGTCCCCATACACTGGCTTCCTCTGGATGTCGATAAAGAAGTCAGGTATAGGGCAGCTCTTGATTTACTAAACTCTTAGGCGTTTGCAGCCATTTTTTCTACAGGATCAGCAATTTTTGTAAGGTAGCCTGTCCTGATGCAGCTTTCAAACAAAGTCTTTGAAATGTAGTCTGAAGTTTCGTCAACATATCCATCTTTGTCGCGTACAATGCGTACAACATAGCCGTCTTCAAGTTCCCTTACAATAGTCATGTAATCGCTTGATTTACCTAAGCTTTTTAATGTATACGTTCCCATAATTTAAGCTCCTTGTGTAACTCAGGTTTGACAATACATATTTTGCAGTGTATTATCAGCTTACAGTTATATTTTCGGCTTTTTACGAAAACTGTTTAGCCTTTTTTTGAGGATTATGACCATATGTATGTAGCGGACGCCCACCTTCATGCACCTTTCTGCAAGGAGGAAGACTTTTCTTTTCTTACACAAAATGATGGAACTTATGCAAGCTGCATATATGCAGCCTGTACCTGCGCCCACGACAGAAATGAATTTTTTCAGGCGGAATCCATTGCAAAAAAAATTCCCGGAACATTTAGACTTGCCTTTGGACTACACCCCCAGAATCCCCTTTTGGAAAACGCCGACTTTTTGCAGACCCTTCTAGAAGAAAAAAAAATCTGTGCTATAGGAGAATGCGGCTTTGACCTGTTTACGAAGGAATTTAAAGCAGACATAAAGAGACAGGAAGAAGCTTGGCACATACAGACAGAACTTGCGCAAAAGTTTTCAGTCCCCATTGTGGTACACAACAGAAAGGCCCTTGACCTCATGTTTAGGGATGTTAGAATTTTAAAAAAAATTCCTGCAGTTGTGTTTCATTCCTTTGCATTTGGACTTCGTGAGGCAGAAAGCCTTCTTGCAAAAGGTATAAACGCATGGTTTTCCTTTGGAAAGCCTATCCTTAACGGCAACAAAAAAAGCATTGCCTGCGTTCAAAACCTTTCCTCAGAAAGACTGATGTTTGAAACTGACGCCCCTTATCAGACCTTAAAGGAAGAAGACAGAACCCTACCCTCTGACATTTTAAAAGTGCTTGCGAGGGCCGCAGAACTTAGAAGCTGTACGACAGAAGAAGTGTCGCTTTTCGCCTTTAAAAATTTTAACACAGTGTTCTGCGAACTTCCCTAACTTTTTTAACAGCTTCATTGTAATCCTTTTCAAATTCCGCAAGAAGAAAATCAAGTTGCTCAAGAGAACCAGAACGAAAGGCGTCTTCAAGAGCCTGTCCCGAGGCGGCACACTTTTCTGCATAAATCTGACGGGCGGCACCTTTAAAGAAGTGAACATAGGATGCGGCACTAGACATGTCGCCAGAGGAAGACAGTTCCATTAACTGGGAAGAATCAAATGTCTTTGCACCAACAAAAGAATCTAGCAAAGAGGCAAGAAGTTCCCTCTCACCGTCAACCAACTCCAACGCCTTATTCAAATCAAGTATTTCCATCATTGCAAAGTATAGCCTTTTTTTGCGTTATGCGCTATACTTTTCCTTATGAAAAAGCTTGAAATCTGTACCATTGCAAATTTTTTGCTGGCATGTATTTTTACCTTTCTTAACATTCCTCTTCATGCTGATGTTTCTGCAGTTGCATTTCCCCTTTGCGCAATTTTTACAGCGGCACTTTTTTATGTAACATACTGGACCCTCATCAGAAAAAATTCCACTGCCCACATTGTTGCGGTGCGACGCTTTTACGACTACGAACCTTTTGTCTATGTTGCGGCATTTGTAATCTATAGGGCAGGTTCATGGGAGCCCCCATTTGCCCTTGACCTTGTTTCTGTCATCGTATGGATTGTAATAACGGCTCTTAGTTTCGTAATAAAATTCTTCATTCACGAAAAGCGCATAGGACTTTTAAGTAAAGACTGGGCAAAAGAACAGAAGGCACCAAAGAAAAAATACACAGGTCTTTCTTGGATTGGCATTCAGACTCTTGAGTGGATTGACGCCATTGTGCAGGCCGCGTTTACCATTTTCCTTTTAAACATTTTTCTTTTTCAGATGTACGGAATTCCTTCGGAATCGATGGTGCCAGAATTTCTTGTAAACGACAGGGTGGCTGTAGGCAAACTTCTTTCAGGACCAAAGTTCCCCCTTAGCAAGGTTGGTCTGCCCTACATCCGTTCATACAACCGAGGAGACATTGTAGTCTTCCATAATCCCCACTATGCAAACGACAGACAAAGCGAAATAAAAGCTTACTTTTCCCAACTTGTTCACATGATGACCCTTACACTGGTAAATACAAATGTTGACGAAAACGGAGAGATGGTTGCAGATCCGCTGGTAAAGAGAGTTGCAGGCTTACCTGGAGAACAACTCATGATGATGGACGGAACTCTTTATGTTCGCACCAAGGATTCCCCAGAGTTTACTCCCGTTGAAGAAGATGCAAAACATGCCGCATGGAATTTAAACACCCTCACCCCCTCATTAAAGGCAAGAATAGAACGCATACCCATAACGCAGAAGCAGTACGACACCACCCTTCTTGTGGAAGAGGAAAGACGAGCCCTTAACATAGTGGAAGCGGCCGCAGAGTGCAGAAAAATTGCACAAGCCTTTGCGCCCTATGCAGGGGGATCAGCAATAAGCAAAGACGCTGTAAAGACTCTTCTTACAGAAAGGGAACGGATGGCATACAACCTGTTTAACGCAAACACCGACATTACAGTAAAACTCATGTCTGCAAACGGAGGCGCCCAGTGGTTTACAGCATTTATGACGGACTGGATTTCTTCCCTTGACCCAAACACGGAATACACAGAGTCTGAAGGTGTTACAGGAAGTCAGCTTATGGGCGGTGATCTTTACAGCGATGCAAACTTTAGGCTTAACATAATGGTAAAACTTGCATTCGGAAGACTTGTAGTTCGCAATGCGGAACTTCTTTCTTCGAACGCAGACTCTTCCCTTTGGCAGTCTGACCAAGTGCGCAAGGAATGCTTTACAGAGGCAGACAAACTTTACCTTTACATTCAGCTTATGGATCAGAGGAACATGGGAATCTTTCCTGCAAACGACAGCGACGGAAGCCCTAACTATATTCCCGAAAACAGTTACTTCATGATGGGAGACAACCGTTACAATTCCCTTGACATGAGGCACAGTTACGAAAGCAAGACGACAGCCCTTACAAACTTCGACAGTCTTTCTGTCATGTACAGCTCTAATCTTTCTCCCCAGTATGTAAACCGCAGCATGATGCTGGGAAAGGCAAGCTTTAGGTTTTGGCCACTGTCAAGAATCGGCATTCCCGGAAACAGTGTAGAATTTTAGGACGGATTATCTTTTACAAAGGAACCTATCTCGACAAGATTTCCTTCTGGGTCAGCAATGTAGCATGTACGCTGCCCCCAAGGTTCTGAACTGACCCCATAAATTAGGACACCCACGGAGGTGTAAAATGGGGAATAA
>CALCRU010000051.1 GCA_937894335.1 uncultured Treponema sp. | reverse complement strand
CGGGCGTGTTCCCGGCTTTAATTAACCCCTGCCATTTACACAGAATTTATGACAGGGTCGATTTTTGTTTGGAGGTGAGGGGAAAAACTTTACGACTGTGTTTTTTTTCTTTCCTCCAACAGAACTTGTATCATTTCATCCTGTATATTCCTAGGTGACTTCAAGAGAATTTGGGGATTATTTATTTCTATTACCCGTCCAAATTCATTGAAGACAAAATAGTCCTGATATGTCTGGTTACAGTAGGAGCATTGAGGTATTGTGTTATCCAATGTAAGTGACTTTCTAGGATTCATATGCCCCTGCTGGAGCGATACTGTAGAACCGTCTCGGGGATCTTTTTTACCTTCCTCAATTCCACATGTTGCACATTTGTTTTCATATGCAAGTTTCAATTCATTAAAGTTCTTTGCTGCAAGGCGCCCAGCTCTTTTTAATGCATTAGCAATGTTTTTTGGATTAGGTGTTTCGAGAGAAACCAGATAGTTATATCCGCTCGGAATCTTCACATTCTTGTCTGGGATTTTAGATCCCTTATTTAAAACATTCCATCCTAACTGGGAACCTAAATGTCTTACCTGTTGGTCAAGGGCTGCTGTCGGAATGTATTGCCGCACGAATGCAGATACGGCATCTTTATGAACAAGCTGATTTTTGTATTTGTACAAAAAGATTAGCTGCAATTCTTTGCCGTCAAGGTGTTTGATGAAGTCTTCATCGCTTAAATTATCAAAATTGGATATTTCATCTTTCCAGAGTTTCTTTACTCCATAAGAACTTAAAGAGTTTTGCTCGTAGCATGTTATAATGGTATTATGAAGGCTTCTCACTTCTGATGGCGTCAGCCGCAGTTTTTCTTTGTCTCCTGCTTCTACGCGCTGAATTTCTGATTCCATTTTGTACCTTCTGTATTTTTGATGAATGAAAATATGTGTGCAATTACATCTACAGTCCATCCGTTGCCTATCATTTCATTTCGCTTTTGTGCTGGTATTCCGGAAACTGCGGTGTAGTTGTCAGGTAGGGTCTGTAATCTTTCACATTCTAGAAGTGAAAGTCGCCGTATGTTATACCGTCCATTTTCTAACTTTGTTCTGTATTTACCATCCAAAATCCCGTCCGTAACGGTGTGCATTCCTTCTCTCTGCTTTACAAACAGAAGCGTCGCACATGAAGATGTAATCATACTGCCTCTAGAAAGCGCACAGCCCCGATTTTTGAGTTCTGTAGCATTGTAGGCGTTGAATCGTTCAGGAATGTATCCATATTTTGCAAGCATTCGTGGAAAACTGCGTTGAACCGTCAGACAATAAAAAACATCCCTAGAATCAGCCTCGGAAGAAAGAATTGAGTCTAAGGAAATGTATTTATTTTTGGGGGCTGCGACATTTGGTATGTTCGTCCAATACAGTCGGGGGCGGTTTTGAGCTGAAACAAGCGAACTGTTGATTTTTATCGGGAATGTGTGCATGTTTGTTGTTATTATTGATTCCCATTTTTTTGCCATTACAACATTTTCTAAAAGAAAGTATTTTGGGGAAATCTCTTTTAAAAGACGTACAAACTCCCAAAAAAGATAGGATTGCCCTGTGAATGTCGTATCCGCCGTTTTCAGTGCAAGATATTGTTCTAAAGATGTTATTTCTACATCTCCTGTTACCATACCGTTTGCATATCCAATTGAGCTAAAATTTGTACACGGACTTCCTCCTATCAGTAAATCTACGCTTCCAATGTCAAATTTTCCGCGTGATGTGTATAGAATGCCATTGCTGTATGTTATATTGCGAATATCCCCAATTTCAATAATGTCTGGAAAATTATATGTTGCAACTCTCATTGCATTTGGCTCGATTTCAGATGCATAGTATCGGTTAATCTTAAATCCCGCCCTTTCAAGCGCAATGCGTCCGCATCCTATTCCATCGAATAAACTTACAACGGTCATGATTTAATGATACTTTGAAAGGTTCTAATTGTCAAGAATTCCAACTTGGATAAAAAATCCCGCACTCTGAGCATGTTAGTTCAAAGTGCGGGATTTTTGTTTGGAGGTGAGGGGAATTGAACCCCTGTCCTGAAATGCTAACCAGGTGCCTCTACAGGTTTATTGAAGCGAGGTATTTGTCGGGAGACGGTAGCGGCTTCAAAGGCGTCGTCTCCTTAGCGCAGTGCCTTTCGGCCGTCCCATACCTTTCCTGCGCAAGAGGTACGGCAAGTTCCTGTTGGCGACAGAACTCGATACCGTTAGGAACAGCACGGTACCGGTTCCGGCTATGCTACCTTAGGCAGCAAGAGCGAGCTGAGCGTTTTCAGACTCGAAGTCTTCTCTACGTTTAGCAGTTATTGTTTTCGTCTGTATCAGAGACCAGGCGACAGCCTCACCTGCAACACAAGATAACTCAATCCAGTCGAAACCGGGACACCCCCAGAATCTTCAGCTTCAAATATAGTGTATTTTTTTGCAAGTGTCAAATTTTTTTGCGGAAGAACTCCCTTGCGTCTAAATAAGACTGCGTGAAGGAGAAAGGGGCTCTTTTGCGCAAGAAAAACAGGCTTACAGCGAAAAATGCTTGCAAAAAAGGCTTCCGCGCTTCGCTTGTGCAGATTTTTTTTGCAGACCTTTTCCGCTTGCGCCTGTTTTTGTTTCGCCAGCTTAGCCCCCTTTCTCCTTCACGCAGGTTTCCTAGGTTAAGTGGCTCTTCTGTAAAAAAGGGGAAAGAGATGAGTGGGGAGGGCGACTTTTTGCTTATTCCTGCTTTTTAAGCTGGATCTGCATTATCATGTCGGCGTTTAAAAGGCGGATTGTCTTTTTGTCTTCGATTTTAAGCCAGTTGTTTTCCACCGCGAGAATTGTTCCCTGGAAACCGCCTAGTTCTCCTTCTGCGAAAATTGTTACCTTTTTGCCTATAAAGTCATTAAGCGTTTCTGTTGCCATAGATTTTCCTCCTTGCCTTGCCAGTCTTTTGCGTATCCTTAGCCTTCGCCTTCTATGCCTCTGGGGAAGCCACACGCACAGCCACAGGATAATCAGTATTACAAATATAGTATAGCTTGGTGACATAGGTCCACCTTAAAAAAAAGGCTGCACTTCAAAGACAGCCCTTATGTTTATCAAATAGTTCCAGTTTTTTGTGGCTTACTCTGCAGAAATGCCGTGCCTCTTCTGCTGGAACTTCTTAAGCATTGCAACGCCGTTCTTTTTGTCGTTGTAGATAAATCCGCCGTTCCAGTACTCAAGAGCTGCAAACAGAGCGTTACCGCCGTCCTGATCGTCAGACTTCTTTGTACGGAATGAAACGAAATTTGTAAGCTCTTCAAAGTTTGAATTGTGCAGACATTCAATGCGCTTGCGGTTAAATTCATTCCATTTTTCAAGGTCTTTGAATCCCTCGCCTTCGTCTTCTACAATGATGTGAGCGTGAGAAGGGGAGAAAGAATACCATACATGCACTTTCTTGTTGATGTCGCAGTTGTTTCCGTGTTTAACGGCGTTCTTTATAACTTCTGAAATCTGCTGTTCAAGAAGGTTGATTTCCTTAATTTCGAGAGGTGCTGACTGAACTATCAAAAGTGTAAAGTAGCGAATCTGGCGGAAATCTGAAGGAAATTCCTTGTAGAGCATATTAGTCTTGTCAAACAGCGGATCGCTGCCATCAGAGCGGAGTTCTTTAAGTTCTTCCATGTTATACCGTCCTATTCGTTAATCATTAACAGTGCTTCTTCTACACTGTTTGCAATGGGGAAGTATCCCATCAATTTGGTAAGTTCGATAACCTTTTTTACAGAGCCATGAATGTTGGAAATGTAAAGCTTCAAGTTCATCTTCTTGATTGTTGAACAGATGTAAATCAGCGCACCGATTCCAGATGAGTCAATGTAGTCTACCTGCTCAAGGTTGATGATGAAGCTCTTTACATTCTTTTCAAGCATCTTCATGACCAGCTCTTTGAGTTTGTAAGAATTGTACAAGTCCATCTCACCATTAACATCGATGATGTAGACATCTCCATTCTTTCGTATTTTCAGTTCCATAAGTTTTGCTCCTTATAACACCTTTTACTGTATTTTTATTACCAGCAGTGACTGGTCATCATGCTGGGTTTGAGTTCCAATAAACTTTTTGGCGTCATTCTTCACAGCGGTCGCAATGTCTTTTCCGCTTGCAGAAGCCTTTGACTTTATGACGCTTATAAGTTTTTCCTGGCCGTACTGCTGACCGTCTTCGTTAAGGGATTCAACAAGACCGTCTGTATACAATACCAGTATATCACCTCTTTTAACTTTTTGCACGAAATTTTTATATTCTACGGTTTTATCCGCACCGATTACTTCTGCCTCTTCTGTAAGGGCTTTTGCCTCTCCCGTAGCGGAATCTATGTACAGAACTGGGGTGTTTCCACCGGCCGCACACTGAATTTCCTGTGATTCTGGGTCATAGTTTACCAAGGCGCAGGAACCAAAGTGGTCATTTGAGTAGGATTCGTTGGCGATTCCCCTGTTTACCCATGAAAGGATTGTTCCAGCATCTTGCATGCTGTTTACCACAAGACGAATCATAGCACGCACCATAATCATGATAACAAGGCTGTTAAGTCCCTTTCCAGCAATGTCACTCATTACAAAGGAAACTCTGTCTTTGCGGCTTACAATTACATCGTAGTAGTCTCCGCACACATCTTCTGCAGCGTTAAGGAATACTCCTATTTCTGTACCCTTTACCTTGGGCAGTTTTGCAGGAATCAAAGTCTTCTGCATTTCTGTTGCAATCTCGCCTTCCTTTGCGGCTGAGTTATATTCTACCAGTTCCCTTACCGAAATGACTGTCTTTATGGACGATGCAGCAAAGTCGCACAGGGTGGTTGCCAGTTCAAGTTCGTCTTCTGTAAAGGGCTTGTTTGCCTTTGTTCGGGCAAGAGCGGCTTCTCCAATTACTGAACCGCCTGTCTTTAACGGTACAAAAATATAGGAGCCGCACTCAAGGAAGTCCTCGTGTCCGTTCTGATAGATTCGCATGTCGTTTACAGGGTCTGTAATAAGTTCTGGTTTTGCCGATGAGGCTATTTCTCCAAACACATTGTCGTGGAAGGGGAAGGAAGCAAATTTAAAGTTTGTGGCAATGCGTACCGGCTTGTGGGGCATGTCATCAGGGAGTTTGTATGGAGGAGGAAAGTCACCCTCAAAAGCCTTTACTGCAATTACATCTTCAAAGTCGTCTACCAAAAGAATTGCGGCTCCATCTGCCCCTGTCTTGGACTTAAGAGTCTTGTTTACATATTCAAGCAGGGAGGTAAGTCCCTTTTCTTCTGAAAATGACTGGGATGCCCTTACAGCAAAGTCTCTGCTTATGGACATAAGGGCTGCGTCTACGGAAGTTCCGCCCTCTTCTGCAAGAATGCCCTGGGAGCGCCTAAGGTTTTCTTCATAGGCCTTGTTAGCCTGTTCAATTTTTTCGTTTTCGGCGGGAGAAACAAGTTTTACGATCTTCTGGGGTTCAAAAGTGCACAGTACGGCAAGGTAGGGAATAATTACCAAACCTGCAATGAATAAGAGGATTCCTATTACTGTAAGTGTTGTTCCTTCGGTGGAAGTGCCCATAAATCCGCCTACAAGGCCTACGGCAAGCAGAATGGCTGCAGCGGCAAATGCCGTAAAGCTAACTCTTGCTGTACCCTTTCTTTTTACAAAAAACAACAACACCAGGATTGCTATTGCTTCCGCGGCGGTAGCAAAGAATGGAATGAACGCAAAACTGTTATTTAAATTCATTTATGCTCCCTACTGACAGTTTACCACTGAAATATGGTACAGTCAAGATTTTTACACTTCATTATCGGCAGAATTTTGCTACTTGAACATATCTTTTTGCATTTTCTTTTTGCTGATATGATTTAAGATTCGTTTAAATAAATTGGGAGTATAGTCTTCCTTGAATTCTTCTGCGGCCTTGTCCAGACTAAAGTCGTTGCCGAACTTCTGTTTTAGTTCATCCCAGTATTTTATAAGGAACACATACAGGTCGCTTTTTGTCCTGCCCCTAAAGTGACGCATTATGTGGTGGGTTTCTATGGTCTGTATTACGGGAATAAAGACAGTATGGTACCAGGAAAGTACAGCATCCTCAAAGGAAATTTCTTCTTCCTTTCCCATGTTGATGTAATACTTGTGGCTCAGAATGTGATTGTAGATGACATCGTATTTTCCGGGAGTGGTAAAGTCCAGAATCCAGCAGTCGGTAATGTCTCCGAAATTTGTTTCGGCATAAAAGACTCGCTTTTCGTAGGCAATGACCTGCCTTACCATTTCTTCTAGAGTGCTGTCGGGTTTAAGTTTTATTTCGCTTTGCAGGCTTACGACTTCTGCATCTATGAATTCCACACCTCTAGCTTTAGCAACCGAGACCCTGTGGTTTCCGTCTCGCACAAAGTAGAGTCCTCCTGCCTCGTACAGGCTTATGGGGGGGAGGGGAACATCCTGCAGGTGAGCCATGTCTATATGCTCCCATCTGCCCTTAAGAAAGTTGCTCTTTGGAAAGAAGTGGTTGTCAAAGTCCTTGTAACGGCCTTCGCTTCCTGCTATGAGCTTTATGGGGACAACCTGCATGCCTTTGTACACTTCGTTTTCTGGACGCAAAAGTTTCTTTACATCGGTAAAGGAAATGAGGGTTGCCTCCTCGGGGCTTAGAAGGTGCTGTATTTCGTTAAACCAAGCCTTGTTGCGGGCCTTGGAAAAATCTTCATTGGTCTGCGTGGACAGATATGACGGCATTGAAGCGGTCTCCTTTTTTACCCTGGGGTACAGGGGCTGTGTTAAAATCTATGATGACTCTGCTGTAGGCGTTTACCACTGTGGTTCTTCCGCTTACTGTGGTGCGGACTGCCTGTAGGTCGTACAGATGGATGTGTCCGTGAATGAGAAGAGCCGGCTTGAATTTTTTTATGAACCAGTTGAAGCATTCAAAGCCTTTGTGGCAGGGGTCTTCTCGGTCGTGAATGTGCCTTGGGGAAGCATGGGTAAGAAAAACATCGCAATAGCGGCCGTACCTTATTTTGTTCCATAGAAGTTTGGGGGCAAGGGCTAAAAGCTGAAAGAACATTTCCCTGTCCGTGTATTGGTCTTCGCCATTGTTGTACCTTATGGAGCCAGAAACTCCCGAAACAAGAAGGGGTGTCGTCCGTCCGTCGGGAAGGGTGATGGGAAGGTTTTTGCACCTGAACACCCTGTTGCTTACATAGTCTCCTCCGTGGCTGTGCTTCATTGCCTCCATGGAAGTACCTTGGGATGCAGGCTTGTGGTAATAGTGGAATTCCTTAAGGTCGTGGTTTCCGAATACAAAAAAAGTGGGCTTGTTTAAAAGCGTTACTATGTAGTCCACATAGTCCATGGGCAAGTCTCCAGCACAAAATACGGCATCAACATCGCTGTATCTTTCCTTTGCACTGGTGGCGTAAACAAGAGGATCTATCTGGTCGGAAACGCAGAGAAACTTCATCAAACGCCAGCCTTTGTTAGAATTGCTTCAAGTTTTTCCTTGTCTACAAGGGCTACAGGGCGGTTTTCTGCATATTTTATTGCCGATGGTGTAAATCCTGATGAGGTGCAGATTATTCCCTTGGTGCAGTTGTTGGGCTTAAGGCTGTCTACTATGCGGCGCACCACGCTGTCTTCCAGAGGATCCGTTACTCGGTGGAATTCTATGAGGGCCATTTGCTGCCTTACACTCATCCAGTTGTCTCCCTTTGCCTCTGTTGCATACATGATGCATCCAGTCTTTGTTTCCTCAACTTTCTTTGGTTCGTATCCAATGGCAAGAGCGGCCTTTTGGC
The DNA here is from genome assembly GCA_937894335.1 of uncultured Treponema sp. Lineage (GTDB taxonomy): Bacteria > Spirochaetota > Spirochaetia > Treponematales > Treponemataceae > Treponema_D. Next base: position 18,897 of record CALCRU010000051.1, on the reverse strand, counting down.
AGATCTGTACAAATTCCTGATTTGAAGAAGTAAGGTATTCTTTCATGCTGTCGTTTGCCTGCAAATCTTTGTATTCCTGAAGCTTTGCACCAACATCTCTGAAGGAGCGGTTTTTTGCGTAGATTTTTTCCCACTGGGCAATGGCCTTGTCTATGTTTCTCTGCTTTTCGTAGCATGCGGCAAGGAAGTATCTAGCGTAAAGCGTTTCCTGGCTTCCTTCGTTTGAGGTAACTTTTATGGCGTGCTCAAATTCTCCCATTGCATTGTCCATGTGGTCAACTGCCATGTAGCATGAACCCCTTTCTATAAGAGCCTTCTGCCTGAATGCCGGATCTCTCTGGGCCTTTTCCAAAGCCTTTAGTGCGGCGGAGTAGTCCTTTTGTTCCCTTAGTATTCTTCCCAGATAATAGTAGTTTGAGTATTCCGAGGGATTAAGCTTTATTGCAAAATCTATTTCTTTTTTTGCTGCCTCAACCTGCTTGGTTCTGTAAAGAAGGTAGCCCAAAGAAGCATGGGCCTTGGAATGCTTCTTGTTTGCGGCTATTGCCTTCTGGTAAAATGCCATTGCGTTTCCGGGCTGATTCATTTCCTCATAGATTTTTCCTACGCTGTAGTCGTTTTCTGCATTGCCCGGTTCCATTTTTGTAAGAAGAAGGTACTCCTTTAATGCGTCCTGGGTCTGGTTAAAGTGAGTGTAAAGTTCGGCCATGCGCTTTCTAAAGGGAACTTCCTGAATTCTTCCGTCAAAGAGGGCGTTCTGGTTTACCAACTTGTATTCAATAAACGCAAGATCTGTTTTTCCGTCAAGATAATATGCCTCGCCAAGATAGTAGTGGGCCACAAAATCCCTAGGGTCTTTTGTGATTATCTGTTTGGCATATTTTTCGGCCTGCTGGTATTTTCCGTCCTTAAGTAACTTTTTTATTCCGTCGATTTTTTTAGGAGAGGCAAAGCTCTTTATAAGGATAACGGTAACGCCAATTATTATGGCACCGAGAACGGAGAAAATTACTATTGCTACAGATGTATCCATTAGTGTTCCACCTTGTAAGTTACTGACCCTTGAAAGAGTATCTTTTTTATGCGAATATGTCAATTTGTAAGGGGGAAATGCCCATGTTTAGGTATAGAAAATTTTTTGCAGGACTCCTGCTTGCGGCATTCTGTTCGCTGTCTCTTTTTGCGGGGGAAAATTTTTCCACGGGAGAATCCCTGTTCAGTCAGAACCGTCCCTCAGAGGCAATTCCCTATCTTCAGAAGGCTGTGTCTGAGGGTGGAGAACCTAAGGCCTACCTTTACCTTGCACTGGCATACTATCAGACTGGTCAGTACGAGGAAAGCCTTGCCATAACCGACAGGGCAATGTCTGTCTCTGGAACAAACAAGAAAGTGCTTGCCTTTAACGCGGGAAACACGGCTTATGCAATGGGAAACTGGTCTCTTGCAGAGCAGTGGTATTCCATGGCGATTTCTGCTGATTCTTCTTACGCAAGTCCTGTTCTTAACAGGGGAAACGCCCGACTACAGCAGAAAAAATATACCGAAAGCATTTCCGACTACAAGACCTATCTTGCCCTTTGTCCTGATGACGCCCAAGCGGAGCAAATTCTTTCCCTTGTGGATGCAATCGGTTCCCAAATGAAAAAGGATGCGGAAGACGCTGTCCTTAGGGAACAGGAAGCGGAGCGCCTTAAGGAAGAGGAAGAAAGAATGGCCGTTCAGAGGGCTCAGATGCAGGCTCAGCAGGAAGCAGAGCGTGAAAAGGCTGCACAGGAGGCAGCAGAAAGAAGACGGCGCCTTCTGGAAGATGTGGCCGCCTCTCTGCAGGATTCCCAGTCTGAAAACCTCTCTGCTGGAACTGAATCAACCGTGGACTACGGTTACGAATCGGATTTTGAGTAAGCACTTATTCGGGGGAACTGACTGTGGCTGGAACTGCAAAAACTACAAAGGCTGGTGCAAAGACAACTCAAAAGACGGCATCTTCTCCTAAAGGAACTGCCTCTAAAACCACCTCTGGAAAGACATCTTCTTCAGCAAAGGCGACTTCTGCAAAGGAAAAAAGCACAGACTCTTCTTCTGCCACGGCAAAAACTACAAAGACAGCAAAAACTTCGGCAGTAAAAGGCTCCTCTTCTGCCACAGCAAAAACTACAAAGGCAGCAAAAACTTCGGCAGTAAAAGGCTCCTCTTCTGCCACGGCAAAAACTTCAAAGACAACAAAAACTTCTTCAGAAACTGCTTCCTCTAGAAAGGCGGCGGTTTCTACAAAGACTGCATCTGAATCTTACGCCAAAAAGACTGTCCGTAAGGCTTCTTCTTCAACCTCTGTTCAGGCGGATGAGGCGCCCATCTTTTCTCACGAGGCTTCTATTTTTGATGCCGCGGAACAGGCTGCTCTGGGAGATCAAAATCCTAGTCAGCAGGTTCAGGCTTCTCCTTCTTCCATAATACTTGACGAGGCTACTCAAGACCTTCTGCAAAGAACTCTTTGGGGACGGACTCAGGAAGAGGAAGAACGACGACAGGAAGAAAAAAAACGACGCACTCTATTTTTAATCCTCCTTATATTTTTTGCATTTCTAGCTCTTGTGGGAACGGGAACTGGAGTATTCTTTGCGGCAAAGTATGCTTCCCTTAGCAGTGCAAGCAGAATTCAGGCTCCAGCTGCATCCAACGAACCAGAACTTGCGGCTGTACAAAGGGAAAACAGGCTTTCTCTTGCTCGTCAGTATATGGAACAGGGGCTTTACGACAATGCCCTTAATGTCCTTGGCGACATTCTTGTGCGAAACGGTGATGACGATGAGGCTAAGGCTCTTCTTGAGACAACGGCTTCTCTAAAAAAACAGAGGGACGAAACTTCTTCATCAGCTACCCTTGACTCTGGCGGCATGGAGGGAACATTAGGACTTCTTGCGGAACAGCTTGCAGGCCAGTCGGCACAGAACGAAAGAAACAATGAAGTTGTTGAGGAACTGATTCGACAGCAGCAGCAGTCCGCCGAAAACGCCCGTGCAGAAAGTGAGGCTCAGGCTCAGAAGGCTAGGGAAGAAGAGGCTAGGGCAGAAAAGGATGCTGCATTCAAGGCCTTGTCCCAAAGCATAAATAGCGAAATTGCTCAGGGAACCGCAGCCCTTAATTCAGGACACATAGAGGACGCATTAAGTCATTTTGAAGCGGCAAAAAAACTTCTTCCTTCCGACGACTCCGCATATTCCGCCCAGAAACTTGGAGAAATGGCTGAACTTTTGTACGATGCATCCCAGAATGCTGCCGATGGTTCCGCTCAGAAAAAGAAACTTTCAGATTCTGCATCTTCCTATGCCACCAGTGCAATGACTTCCTCTCCCAACGATGCTCCCTCCCACTATGTTATGGGAATGAGGGCCTTTGACAGCGGAAACTTTGCCGAGGCAGAAAAGCAACTTCGTGCGGCTGTTTCTGCGGACGGTCAGAATTACATGTACTACTATCAGCTAGGTCGGGTTCAGGCCAGACTTGGAAAATACTCCGAAGCAAAGACATCATTTACTTCTTCTGTAAAGTACAACTCTTCCTTTGCCTCAAGCCAGTACAATTTGGGCATAGCCTGTGCTAGACTTAACCAGACTTCTCAGGCCCTTGCGGCATATCGTAAGGCATATTCCATTGATCCCACTTACGAAAACGCCTATCTTGCGGCTGCTAGAATCCTCGTAAAGGAAGGCAATGTTACCGAAGGAATTACAGTGTTTGAACAGGCTGTGTCAGTCAATCCTTCCAATGCAAACACTTACAAGGAACTGGGGTCAGCCTATGCTTCCATAGGAAAAGACAAGTCCGCCGAAGACGCCTACAAGCATGCGATTTCACTTCAGGGACCGGGAGAAGATGATCCTGCCACCTACTACAATCTTTCTACTGTCATGCTTAATCAGGGCAAGACTACGGAAGCGGTTTCCTATGCAAAAAAGGCATACGACACTAGAAACTCTTCTTCAAACAAAGATGTTCAGGTAAACTCAATCTACAACTATGCCCTTATTCTTGATGCAACTGGCAGTACGGAAGAGGCTATGACGCTTTACAATCAGGTTATAAAAACCGAGCCGACCCATGTAAAGGCAATGGTAAACCTGGCTGTGCTTTTCCTTGACGAAGGCGATGCTGATTCCGCACTGGTGCTTTTAAACAGGGCATATTCCTTGCAGCCTTCCAATTTTGAAGTAAACAACAACATGGGAAACGCCTACCGCATGAATTCTGAATATGACAAGGCGATTCCCTATTATGTTACCGCACTTAAAATTCAGCCCAAGGACAATACTGTTAGGGCAAACCTTGCAAAGACTTATGCAGCTGCAGAACGGTACGATTTGGCAAAGACCACATTTGAGGATGTAATAAAACTTGATGGTAAGGATTATGATTCCATGATAGAACTTGCCAAGGTGTGTATTGCCCTAAAAGACACTGAGACTGCAAAGGGCTACCTTACTCTTGTCCAGCAACAGGCTCCGTCCCTGCGCCGGTCAGAAGTTACGGCACTTCTTTCTTCTTTGCAGTAAATGCATTTTCTTAAGCCTAGGTTCTCTTTACAAGAGAAAAAAGCTGGCTTCTGGTTATTTTTGTAAACACAGGCCGGCCGTGGGGGCAGTGGGGGTCAGGAAGAAGAAGGGCCTTTCTTGCAATGTCGCTTGCAGTTTCCCGATCCAGTACGGTTCCATCCATAACAGCTCGTCTGCATGCCGTTGATGCTGCTACTGCATTTATAATGTCCTTGGGATTTATTCGCCTGTCCAAAATGTCGTGCTGAAGGTCTTGTTCTGTTCCCTTCCAGCGTACTGGCACTGAGGTAAAGAGCCAAGAACCGTCTTCCGACTTTTCGCATTCAAATCCCCATTCTGAAAAATTTTCGCTTAATGCGGAAATATAAGCGTCATCCCCTTCGCTCTGGGGAACGATTCTGTAGGGAACCAGAAGAGGCTGTTTTTCGCCCGCCTTTTCCATGATTTTGTTGTAGAGGATTCTTTCGTGGGCGGCATGCTGGTCAATTATGTAGAGAGTGTCATCCTTTTCTGCAATAAGGAATGTTCCCAGGGCGCTTCCCACAAAATGAAAAGAGTCTTCGCTGCTGTCGTATTTTTCATGAATGTAATTTGGCTTAAATGATTCTGGCTCAGAGACATCGTCTTCAATTGCGCTGGCTACAAGGGAGGATAGCCCCGAGTAAGAAGATGTGTCTACCGGTCGGTAGTTAAAAGATGGAATTTTCTGACTGTGACCGAATGAGCGTAAGTCTGACTTTTCTACCTTTGGAAAGCGAACGGTCGTTTGTTGCTTGTCTTCTACCCCAGTTTCCCTTTCAAAGCCTAGATCTGGTTCTTCTGTTACTGGTTGTTCTGTCTGGGGAAGAAGTTTTGCCACTGTATAGTTCTTAAAGAATTCCTTTGTTGCGGAACTTACCCCGTGGTGTAGTCCTGAAATGTCTTTAAATCTTGCCTCCCTCTTTGCTGGATGAATGTTAAAGTCCACTTGGGAAGAATCCATGGTAACAAAAAGACAGGCCACAGGATGCTGTCCGTTGGGAAAGTAGCCCTGACATCCGTATTCAATTGCCTGTGTAAGTGAGTATTCCTGAATGCGTCTTCCGTTTACATAGATGTAGAGGTTTTTTCTGTTTGGACGGGTTACGGAAGGTTCTCCTATGACCATTGTAAAAGACCAGCTTCCATCGTCTGCAGCGCCTTTTACTTCGTAAAAGAGTTTTTCGTCTTCAAAAAGGGAAAGTGCTTGGGTAAAGCGCTCCACAAGACTTTGCCCCTTGGGCAGGGTAAGTTTTTCTTCTCCGTCCATATATAAGCTGAATGCAATGTCTGGTCGGGGAAGGACTTTTTCTTCAAATGTAGAGCGGCACAAAGACCCCTCGCTGGCAGGGCGTTTTAAAAAGACCCTTCTTGCTGGAAAGTTTTCAAAGAGGGCTTCTGTCTGCACTATGGTACCCTGGGTTGCCGCAGTCTGGGTAAGTATGTGGTCTTCGGTAACGGAGGCATTCATTTTCCATCCGCCACTCTGAATCTGCAAGCGACTTACTGCCGCCATAGAGGCAAGAGCTTCACCCCTAAAGCCAAGGGTTGAAAGGGAAAGCAGGTCTTTTTCGCTTACAATTTTACTTGTTGCGTGGGGATGGGCGCAGGTTTCAAGGTCTTCCTTTGTCATGCCACCACCGTTGTCTATCACCCGAATGCGTTCTATGCCACCGCCAGTAATTTCTACCCTTATGTTGTCTGCTCCAGAGTCAACTGCGTTATCCATAAGTTCCCTTACTATGGCATTGGGACGGTCTATAACTTCACCCGCCGCAATTTTTCGGGAAACCTCTGGATTTAAAATGCGTACAGACTTGTGCTCTTCCATTGCCTAGGAATTCCTCGTACCCGTTACTTCTGAAGACTCAGAAAACAGATCTAGTATGGGGGAGTCAGTTTCTTTTGCCCTAGAAGCCTTTGTCTTTTTTTCTGACTCCTCTTCTTGAGGTTCCGGGGCGTTCATCAACACTTGAATTTTTCCTTCGATGGCCGTAAGTTCCTTTTCCATTTTTTTTGCAAGGGAAATGCCCTCTTCAAAATCCTTAAGAGCCTCCTCTAGGGAAATGTCCTGCTGCTTTATTGCCGAAGTAAGTTCTTCAAGTCTCTTTAAATTTGATTCAAATGTATTCATGCCTGTTCTCCTTTTACAACTGTAGCTTCTATCCTGCCTTTTGCGGGGCGTATTACAATTCTTGCTCCCGACCTAGTGTCGTTCATGCTGCGGATTACTTTACCTGTTTCTGCGTCCGTTACCATGCTGTAGCCCCTGTTAAAAATGGCCTGAGGACTTGCGCTTTCAAGAATTTCTGTACAGCGCTGCAGGAAAAGCCTTGTGTCTTCCGTTTTTTTCTGAATGCCAGAAGTAAGTTCCTGCACTGCATTTTCGTAGCGAGAAAGAAGGGGCTGTTCTATGCTCCTAAACTGAAGCTCCATGTTTTCGGGAGTAAAAGTCTTAAGCATAAGGCGAAGGTTCTGTGTCCTTGAGTTTATGGTGCTGTACAGTTCCGAGGCGGAATAGCGAATTTGTTCCAAAAGCTGCTGTTTCTGGGGAACAACGATTTCTGCCGCATGACTGGGAGTTGAAGCCCTTACATCTGCCGCATAGTCGCTTAAAGCCCAGTCAATTTCGTGACCCACCGCCGACACAACGGGGATTTTTGAAGATGCTATTTCTCTTACAACTTCTTCGTCGCTAAAGGGTAGTAGGTCTTCCAAAGAGCCACCTCCGCGGCCTACAATAAGCACATCGCACAAGTGCCAGTGGTTTGCAGCCTTAATCTGAGCCACTATGGTTTTTGCAGCGTCTTCTCCCTGAACAAGTGCTGGAAGAACAATCAGGTTCATTCCGTCGTTTCTGTGCCGGGTTATGTTGATGATGTCCCTAAGGGCTGCTCCAGTAGGACTTGTTACAATGCCTACCGTCTTGGGGTAGGGGGGCAGTTTTCTTTTTCGCGAGGAATCAAAAAGTCCTTCCTGAGCAAGGCGTTTTTTTCTTTCCTCTATCATTTCCATAATTCCCCCTGTTCCAGCAGGAGTCATGGAACTAATAATAATTTGGTAGTTACCCCTTTGGGCATAGACGGAAATCTGTCCCTTAACCTGAACTAGCATTCCGTCCTTGGGAACAAAGGCTAGGTGTGAGGCATTGCCCCTAAACATAACTGCACTAATCTGACTGTTTGAATCTTTTAGCTGAAAATAAAGGTGTCCGCTTATGTTGGGTCGATAGTTTGATATTTCTCCCACCAAAAAAATCTGCCTAAACGAGTTCTCCAGCATGGTTTTTATGAGTCCTGTAAGCTGAGAGACTGTTAATGCGTTTTCTTCACCCATAATACAACTGTACCGTATTTTGCTTCCCATGTAAAGGGGCAAATTTAACTTAAAATCACCCTGTGCGTTTCCGATACTTTATAAGATGAAAACTATAGTTTTTTTGTATTCGGTAACTGACAGCCTCTATCCATTTAAAAAGGCCTTTAATTCTCAAAGTGCAGCAGAAAGATCCCTAAAGTGGGCATCCTTGTTTTCTGACGGAGGAGTTTTTCTTGCGGTAAACTCAAAGACTGCTTCTTTTGCCGCAGAAGCTTCCTCGTCCGGGGGAATAAAGGCAGACCTGATTCAAAAGGAGGAGTGGAACTGCCGGGAACTTTTGGCTTCCCTTGCCGACTGCTGTTCAAAAACAAAGGCAGACTGTGTGCTTGTAGCCCCACTTTCGGCACCCTTCCTAGACGCAGAACTTACAAAAAAACTCCTTTCCAGCCACGAAAAGTATTTTGCGGAATACACATTTGCAGACGGCTATCCCAAGGCCCTTGCTCCAGAGGTGATTGGCGCAGGTTCTGTTTCCATTCTAAAAAGCCTTGTTGAAGGAAAAAGCTGCGAACTTCTTCCCTTGGATGGCGACACCTTAATGAACGCCTTAAAGATAGACATAAATTCCTTTGAAATAGAATCTGTGCTTTCTGAAGAAGATTGGAGACAGTACCGCCTAGACTTTACCACCGACCTAAAAAGAAATTTTCTTTCATGCCTTGCCCTGTTTGAAGAAGCTAGTGCAAAAAATGATTTTTCAGCCGCATTCCTTTCTAAGACCGCTTCTGCTTCTGCAAAAGTTCAGTGCACGGTTCCTGCCTTTTACACATTCCAGATGACAGACGCTTGTTCATCAAAACTTGCATACAGTCCTCTTTCCTGTAAAAAATCTTCTGAATGCCTTATGTCTCTTTCTGACTTTTCTTCTGCACTAAAGCAGATAGAAGAACTTTCGGAAGACGCTGTAATAAGTTTGGGCTTTTATTCAGAGCCCCTCCTTCATCCTGAGTTTTTAAACTTTGTAGGGGAGTGTCTTTCCCATAAAAAACTTTCTCTTCTTGTAGAAACTGACGGAAGTCTTGTTAACGAAGATTTGTGCAAAAAAATCAGAGACTTTCCTGGCAGCGAAAAAATTACATGGATTGTCCTTCTTGACGCTTTTAGTCCTGAGGTCTACGGTTTGCTTCATCAGGCTGGCGGTGACGCTTCTCCAGAAAAACTTTTTGCGACAGCTTCTTCTTCTGTGGAGCTTTTAAATTCCTTTTTCCCCAAAAAAACATATCCCCAGATGGTGCGCATGAATGCAAACGAAAAAGAACTTGAATCCTTTTACCGCTTCTGGCATTCTTCAGAATCTCCCTCTGGAGGAAATGTTATAATCCAGAAATACGATTCCTTCTGTTCAGTCTTAAGCGACGAAAAACCGGCAGACCTTTCGCCCTTGGTTAGAATGCCATGCTGGCATGTAAAGCGGGATATGGTAATTCTTGCAGACGGTTCCATTCCTCTTTGCAGGGAGCGTGTTACCGCAGAAAGATCTGTGCATTTAAATGACGGAATTGAAAATGCATGGAAGAAAATACAGGAAGAAGTTCCTGCCCAAATTGCAGGCAACTATTGCGAACTATGCAGGAAGTGCGATGAATACTATACCTTTAACTTTTAACCAGAGGCAGGTAACGCTTACGGTAATGGGTGGCTCAGGACCTACAAAAAAGTCTGACAGTCCCGTTTCCTGCTTAATTCTTAACCGCAACGGTTCTCAGTTTTTGTCTCACTGTCTGGAGGCGGCTCAGGACAGTTACTTTGCAGACATCGTATGCGTGTCTTACGGTAAGCCCAGTCTTCTTCTTGAAAGTCTTGTAAGGCAGTTTCCATTTGTGCGCTTTATTGCAACTGAAGAAAGCCTAACTGTAGGCGATATGATAAACATAGGCATGGCTCAGGTTGAAGGAGATTATGTTCTTGTTGTAAATGATTCCATGTGCAATCAGTCTACGCTCCTTAGTCAGAACCTTGCAGAAAAACTTTGCGAACTTTCACAGTTCTGCGTGTGTCCTAGACTTGTTGCTTCACCCATGCAGAATCAGCTTGTGCGCTTTGCACCTGATGTAAGCAAGGGATACTTTTCAGTCTATCCTTCATTCAACATTGTAGACGGATGTCCTACTCTTTATGCAGCAGATTGGGCTGGCCTTTACAGCAGAAAACTTTATGAGCAGTTGGGTGGGGCCGACTATACAATTACCAGCGAATACTGGCAGAAACTTGATCTGTTCATGAGAGCCTGGCTTTGGGGCGAAAAGGTAACTCTGTCTTCTGCATTCAGCTTTTCCTATGCTCAGCCTCCTCAGCCCGAAGACGCAACGGCAGACATTTCATATCTTCGCTTTTACCTTAAGAATCTTGCGCCAAGTTTTGAAGTGGACCATGCTGTAATTCCAAAGACTTCCTTCTTTTCGTTCAAGAGGCGGTCTTCCATGGGATTTAACGAAGCACTTAAGAATTTTAAAGAAGCCCGCCATTGGGTGGAAGAAAATAAATATCGGTTTAAAACTGATGCCGCACTGCTCATAGAAAACTGGGGAAAATAAAATGAAGTTCTTAAATCTGTTCAATCGTAAAAAAAGAAAGACCGTCCTTATCGTTCAGTGCCGACTGTCATCAACACGGCTTCCCCGCAAAGCTCTGCTTCCTCTTGGCGGAAAATGCGTGGTAGACTGGGTGTTGGATTCAATGAGTCAAGTTCCAGCGGACGAATACTATCTTGCAACCGACACGCCCAGTAGCGAAGAACTTGCTCCTGTTGCAGCTCGTCACGGATGGAAATTCTATGCCGGTTCTACGGAAGATGTGCTTGATCGCTTTTGCAAAATAATTGAAGAGTCAAAGGCCGATGTTGTTGTACGCGCCACTGCCGACAATCCCTTCCTGTTTTACGAGGCTGCATCTGCACTGGAAGATGAGTTTTACGCGAGGGACGAAAGTTCTCCCGTTGACTACATAACTTTTTCTGACCTTCCCCATGGTTCTGGTGTAGAAATGTTCAATGCCCACTCTCTGCTAAAGGCCGCATCCCTTACAAACGAAGCCTACGACCATGAGCATGTGGGACCAGCCCTTTACAATCATCGCGAAAACTTTAACTGTCTTTTTATAAAGGCTCCCAACCGCTGGAACTACAGCGAACTAAGGACAACCATAGACACTCCTGCCGACTACAGACGCGCCCTTGCTCTGGTACATGCAGTTTCTGGAGCAAAGACCGCTACCAGACCTTACACCACAGAAGAAATAATGAACGGAATGTGGAATAACTTTGTTCGTAATCCAGTGCTTTTGATTCCCTGTGTTGCAAAGGGAAGGGGAACGGGTCACTTTAGAAGATGTCTTTCTCTTGCCCTTGCTACAGGACAGGACATTTATATTCCAGAGAATGCCGGACTTTCTCAGACAGAAGCCCTTCTTGAAGACGCAAGAAAAAAAGGTCTTGAATCTTACCAGATTGTGCGTTCTTTAAAGGATGCTTCTCAGTACAAGTTGATTGTAACCGATCTGTTTAGTGCTGATGATTCCATTGTGGAAGAAATTTCAAAGTGTCCCGAAGTTGCAGTTGCCGCTTTGGACGAAGGAAGACCAGATACAAATTATGTAGACTATCTTCTTGACATAATTCCATCTGTAGGAATTACCAGAAGTGCAAACCGCACGGAAACAGGCTTTATTCCACTGCCACAGAACAGAAGAAGTCCTGACTCAAAAAAAGCGGCCCTTCATACAGCTATTGTCGTTCTTGGAGGAGAGGATCCTGCCGGACTTACTGAACCTGCCACCATAGCCCTTGCTCGTAGTGGAATGTATGTTACCGCTGTGGCTGGCTCTCAGGAAAACGCCATCATCATGCAGGAAAATCTTCCCACTGATGTAAGCAAGTTTGTAAAGATAGTTCCCCCAGTGGAAGACCTTAGGGAAAAACTTGCCATTTATGATTTGGTAGTAACTCATTACGGATTTACGGCATTCGAAGCCTCAAATGCAGGATGTGCGGTTCTTCTTTTGGGAACAAGCGCCCTTCACGAAAACCTTGCAAAAACATATGGCTTTAAATGCATACCTGCGGCATTCGTAAACGAGCAGTCTGTAAAAAACGCCATTGCCGAACCTTCTGAACTTTACAGGGCAGAAAGTGAGCAGAAGGAACTTTCTCTTTCTGATTTTATCGTAAGCCTTTCTCAGGCCCAGCGCATTTCTTGTCCCGTATGTCGTAGCTTTCCTTCCAGAAAGGATCCTGTTGTTGCCCGTACCGCAGACAGAACATACCGCCGTTGCCAAAACTGCGGAATGCTTTACATGTCATGGACAATGCAGAGTCAGGATACCGCCTACAATCACGCATACTTTTTTGAGGACTACGAAAAGCAGTATGGAAAAACATATCTTGATGACTTTGCCTCAATTAAGGCTCAGGGTGTGCGACGCATAAGTGTAATTGACTATGTGTACCGCCGCATGCATTCTCCAGTAACACCTACTATTCTGGACATAGGCTGTGCAATGGGACCTTTCCTTGATGCCGCAAATGATTCTGGCTGGCAGGTGTTTGGCCTTGACATTTCAAAGGATGCTGTTGAATATGTTCAGACTTCGCTTAAGTATCCTGCCGTATGCTCGGTCTTTCCAAACTTTGACCCTAGTAAAGAATTTGGAATACAGCAGTTTGACGCCGTTACCATGTGGTATGTCATAGAGCATTTTAAGGATTTGGATTCAGTTTTAAAGGCTGTTTCCAAACTGGTAAAGAAGGGTGGTGTGTTTGCATTTAGCACGCCTTCTGCTTCTGGTGTAAGCGGAAAATACAACACGAAGGAATTCTTTACCCAAAGTCCGGGCGACCATTACACTCTGTGGGAACCTTCTCGCGCCCAGTCCATTCTTAAAAAATACGGCTTTACGGTTTCAAAAATCGTTTCTACTGGAATTCACCCTGAACGGTTTCCGTCTGCAAAAAAACACGGATGGAAAAAGAATTCTCTTCCGTTCAATGTGCTGGGTGCCGCAAGCCATGTGTTAAAACTTGGAGACACATTTGAAGTGTACTGCAGAAAAACAGGAGACAAATGATGCAGGAAAAATATGTTCTTATCTTGGGAGCCGGACTCATGCAAAAACCTTCACTGGAGGCGGCAAAGTCATTAGGCTATAAAACTCTTGTGGTGGATGCAAATCCTCATGCAATATGCGTTCCCTATGCGGATCGCTTTGAGCCCATAGACCTTAAGGACAAAGAGGCCCTTGCCAAGTTAGCACTTTCTTTGGGTTCCTCCCTAGAAGGGGTCTTTACCGCCGGCACTGATTTTTCTGCGTCAGTTTCTTATGTTGCTGAAAAATGTTCCCTCCCTGCTCACAGCTATCAGGCTGCTCTGAATGCTAGCGACAAGGTTCTTATGCGGACATGCTTTAAAGAAGCCGGAGTTCCTTCTCCAAACTTTACACAAATTTCAAGAACCGAAATTGCTTCTTTCATAGCCTCTGAAAAATTTGAAGAAATAAAGTTTCCCTGTGTGGTAAAGCCTGTAGACAATATGGGTGCCCGTGGCTGCAGGATGATTAGAAATCCTCAGGAATTTCTTCCTTCCGTAGAAGAAGCGGTTCGTGCCTCAAGAACGGGTAGGGCAATACTTGAAGAATACATGAAGGGTGACGAGTATTCTATTGACGCAATAGTCTGTGACGGAACTCTTACCATAACAGGTTTTGCAGATCGCCACATCTTTTACGAACCCTATTTTATAGAGGCGGGACACACCATGCCTACCCGAGCAGACGAAGGTAAAAAGTCCGAGCTTATAGCCTGCTTTGCAAATGCAGTCTGCGCCCTTGGTCTTACCCACGGAGTTGCAAAGGCAGACATAAAGTACACAGATAAGGGCCCCATGATAGGAGAAGTTGCAGCCCGTCTTTCTGGCGGATACATGTCCGGATGGACTTACCCTTATGCCTCTTCAATAAATCTTACCAAACAGGCTCTTCTTTTGGCTCTAGGAAAACAACCGGAAGATCTTTTGCAACACAGGCGTCCTGTGGCGGTTCACGGTGCAAAACTGGGCATTTATGAAGTTCCCTGCCAACAGGTGAGTGCCGAGCGTGCATGGATTTCCATTCCCGGTACGGTAGAAAAAATTTACGGTAAGGAAAATGCCCTTGCGGTTCCCTTTGTTCAGAATGTGTTCTACCGCTCAACAGAAGGTTCCTCTGTGAACTTCCCTCGTAACAATGTGGAAAAATGCGGCAATGCTATTTCCCGTGCGCCTACATACGAACTTGCGGTAAATGCCTCTGAAAGCTGCGTTTCTTCCCTTGTGCTTAGGCTGAAGGTTCCCTCTACAGAAACAGAAACATTTCTTTCTGGCAAGACTGAAAAATCAGAGTCGGGCTTTCCTCCTTCCTTCTTTGTCCTTGACGGAGAAATCATAAAAGAACTTACCCACTGGCTTCAGACAGCCCCTCGCATAGAAGCAGACAGTCTCCTGTCTGACCAGCTTCCTCCTGCTCTTGCTTCTGTTAGTGTCAGTGTAAGGGACTGTAACCATCGCACCATAAGCGAAACACTTTCTCTTTACGACAGGCTCTGCCCTCAGCATCCTTCCCTTAGTGCAAAGAAATTTTGGCTTTCACTTTTAAGAGGAGGCATTCAGGGTGTCCTTTACGAAACTGATTTGGAAATCTACAATGCAAAGATGCGTTCCTCAAGACGCCTGCGGAGAAAATAAATGCATAAGAGCGAGTTTCTAAAAAGAAGCATTGCAGTCATCCTCCTTGCCCTTGCACCGGTCCTTGCAGCCGCTCAAGAAAAGTACACTGTAAACCTTAGCGAAAAGGCTTTATCGTCTGGCATTACTCTTTACTGGGATCCTCTTGCCCAAAGCGGAATCCTGGAACAGAACGGACACCAGCTTGCATTTCAGGCTGGCGACAGTTTTGTTCTGCAGGATTACACCCACCTTCTTGAAGTTGATGCTCCTCTTGTAAAAGACGGAGTTCTGCTTGTTACGGAAGCATTTTTTACTTCTGCGGAAAATTTCTTCAAGACTGAAACCAAGGCTGCCCAGTATCGCATAGGCGCCATCCTTATAGACCCCGGTCACGGAGGAAAAGATCCTGGTGCAAATGCAACCTACACCGTAAACGGAAAAAAGGTGACGGTTAACGAAAAGGACATCAATCTGAATGTTTCCCTTATGCTCTACGACAGGCTTAAAAAGGCTTACCCGGACAAGCGCATTCTTATGACAAGAAGCACGGATGTGTTTATTTCTCTTGAGCAGCGTACGGAAATTGCAAACTCTGTAAAACTGGCAGAAAACGAAGCCATACTTTATGTTTCTGTTCATGTAAATGCTAGCCTTGACAAGAAGGCTTCTGGTTACGAAGTTTGGTACCTTAATCCCGGATACAGGAGGCAGGTTCTTAATGAAGATTTGTCTGGCGACAGTACGGTCAATTCAATTCTTAACGACATGATGGAGGAAGAGTACACCACCGAATCCATGCTGATTGCAAATTTCATAATGGATGGAATTGGTGCTCAGGTTGGAGACTTAAGTTCCCCAAGAGGCATAAAGGCGGAAGAGTGGTTTGTAGTCCGCAATGTAAACATGCCCAGCGTCCTCATAGAAACGGGATTTCTTACCAACGAAAAGGAAGCTCGCCTGCTTATTGACGATTCCTACTTGCAGAAACTTACCCTTGGGATATATAATGGGCTTGCGGCATTTGTAACTCACTTTGAGCGTTCTAGGGGATTTACGGGTGCCCAGTAGAAAAACAGTCTGGAAGGTTTAGATGAAAGAGTCTGTAAAAAAACTTGCAGTATATATCCCCCTTGCCTTGTGCGTACTTGCTTTGGGAATTTCTCTTACGGCTTTCATGTTCAGAAACAGATGGCATCGCGTGGTAATGTATTTTCCCCAGTACGGAGCTGAAGGCATTTATGCGGAACCCCGTCTTGTTCCTGCTTCAGATTCAGTGGGGGAGGCTCTGGAGGTTTTTACAGGCGAACTGCTGCTTGGTCCTGAAACAAACCGTTACCAGCGGCTTTTTAATAAAGAAACTACGGTAGAATTCTGCATCGTAAAGGACGGAACTGCTTTTGTGGGATTGTCAAAAAAAACACTGTTCTTTTCAGGGGAAACTGCCGATAGTAAGACAGGCATTTCTATGCTTAAACGGAACATTGTGAAGAATTTCACAAGTATCGATAATGTGGAGGTGTACATTGATTCTATAGGTGTCATGCAGACAGATTTTTGAAAAAAGGACAAAAAACCGTTGACAAAAAACCTGACTTGTTAGATACTATATGGTACAAGGCTACATCAAAGCGAATAAGAAGGAGCTTCGAATGAAGAAAATTGTAATGTTGACTGCCGCTGCCATGCTCTTGGCAGGAAGTGCATTCGCAAAAACACAGACGCTCATTGACTTCACAAATCTTGAAGCTGATTGCGTCATGGACGAAAACGGAAACGCCACGGAGAACGGTCGCACAGTAATGGACTATTCTATTGCCGCTGGTGCTAGTTTTACCGATGACCAGAAGTCTCTTATGAAGACTTCTCTTGCTCTGCCTAACTGGGAGGTTGTTCTCAACTCTTCTGCTCAGAATGTGCAGTCAAAGGGTCTTTCTGTTGTTAAGGCAGCTCCCGTAAAAGAGAGTGCAGACGTTCCTTTCGCAGGAAAGAATGTCATGGGCGTACGCATTTTGTTCCCCACATGGAACGCTAACGCAAACGCAAAAATCGTTCCTCCTTTCGAGATTCAGGCATACGAGCCACTTTCTGACAATGATGCAGACGGTAACCGCCAGGAACCCACTGCTGAGCAGAAAGGAAAGTACCTCTTCGAAGGACAGAGTGCAGATGAAGGCTTCGGTCTCATTCACAATGTTGGAACAATCAAATCAATTTCTGTAACAACAATGGGCGATAACTTCCCCCATTCTCTGTATGTTCTCCTTACAGACAATGACAATGTAGAGCGCCGCTACTACATGGGTACACTTGAGTTTGACGGATGGAAGACTCTCGTATGGAACAACCCTGACTACATCTCAGAAGTTCGCACACGCGAAATCCGCATCTACCCAATCTATCCTCGCGGAGTTCCTTTTGTTAAGTTCTCTGGATTCCAGATTTGCCGCGACGCAGCAGACATTGGTTCTGACTTCGTAGGCTACTTCAAGGATGTAAAGATTATCTACGACTTGGCAGTTCTTACAGCAGACCGCGACATTGATGAAGAAGACCTTTGGGGAATCATCACAAAGAAAGAGAAGGAGCGCCAGGCTCTTGAAATCAGCAAGTTTGGTAACAAGCAGGTTAACCGCGTTATCGAACGCACAAAGATGTCAACAGAAGACGAAATCTTCTCTACAGACGACTACAAGAACTCTGGTTCTCAGCAGTAGTAGCCCGTCCGCATGATGTAAAAGCCGTTCCGTTTGGGGCGGCTTTTTTTAGTTACTGGAGTAGTGATGGAAGAAATTGAACACCTGCCGCTGCCTGCAAAAGAAAGCCTTCGCGAACTGTACGGCTCCTACACCCCTGTCTTTACACAGGTTCTTGATAATGTTGAGCAGAAACTTAAGGGCGTAATTTCTCTTCCCTCAAACCCCACATACAAATCACGCATTAAGTCTTTTCAAAGCTACTACAAAAAAATCATCAGAAAAAAATCTGATCAGGTTGGCTCTGTAGAACTTATTCCTCTTTCCGACATGATTGGAATAAGAGTCATATGCGCCTTTCTAGAAGATCTGGATGTGGTAGAAAAGCAGATTCAGGGCAGTTTCTGCGTAACTGAAGTTGAACGAAAGGGTAACGATCAGACTGTAAAGGAATTTGGCTACGAGTCGGTACATATTCTTATTCGTATTCCCGAAGACTGCATGCCTAGCATTGCCTCTCCCATTCTGCCTGATGACACTGTTGTAGAAATTCAAATAAGGACAATCCTTCAGGATGCATGGGCCGAAGTTGAGCATGAGCTTATCTACAAGTCTGAATTTAATCCCTTTGACAAACCCCTTCGCAGAAAACTTGCCTCAATAAACGCAAGCCTTACTCTGGCAGACATTATTTTTCAGGAAATCAGGGATTACCAGAAGAAGTTGCAGAACGAACTTGACTTTAGGCGCAACACTTTTTACGAAAAGGCCGATGTCATTACTGGAGAGCCGCATCCCGAAGGCGATGGCGCAAAACTTAAGACGGCATCTCCTCCGCCAGAATCCATTGTTGATACATCCCCCTACACAAAGGGAACTATTGACGATCTTGTTCTTGAGGCTCTGCATGCTCACAACACGGGAAACCTACAGAAGGCTGTAAGCATTTACACTCAGATTCTTCAGTCCACTCCGGAACCTCCTGCCGTAGTTCAGTCTGTAATCTTAAAGCATAGAGGCATGGCCTACTTTGCACAGAACCGCTATGACGAGTCTCTTAGCGACTTTAAGCAGAGCATTGCAAAGGATTCAAAGAACTTTAGATCTTACTATTACGAGGGAATAGTTTACAGCGTGCAAGGAAACGAGCAGTCTGCAATAGAGGCCTTTGACAGATCTATAGAACTTAACGCCTATCACAGCCATGTTTATTACAGAAGGGCGCTTTCTTACTTTAACATAAACGAGTATCAGAAGGCCCTTCAGGATTTGGATGCAGCAGAAAGGCTGGGGCTTGACAATGACGATTCCAGAGCTCTCCGTGCAAAACTTGTAAAAAAGTTTGACATGGATGTATAAGGCTTTTTTGGAAATTTAGTGATTTTATTATACAGCCTATTGACAAAAGTTAGTTATTTGTATATATTACATACACTAAATGTTGAAAGACATATGTCTCCTTCGTCTAGTGGTTAGGACATCGGGTTTTCATCCCGACAACGCGGGTTCAATTCCCACAGGAGATGTAAGTAAAAGAAAAGGGGCTGTCCCAAAAGTATGGAGCAG
>CALCRU010000050.1 GCA_937894335.1 uncultured Treponema sp. | reverse complement strand
GTTCAAAAATGCCAAAGAAAAGTTTAATACCAAACAAACCAAGAGAAGAATGGACGAAAGATGAAGAACTGGCATATCTTCGCATGGAGAATGAATACCTAAAAAAATTAAATGCCTTAATTCAGGAAGACAAACAACGGGAAAAAGACTCAAAGAACAAAAAATCAGAGTCATCAAAGAATTAAGGCAGAATTTCTCCGTTGCAGATTTGACAAAACTTACAGGTTTGCCAAGAAGCTCATTTTATTACTCAGAAACGCATCCGAAACAGGATAAGCACAAAGAAGAGCGAGAACTTGTCCAGCAGATTTATCATGCAAATAAAGGGCGGTATGGGTACAGAAGAATTACTCTAGAATTCAGAAACAGAGGAAAGTCAACAAACCACAAAGTAATTCAGAAACTTATGCATGAAGAACGTATTGTGTGTAAGGTCCGCCAGCATAAATACAATTCATATAAAGGCCAGGTTGGAAAAGTTGCTCCAAATCTCTTGAGCCGGAATTTCACTACAACAAAATCCAATGAGAAATGGGTTACGGATGTTACTCAGTTTAATCTGTTTGGCACAAAGCTTTATCTTTCTCCAATTTTGGATTTGCATGACCAGTCACTAATCAGCTGGAATCTTTCAGAAAGTCCGAATTATGCCCAGACGGTCGATATGCTTGAAAAGGCATTCAAGAAAATTCCTAACGGGACAAATCTGATTCTTCATTCTGATCAGGGTTGGCAGTACCAGATGTATGATTATCAGAGGCGTTTGAAAGAAAAAGGAATCCGACAGAGCATGTCTCGAAAAGGTAATTGTCTTGATAATTCTGTTATGGAAAATTTTTTTGGTCTATTAAAATCTGAGCTTTTGTATTTACAGGAGTTTGAGTCTGTTGAACATTTCAAAAAAGAATTGATTGAATACTTGTCTTGGTACAACGAAAAGAGAATTAAGGTTAAATTAAAAGGACTGACCCCTTTACAATTCAGGAATCAGTCCTTAAAATCAGCCTAGTTAAAGTGTCCAATAATTGGGGTGCACTTCACCGGAAAGCCTTTGTTTTATGGCTTAGGAGGGGCCTTTTGGCAAGAAGCAAAGAATTATTTTTTTAATAACTTGTGGAAAACTTTTGAATTCCGCTGGGGGTTCCATGCTTCCTTTCTTTTTTGCGGAAGAGTAGAAATTTCTGCAGGTTCAAACCCCAAAGATTCAAACCAGTCAGAAGTTTGTGTTGTCAGAAGAAAAACATTTGAAGCGCCTTGGGTCTTTGCTTTTTCTAGCAGGAAAGAAATAAGTTTTTGCCCTATTCCAATGTGAGAGCAGGCCTCGTCTACTGCAACACCGGCTATTTCCATCTGTCCGTCACTGTAGGGAATAAGTGCGGCACAGGCCCTGATTGTATCGTCTATAACATAGACAATGTAATGCTGGAAGTCTGTCTGCATCTGCTGCTGAGTTCTAGGAAGAAGATTTCCTCTTTCTATAAAGGGGTGCATCAGATTAAGAACAGCAGAAATGTCTTCCCGTGTCATGTTTCTTATGCAGCCATAATTATTTTTGTAAATCATTGTGCCGGAACCTAAGTCGCTAAAGATTTCGCAAGGGAGCGTTCCGTTTAAAGAACCGTCCAACAGGTGCACACGGGAAACACCCTGACTGCAGGCCTGTTTAGCAAGCAGAAGAAGGTTGAATATCCGCAGGTTTTTATCCTCGCTGCTTGTGGCGTTTTCCTGATAGGAGTCTTTTACTGTAGCGCCAACCTTTACTTTCTTATCCTTCAATTCGTTAGGAAACCTTGTGCTTGAGACATAAGTTTCACGTGAAACTTTTAAAGAATCCGTCTTTTCTACCGAACTCTCGGTAGCAGAATACTTAGAATTTGCAGAATCTACCGAACTCTCGGTAACGTTTTGTGCTATAAATTCATCAACTTCCTCAAGATTCATTGCAGGAACAGTACCATCTTCCGAAACACCAAAGCTGTTAGGTATGCGGAAGTTTTCCCTGGAAATTTCAAGATCGGGAATAAGGAAAAAGAGTTTGTCCGCCTGAAGGTGTATTGCAATCTGTTGGGAAAGCTCTACGGAAGAAATGTTGTAGGGTTTTCCTGCGTTACTCCAGCCTATGCAGGGAAATATGGGGATAAAGCGGTTTCCAAGAATTGTCTTTATGGAATCAATTTGGAGTTTGTCTGTTTCGCCAATGGTGCCAAAATCAAATCCGTCTATAACACCCTTACCCCTGGCATTAACCCAGTTACCGATTACCGCCGTTTTCTTTTCTGCGGCAAGAGCGGTCATCACCTTGTTGGAAACATCAAAGGCCGCCATTTTTATAAGGGGCATGGCATTGTCATCAGTAATCCTGCAGCTGTCTTTGTATGACCAAGAAATTCCTGCGGAAGAAAGAACTTCGTTAATTCTCTTTCTTGCTCCAGGAACCAAAATGACATTCAAACCCGATTCGTGGATAAGGCAGATGTCGCGGATGTGGCTTGTAAAAAGCCTTGAGTCTATGATTTCATCGTCAATGTAAATTACAACCGTTGCATCCTTGAACTTCTTTACATAGTGAAGGACATCGCGGATTCTTTCTGCTTTTTTGTGGACGGTCTGTTCTTTCATAGTTCTAGTATTGCGAGAGAAAAGAAAAGTGTCAATGAGTCATAGAATAAATGCATCCGCAGTAATCCTGCCGATAAAGACCGTATTCCCTGCTAAGCTGAAGCGACCTTAGGTAGCCGTTATTCTTTTTAAAGTCCGCAGGTAAGTATTTAAGATTATTTACAGGAATTAAACTTTCTCCAATTTCGTTAATTTTTTGTGAATCCTTGTGGGGACTGATAGAGAGTGTTGTAGTAAAAAAGTCAAAGCGGTTTTTTAAGGCGTAGTCCCAAGCTTTTTTCATGCGGAATTCATAGCACCTTCTGCAGCGTTCTCCTTTTTCTGGTTCTGTCTGAAGTTGAGGTTCTTCCTTTGTTCTTGTGGCGTCAAAGTATTCCTGGGGATTGTATGCTTCCTCAACGATGCAAATGTTTGTCTCTACTGCAGGAGGAAACTGTCCCACAAATTTCTTAAGTTCGTTCAGTCTGCGAAAATATTCTTCCTGAGGATGTATGTTGGGATTGTAATAGTAAATGGTTATTGAAAAGTGCCGGCTTAAAAGTTCCATTACTGCGGATGAGCAAGGACCGCAACAGGCGTGCAGAAGAAGAGAAGGCTTTGGTTTGTTCGGGTCAAAGCCGCTTACGATTTGTTCCTGTTCTTTCTGGAAATTTCTTTTTTGTGCCATGAAGACATTTTATCAGAGAGACACAAATTTGCAAAGGGCAGTCGGAAAAAGTTTCCCCTACAGTTTGCAAATCTGGTCCCGTTCCTCAAGAAAAACTTTCTTAGGAATATGGAAGCACAGAGACACTTGCTGTCTGTAGGTCTGGTACTCGTGCAAGTTCAAGAAGAATCTCGTCGTTCCCATGCTTCAAATTTATGGTACCTGTGGATTTGTAAATCCGCTATATAGAGTGTGTATAGAAAATTTTGTAAAAGTTATACATATAAAAAAAGAGGGCCTCCTTTTGCAGGTAGCCCCCCTTTGTCTGCTGATATGGTTTTTACTCTATGTCGCAGTTGTCTGCCTTTTGAGTGGTAATTGCCCGGCCTGAGGCTGTGAGGGTTACTCCTCCAACTTTGGCTTCGTGGTTTGCAATTTTGTACTCCACTTTGCAGAAGCGATCAATGTCGATTTTTTCAGGTTTGGATGCTGCTGTTGACTCGTCGCTTCCCTGAGGAATTACTGGTGTTCCAGGAGTAGCCCATGGTGCAGTAAGAAGTTCAACCTTTTCCTTTCCGTCTTCTGTGTAGTCGGCAGCAAGGAGCATTCCGTGGCTTTCTACTCCGCGCATTTTTCTTGGAGCAAGGTTTGCCGCAATAATTACATGCTGACCAATCAGTTCTTCTGGCGTAAGGTAGTCGCGAAGTCCGCTCTGAATGATTCGTTCTGTTCCGCTTCCGTCGTCCAGATGTTCTATGTAGAGTTTTTCTCCCTGAGGATTTGTTTCCACACTCTTGATGACTGCCACGCGGAGGTCGATGTACTTGTCAAAATGCTCAATCTGATTTTCTGCAAATTTAGAGGCCTTCTGTTCCGCTTGTTTTGCTTGTGCCTGGGGCTGAGTTTTGGGTGTGCTTTCTTTAGCGGCAATGGCGTTTCCTGTTTCCATAAGGAATTCCAAATCCATTTCGCCTGCAACACAAGGAACTCCAACCTGCCAATTTTCTAGCACCTGGGGATGAACTTCGCCAAAAATGCCAGCCTGCTTTCCGTTGACCATAATGGCCGCCTGTCTTCCAGGAATGAAGCGAGGGTCGTTTGTTTCTTTGACTTCGTACTTGTGGTCAAGGTAGTAGAGCAGAGTGCTTACTTCACTTGCCGCATCGTTAAAGTTTGCATTGTTGGCGGCGGTTAGGAATCCAAGACTCTGTACTGTTTTTGTTCCTGTATTTTCACTTGGTTCTATGTAGGCGATTTTACCCACTTCAAAGATCTTGTGGGGATAAACTGCATTACCGCTCTGGCTTTCTGCTTCAAAGAGGCTTGCAATAATTGACGGCCTTATGAACTGATAGTTTTCGCTCATGGGGTTAGCAATTTCTATTACATTGCTTTCGTCTATGCCCATCTTGGTAATGTAGCTTGCCTTTGAACCCAAGTAGTTGAAAATCATTTCCTGATATCCCATTCCTGCCATAAGGTTCTTTACTTTGCGACTGTATTCGGTTATAGGCAGTAGGCGTCCTATTGTAAAGTCGCTAGGGCTCTGGGGGCTAAAGAAATCCAGTCCCATGCCAATCATTACATCTTCAATGACATCAACTTCGTGGAGGAAGTCGTTGCGGTATGGTGCAGGCTTTACCGTAAACACAGAGTCTCCGTCTTTTGTGCTGACTGTTACAGTGTTTCCCATTCTTTCAAGGGCTTTTGTTACTTGTTCAATAGAGAGTTCGGAACCCAGCTTTTTGTTGATTGCAGAAAGACGGGCATCTGTTGTTTCCTGGAAGTAGTAGGGTATGGTAACGGTTTTTCCAAATCCTGTGTCGTAGGGGTGTTCTGTCCGTACAGGGAGGATTTTGTATCCAGCATCAGCAAAGTCGCATGCAACAATGTTTGTGCTGAGCATGAGGTTTGCCATGTCGTCGCCAGTAAGTTCTATGAGCAGATCCTTGTCTCCTGTTTCTATCTGACCCAGAGTTGCGCTGTTGATGATTGGTGCCATACTCATTACTTCGCCCTTGTCGTCAACATAAAGAGGATACTTTTTTAGTCCCTCAAGAATCCATCCGTATTCCTTTCCCTTGGGGTGGTTCTGTACAATCTGGCGCAGTGTCTGCTTTTCGGTTTCCTGCAGGGGAACAAAACTTTCCTTGTCGGGATCAGCGGCTTTGTAGTGTACGGGCCACTTAATCTGTGAGGCGCGGTATACGCCCATGCTTATGGATTTTCTTTTTCGGCCAAAGTTCCAGCAAAGTTTTTCCTGTGTCTGGATTATGTCCAGCAGCATGGGTTCGTCAATGGCTTTTCCGCTTATGACAAATGCAACCATGTAGGGACGGATGTCCTTTAGTTCTGGGTCTACAGTAACAACTCTGTCTGCAGAATCCTGTGTGTGGTTTTTGTCTGAAAGGAAAGATGAATAGTCTGAGTGCTTTCCAGTTTCGTATTCGCGAAGGCAGCGTGCAATTCCGCCAGTTGACCAAAGGTCGGGACGGTTTGTGTCGTTCAGTTCGATTTTGATGACGCGCTTGTCCGCACTTTCATCTGGATTTGGCTTTTCGTCGAGTTCTGCTTTTCCGCTGGTAAGTTTTTTCTCTAATGTGTCGTAGTCGTAGGTTTTGCCGACTAGACTGAAAAATAGTTTTTCGTTTACTTCTATTTTTGGCATAAAGACCTCTTCCTTGTATTGTATCGAAAAGAGCCTTTATTGTCTAGAAAAACGGGAAATCGTATAGTTCTGTTCCTTGGGGTTGTCGGTTTTGGGCAGGGCCTGATTTAGGGTTTCTTCTACGGCGGTAAGGATTTGGGTTTTTGTCTTTTCTACATTCTGGATGGGGAGGATGCTGTCTTCGTATTCATCAAGGAAGAATTCGTAGGGCCTCAGCTTTAGGGCTTTTGCAAGGGCGGTAACAGTTTCTGGACCAGGCCACATGTCCTGATTTTCTATTTTCCAGACGGTAAGAGGAGCAATGCCTGACACTTCCGCAAGCTTTTCCTGAGAATAGCCAAGTGCATTTCGTTTTTCCCTTATGTTTCGTGATACAACTTTGCATATTTCAAGATTGTATTTCATAGGATAATTTTATACAGATGTGATGAATTTTTGAATTTATCTTATATATAGAAAAGGTGTAGAATTTTATATTGACTATATGAATTTTTGCAAAGGAATCTGCCACTACACGAGTTTTGGCTTTTGTGCTATACTTTGAGCATGGAAACATTTATTGGTCTTTTGATTCCCTTTTTGGGTACTACGCTGGGTGCGGCATGTGTATTTTTCCTTAAGAAGGAACTTAACGACAGGCTGCAGAAGACCCTGCTGGGTTTTGCTTCTGGGGTTATGGTTGCGGCATCCGTCTGGTCGCTTATAATTCCAGCCATAGAGAGTTCCGAACACTTGGGAAAACTTGCCTTTATTCCTGCAGCGGTGGGCATTTTCCTAGGCATGGCCTTTCTGTTTATTTTGGACATGATAATTCCCCATCTGCATGTAAATTCCTCTGAGCCGGAAGGACCAAAGACAAAACTTAAAAAGACGACAATGCTCTGTCTTGCGGTAACGCTCCACAACATACCAGAGGGAATGGCAGTTGGCGTTGTGTATGCTGCTCTTCTTGCAAAAGGTTCAAACATTTCTTCTGCAGGAGCCTTTGCTCTTTCTCTTGGAATTGCAATACAGAATTTTCCTGAAGGTGCGATTATTTCTCTTCCCCTTGCAGGCGGCGGTAACGGTAAAGGTAAGTCATTTTTGTACGGTACCCTTTCTGGCATTGTAGAACCCATTGCGGCCCTTGTTACGATTTTGCTTACAGGTTTTATTGTTCCCCTGCTGCCCTACCTTTTGGCCTTTGCCGCAGGAGCAATGCTCTATGTTGTTGTAGAAGAACTTATCCCCGAAGCCTCTGTGGGTGAGCATTCAAATCTTGGCACCGTGGGCTTTGCCTTCGGATTCATTCTGATGATGGTACTGGATATTGCCTTAGGTTAGGAATTAACTGTGAAGAAAAGAAAACTTATTTTTGCAGCCGCCACAGTCCTTCTTGTTCTTGCCGCTGGATGGTTTGCTTTTGACGCATGGAATGAGGGTAGGGACAAGCACAAATATTTTTACTCCTACTCCATGTTCAGCGAGATGGTTGATGAAGGCAGAATAGAAGAGGCGGAGCTTTGCCCTTCCGAAATTAGATTTAAGGTACAGGGCGATGACTATTTATATTCCGTAGAAAATCCCGACAGTCCGCTTTTGAAGGAAAGGCTTTTAATAAACGGCGTACGAGTAACGGAAAAAAAAGACGGCACGCAAATTGTTTCAATAATTCTAGATGTGATTTTTTATGTCTTTTTTGCTTTTGTTATTTTTATTGCATTCAGAAAATTTATCAGTCCCAATACATTTAAAGTGGTGCATAAGACAGGCGTAACATTTGATAATGTTGTTGGAATGGAAAACCTTAAGCGCGACATGATTCAGATTGTCAGCATGATGCAACATCCGAAAGAATTTGCAGAAAGGGGAATCCGCATGCCAAAGGGAATTCTTCTTGAGGGCGCTCCTGGAAACGGAAAGACTCTTTTTGCAAAGGCCCTTGCTGGAGAAGCAAAAGTAAATTTTATTCCGGCCAAGGCAACTGATTTTGAAAGCATGTTTATGGCAATAGGTCCTATGAAGGTTAAGATGCTGTTTAAAAAGGCGAGGCGAAAGGCACCCTGCATTGTGTTCATAGACGAGTTTGACGGAATTGGAACCAGACGGAATTACAGCGGAAGTGCAATCGAAACAGAAAACACGCGCATTGTAACTGCCCTGCTTAATGAGTTGGATGGATTTGAACCTTCTTCTGGAGTTCTTGTGATTGCCGCAACAAACAGCATATCCGCACTAGATGAAGCGCTAATCAGACCGGGACGATTTGACGCAAGGGTTTCTGTTCCTTACCCAGACGAGAAGGCTAGAATTCAGCTTGTGGAACTTTATACAAAACAGAAGAAACTTTCACCTGAATGCGGTGTAGAAAAACTTGCGGAGTCGTTCAAAGGTTTTTCCTGCGCAAAAATAGAATCAGTTTTAAACAGGGCGGGTCTTATTGCCAGTCAGCAAAATGAAGATTGCATTTGCGAACGGCATGTTAGGCTTGCAATGGAAGAACAGCGGTCTGCAAAATAGGAGGAGTCATGGCTAGTCAGGTTCAGGATTTGGCAAGGGCAAAACAGCTTGTAAACGAACTGCTTTATCTTACTGACACTGCAATCAGCAAATGCAGGGGCGCTCGTAACTGGGGATTCTTTGACATTCTTGGAGGCGGAACTTTTTCCACACTGGTGAAGCATGTAAAAATCAGCTCAACTCAGGACATAGTGCAGGAAATAAATTACAAACTGTACGAATTAAAGCAGTGCATTGACATAAAGAACATGCCCGACGGCTACGAGGTTAACAGGGGCTTTTTTGCAACCCTTGCAGACTTTGCTTGGGACGGACTTTTTTCTGACATCTGGATGCAGAGCAAAATAAGTGGCAGCCTTAACGAACTTCAGACGCTTAAAATGAACCTGAGCAATCTGCAGCGTCAGTTGGAAGGCGCATAAGCATAATCTTGTGCATTGACAAAAAAAACGCTAATATGCATGTATATGAAAACTCCTTACGAAAACGGCCAACCGTTAACTACAAAAATCGTTGCAATTTCTGGGGACACGGTGTTCCTTGATTTGGGTCTTAAGAGTGAAGGTTTCCTTGACAAGGCGGAAGTTACCAAAGAAGACGGAACTTTAACAGTCAAGGAAGGCGACAGCATAACAGTTTATTTTGTCGGCTCTAGGCATGACGAGCTGCACTTTACTACAAAACTTTCTGGACCTAACGCTGGAAAAGAAATTCTCGAAAATGCATACAAGCAGGGCATTCCTGTTGAAGGTCATGTTACTCAGGAAATTAAGGGCGGATTCGAAGTCATTGTGGGAACTACAAGAGCATTCTGTCCTTACTCGCAGATGGGATTTAGGCAGAAGAAGGAACCAGCAGAATATGTGGGTCAGCATTTGACATTCCGCATTTCGGAATACAAGAACGACGGAAAAAACATAGTACTTTCAAACCGTGCAATTCTTGAAGCGGAACACGAAGCCGGCATGCAGCAGCTTGCAAAAGAAATAGCGCTTGATTCTGTTGTAACTGGTACAATAATTTCCCTTGAAACTTACGGGGCATTTGTAAATGTAAAGGGGTTCCAGGCACTTTTACCTGTTTCCGAAATTTCCCATGCCCGTGTAAATGCTCCGTCTGATGTTCTTTCTGTCGGACAGGAAATAAAAGCCAAGGTTATTAAAACTGACTGGCAGCACGAAAAAGTGTCGCTTAGTATGAAGGCTCTTGAAGAAGACCCTTGGGACAAGGCAGCCTCTCAATTTACTCCGGGAACAAAAACCGAGGGAACTGTCTCGCGCATTGCAGACTTTGGTCTTTTCGTTACCATTGCTCCCGGTGTTGACGGTCTAGTGCATGTTTCCAAACTGAATGTGGAACGCAATACAAATCTTCGCAAGGTGTACAAGTCTGGGCAGAAGATGCCAGTTATTGTTGACTCTGTGGATTTGGAGCAGAAGCGCATTTCGCTTAGTCCCGTTGTGTCATCAGAAGAATCAGAAAATGTGGCCGCTTATCTTGCCTCACATTCTGATGATGACGGAGAGACATACAATCCCTTTGCGGCTCTGCTCAAGAAATAGGATGTTGCTTGCCGTCCAAAAATGCGGCGGTAAGCGTACCAGAACTGTCGTACACAAGTTTTAGCGAAAAGAAATCTACTGGCTGGTTTAAAAGTCTTAGGAAAATTCTGTCACCTTCCCACAGGCTTAGGTTTTCTATTTCCGATTTCTTTATCCACTTTAGGGTGCCTTCATCGCATTCTGACAAGCTTCCTGAAAATTCGTTGCTGGTGTAAAGGCACATATATTCCGCAGGATCACTGTCGTAGACAAATGTTACTATCCCCCTAAACTTCCAGCTTTTTAGGGTAAGACCGGTTTCTTCCCTAACTTCTCGTAGCAGGCAGTCTTCAGGGCTTTCTTCCGCTTCAAAGTGACCGCCAACACCAATCCATTTTCCGTGATTGATGTCGTTCTTTTTTGAACCGCGATACAGCATAAGGTAAGAGTCATTTTTTTCTATGTAGCAGAGAGTTGTAAGCTGAGACTTCATTGTATTTCCTAGGCTATGTAAACCTTGTCCCGGCCTTCTGTCTTTGACTTATACATGGTAGAGTCAACTAGTTCAAACCAAGACTTTTCTGTAAGGCCCTTATAGTAAGCCGCAATGCCCACGCTGAGGGTAATGGGTTCTTTGGGATTAAAGTCGTACTGGGTGTTTTTAAATTCAAGGCGCAGTTCTTCTACAATTTCCTTTATCTGCTCAAGGGTTTCGTTTCCGAACAGCAAGACCATCTCGTCACCGCCAAAACGGAAAGCTCTTCGCGAGCCGCCCATCTTACTTCGAATAAGTTCAGACAGTCGCAAGAGAACTGTATCACCAGCGTTGTGTCCGTAGACATCGTTTACTGTCTTAAAGTGATCAATATCCAGCAGTACAAGGTGGGGGACGAATTCTTTGTTAAGAAATTTCTGTATGTAAAGCTTAAGGCAGTCGTTTAAAGCAGTCTTGTTGTAGAGCTTTGTCATTGGCTCTATGTTAAGTTCTTCTATAAGTTCCTGCTGACGGGTAAATGCATCGTAAATGAATTCTACCTGTTCCTGATTGTAGCGTATCATCATTCGGGCAACAAAATAAAATCCGGCAAGAACAAGAACAGATATGACACAACTGATTATAAGGCTGGCAATGTTGAGCGAAAGATTCTGACCAACCCAAATATAAAGTGCAGGAATGAGTGCAATGAAAGCGCCTAGAGTAATTATAAGGGTAAGCCTCTTGTCGGAAAAGACTGCGGACATTATTACTGCAAAACAGGGAAAGACTAGAACCATTGTAAAGTGGTTGTGGAAAATGGCCGCTACTGCAAGTGTTACAAGAAAGCAGAAACACACCATGTAGTTTTTTCTTTTTATGCTCATGTTCCTACTTACGACCGCATATGTTGCTATCGTTGCAAAGGAAAAGTTTATTATGCTGGGCAAAAAAACCCAGACAAGAAAATACTTGGCAGGAGAAATGTCAAACTGGTCGGTCTTTAGGTAGAGGACAAAGACGGCTACTTCTAGAACAAGGGTACTTATGGCCATGGACCAGCAGACACGCTGAATGCGGGAATGCCATCTTTTAAAAAGTTCTTTTTTATAGTCCTCAAATTCCATGATAAAAAAGTATAAAACAGTTTTAAATACATGTCTATAGTGTAGAAGACCCTATACTTTTTTCTGAACCTATAGTATACTTTGTCTTAGATGTACGAGCTTTTTTATAGGGTGGAAATAAATGCCGTTTGTCTCCTGCTTCTTGTTTGGATTATCTATCAGTCACGGATAAATCAGGACCAGCAGACAAAAAACATCCTCTTCCGCAATGTAATGATTTCCTCGCTTGCCGTTCTGGTTTTGGAAACCGTCCAACTTTTTGTTAACGGCAGGGTGGGAACTGTGGCCTATATTGCAAACTATGCTCTCTCTTTTGTTTACCTTGCAATGAATGCTGTAATGGCCTACAACTGGTTCGTCTACACTCTTGAATTTATCATAGGAAAGACCAAGTTAAAGAGGGTCTTTACGACAGCCGTCTTTGTTCCCGTCGTCTTCTTCATTTTCCTTCTGGCAGTTTCGCTTTTTAATGGTTCCATTTTCTACATAGAAAAAGATACAAACCTTTTTACAAAGGGTTCCTTTTATTTCATTCAGGCCATAATTACATACGGTTTCTTTACGGCGGCCGCTTTTGTTGCTCTTGTCACTGTAATTTTTAAGCGCAACACTCCTTCCAAGATGATTATAGCGCTTGCCTTTTTGCTCATGCCTCTTTTGGGCGGACTTTTTCACATGCTCTTTCCCGAGGCAAAAATTATCTGGCAGCTTCTTGCCGTAAGCCAAATGCTGGTTTTCTGTGACGGTAGATTTTCACTCATTTCTATTGATGCTCTTACGGGAATAAACAACAGGCGAAGTTTTGACAACCGTATGAGAATGCTTTCTTTAGAGACGGTTTACGAAAAGGTGCCCTATCTGTTCATGATGGACATAAATCTCTTTAAGAATATAAACGACAGTTACGGACACCCGGAAGGCGACCTTGCTCTGGTAAATACTGCAAAACTCCTTAAGGAAGTGTTCAAGACTACTGACGCATACATTTGTCGCTATGGCGGAGATGAATTTGCGGTAGTATATGCCTGTGAAAATGCAGAGGAAGTGCAGGAGCGCATACACAAGGCTTTTGAAGACTACAACAAAACCTCTGGTAAACCCTACACCCTCATGCTAAGCGTTGGATACGCAAAACTGAACGGTACAGGAAAAGATGCCGTAGTAAAGATGATAAAACAGGCTGATTTGTCTCTTTATGACGAAAAACGCAAAGCTCACGCTCTTATAGCAAGGTCCAAAAAGAAGAAAAACTAACGGTTGTTAGTTAAATAGTTTCATTTGGCAGTCTTGTTTCTGTATAAAAGACCTTTGGTTAGCAATTGTAACAATGTCATCCTTATTTAAACTACCGAACAGTAGTGGCGATTTAGGGTCATGCTTCCTGTAGTTTTCCTTAGCCAATTCCGGATTTTGGTTTGCATAGCAGTAGCGGCATCCGTTGGGGCAGGTGTCGTAGGCTCCAATGTCGTTCATCTTTATGCAATGACAGCCTCGCCTCATTCCAGTGTGCTTTAAGTCCTTAAACTGAATTCCGTTTGCCCTTCCCAGAATATCTAAAGTGGCGCATCCCGAAGGTGCAATTCCGTAGCGAGAAAAGTCTGTAAAGGAACCGCATATTTGAAGGTGAATCTTGTGTCGGGCGGCAGATTTTCCCATACCAGAGGCAAGTTGTTCAATGTCTTCGTCGGTAAGGGGAATAAGTTCTGGCATGTTAAACTGGAGCTTTTTGTATATCTCTACAAAACTGAATATGCAGCGGTCAACATGACCAGAAAGTCTTGAAGCCATGTGCTCAAATGTAATAAGGTGCTTTTGCACTGTGTACTTTTTTGTAAGCAGAACAGGATCATACCTCCATGCAAGTCGCTCCCTGCCAACTATTTTTTCTAGCCTGTAAAGAGTGTCTATACTTTGATCTATGGAAGGAACACCTGGCTCTATGTCCTTACCGTATGCCGTAATTGTGTAGTAAAAATATGTGTTAAAGCGGTCGGTTATTTCGTGTAGTCTGGGAAGAATAGGTTCATAATTTTTTGAACAGAAAAGCACGCAGTCAACTTTTGACGGCACAAGGCTTACCCGGGAAACCTTATTTGGAAAAAGGGGATTTCTGGAAAGGGCGTATCCTTCCTTGAATCGGTTTAAAAGCCATTCTGAAAAATACTGAACTGTATCTGTTCTGCCGCCTGTGTTTAGAATCATTCCTTTAATATACTAAAAAAAATTCAGATTGAAAACAATGCGCCTGTTATGGTAGAGTGTGCCTTATGGAAAAGACTAAACTTAAAAAAATACTTACGATAGGTGCAGCTGTACTTTTATGTGGAATTGCACTGTTTGCCTTACGGAATAAAAACACTTCTGCTGTGTTAAGCGATGTCCTTACCGCAGTCTCCCAGTCAACGCAAGAGGAGGAATCTTCCTATGTGGCTCCCGAAGTCAGCGGCTCAGAAAACGACCTGTTGGTAACTGAAATTGCTCCTGTGGCAGAAGAAAAATCTAGCATAAGAGAAAGCGGTGAATACAGCGACAAAAACTCTGTTGCGGAATACATTCACACCTTTGGACATCTGCCTTCGAACTTCATTACCAAAGCAAAAGCGACGGAACTTGGCTGGGAAGGCGGAAGCCTTGAACCCTATGCACCTGGTAAAAGCATAGGCGGAGACCGCTTTGGAAACAGAGAAGGACTGCTTCCAAAAAAATCAGGAAGGACATATACTGAATGCGACATAGACACCCGTGGAAAAAAATCCCGTGGAGCAAAACGGATTGTGTTTTCCAATGACGGACTTGTCTACTATACCGGCGACCATTACGAAACCTTTGAACTTTTGTACGGAGAAGAATGAATGGAATTTACGGTAGACCTTAGCGAAGTAAAAAATCGTGAGGACCTGCACGAAGTACTAAAAGAAACTCTTCCGCTGCCGTCCTATTACGGAAAAAATCTTGACGCCCTATACGATGTTCTTATGGAAATCCACGATCCATGGTTTGTAAAATTTACAGGCACTTCTGCTGCAAGGGAATCACTGGGTTCATATTTTAATAATCTTGTGGCTACATTTGATGATGCCCATCAGGAAGGCTCTCCTGTACTTGCACTATGGTCTTAAGGGTGCAGGCAGTTTAAATGTTCCGCAGGATATCCACCACATGGGAACTTGCACCCAAAAGTTCAGGGCGCTCGCAGATGCTTAAGTGGTAGCGCATGAACAGTGCAAAAGTTTCTTCATCCATTGCATTCAGTTCTCGCCTCATGTAGTCAGAGGCTCCATCGGATGCAAAAATTTTTACCCTTTCAAGTCCGGCCTGGTCTTTTAAGTCGTTTATATCTTCTAGCCTTAGGTATGTGTACAGCTCTTCTTCCGAGGGAATCGTGTGCCAGTCTTGTGTAAGCTTGTTTTCCTGCATGACCTGCTTTATGTGGTTCTGCTTGAAGCAGTAGGTAAGCACGCTGTATTCGTTCATAATGTAGGAGGCAAAAATAAGTCCGCCTTTTTTGGTAACCCGTTGTGCTTCTTTAAAAGCCTTTAGCATTTCTTCCTTCGTGTGCAGATGGTAAAGCGGACCAAATAGCAGGGTAATGTCAAACTGACTGTCTGGCAAAAAATGCAGATCAAGGGCATTGCCCTGCCAGCAATTTACCTTTTCGTGTTTTGCTTCCAACATGTCCAGATTTTTTTTTACAAGTTCTACGGCGGTAACTGTGTGTCCCTCGCGGCAAAACGCCACAGAATATCTGCCTGTTCCAGCTCCAACATCAAGTATGTTCAGCATCGAACCCTGGGGAATAAAGTCGTGGATGATTTTCATGTTGGTCTTGAATTCAACCTGTCCGTGTCTGGTGGTAAGTCTGTGCTCTTCGTTGAATTTGTTGTAATACGCTTCAAGTGCCGTCATAGATGAAAAAAATATAGCCCAAAAGTCCGATTTATTCCATAGAGTGGTCTGAGAGTCTTCCATAAAAAAGCATTTTGTGATAAATTTAACTTGAAGTTTACTTTTTGAACTTTAAGTCTAAAACAAATGAGGAGTTTATTATGCAGAAAGAAGAGGCACTCACTATTCCCAAATTGCCTGTGAGGGTTTTTGTCTTTTACCTTCTGGTAACGGTTTTGCCGGGAATTATAAACGGACCAATTTTGGCCTTTATCAACGAACTGGATATGATGCAGTTTTTACAACTTTTGCAGAGTCCACTTTTTCTTGCAGGAGTTGTATTATTCGGACTGGTAATACCCATTGCATTCTATATCACCAACACAAAAAAAATTTACAGGCTCAACAGCGCAGATGAAAATTCCGTCAAGTATGTGAACAAGACTGTAAAAAGTTTTGAAACCCTTCACATGCTCTATGGAGTAGGTGTAGGATTCATCAACATATTCATGATTTCTATGTCTCTTAGCATGAAGGGAATTCCTCACGCCATAAGCGCCATTGCATTTGTTTGCGTTGCAACTACATTCCTCTTTGCCTTAAGTCCTTACATTATCTTCATGCAGCAGCTGGAAGGAAACATATGGCAGTTAAGGTTTAGTGCGGAATACAAGTCCATGCCTCTTGTAGTGCGCAACATTCTTGTAATCTTCTTTGCAAGCACAGGCCTTGTCTTGAGCACAGTGTCTCCCGTTCTGGTTACTCCCAACGAAAGCATTCCACATAAAATGCTTTTTGTAAGCAAAATGCTTCCCATTGCAATCATTGCTGGAATCATAACCATTTTTGATGTCTTTCTTTTGATACACGGAATAACGGAACGAATTGGCGAGATTACCGCTTTTACTGCGGAAGTTGTAAAGAGAAACTACACCAACGAAGACTTGAAGGTTCACAGCCGCGACGAGTTTGGACTTCTCATAAACGACCTTAACGAATTCTACAAGACGACAAGGGAACTTCTTGTTGCCATTACGGATTCAGTTGGAATTTCTACTGACTCTGCAACGGAACTTGCCGCAAGTATGGAACAGACTTCAGCAAGCATAACCCAGATTGTGGCAAGCATAGAGTCTGTAAAGCAACGCATTACAAGTCAGGCTACCGGAGTAGAGGAAGCGCAGGCTACGACTCAGAACATGGTGGCACACATAAAAAACCTTGAGTCACAGGTTGTGCTTCAGAATGCAAGCGTAAGCGAATCTTCTTCTGCTGTAGAAGAAATGGTTGCAAATATCCGTTCGGTAACAGAAATACTTACTCGCAATGCGGAAAATGTTACCCGACTTAGCACTGAGTCTGAAACCGGACGGACAAAGATAGACGCTTCTGTAAAACAGGCTCAGTCCATTTTGGAAAAATCTGCGGGACTTCTTGAGGCGAGCAAAATCATTCAGGCTATTGCGGGGCAGACAAACCTTCTTGCAATGAATGCTGCAATTGAAGCGGCTCATGCAGGAGAAAGCGGAAAAGGTTTTGCCGTTGTTGCCGACGAAATTCGTAAGCTTGCAGAACAGTCAAACAGTCAGGGCAAGCACATAAATGCACAGCTACAGGAACTCCAGAATGCCATTGGAGAAATCAGTGTGGGAACGGCAGAAGTTCAGAATCAGTTCAATATCATTTACGATTTGACTGATACTGTAAAAAAGCAGGAACAGGTAATCATGAGTGCCATGCAGGAACAGTCAGCAGGCGGTACTCAGGTTCTCGAATCCATTACCACAATCAAGGAAACTACTGCGGCCGTTAAGAACGGTTCTGACGAAATTGTAAGTAGCGGATCCGAGGTTGAAAACGAGATGAACATTCTTGCAGGCGTAACGGAAGAAATAAACGAGGCCATGACAGGAATGGCGGAAGGCGCCCAACAGATAATTTCTTCGGTAACAGAAGTAAACGATGCATCGGCAGAAAACCGCGAAAACCTGCAGAACATTTCTCAGGAGATAGGAAGATTCAAGTTAAAGTAGAAGCGCTATGAACAGGGAAAAAAAATCTGAGTTTATTCGCAAAAGCATACTTAATGCAGCAGGCGTTTTGTTTACCCAGAACGGATTTGAAAAGACCAAGGTAGATGACATTGCCAAAAAAGCTGACTTGAGCAAGGCTACATTTTACGCTTATTTCAAAAGCAAAGATGAACTTCTGGATACCATGCTGCTCCTTCAGCTTAAGGAAGTTAACTCGGATGTAAAGAAACTTATAGACGAACATATTGGAAAAAGAAACTGCTTTATAGCAATTTGCAAAATGTTTGTCGAAGTAAGCAGAAAAAATCCCGTGTGTTACAGGCGCATGCTGGACTACTTTGGAATTTCGTATGACAGTTCTACGCCGAAATTGTATCAGTCAATTTTGGAAGAAGCGCGCACCCTGAACAATACCCTTTACGATGCCATGAAGAAGTATGGCCTTACAAAACTGTTTGATGAAAACAGTCCCGACAAGGCAGTGTTCTATTTGTGGACAAGCGTAACGGGAATAATCAGCATTGCCCAGCGCAAGGGTGCACTTATAAATGCTCTCTACGGAATTTCTGGAGATGAATTTTTAAACTTTGCATTCACCCAGCTTTACAAGTCCGCAACCAACGAGGAGTAAGGGCCGCCCCTTTGCCAAGTTTTTGTAATTTTTAGGGCAGCCCCTTGTGATTTAGTTCTTACTCCTTGTTCTTGCGATTTTCTTCCTTTTCCTTTTCAAAGTAGCTGTCAAACTCCTTGTCCTTTTCGGTGTAGTCGTTGGCACGCTTCATGTTGTCCCAATCTGTTGTGGCGTCAGAGGGACGGTCGCTCATTACAAGCGCACAAATGATGTACAGGATGATTCCCGGAAAGCAGGAAGTAACAAAAGTAAGCACAGCCCACAGAATGCGAATCAGTGTAGGGTCTGCATTAAAGTATTCGGCAATTCCGCCGCATACACCAGAAATTCTTTTTTCTGAAGATTTGTAAAGTCTCTTTGTCATTGTCGTCTCCTTATGTTTAGCCTTACTGGGCCATTGTAATTTTTATGCTGCCCATGCCGCAGTTAACCGAAAAGTGATTTTCCTTCTGGTCGGTACAGACAAGGGTTCCAATTCCGTCTTTCTTTAAGTCGTTGAACTTTATGCTTCCAAGCCCGACTTTTCCAGCAATGGAATAATCCTTGGGGTTGCCGGTAAGTTTGAGTTTCACATTTCCCATGCCGCAGTCAATCTTTACCAGCCTTTCTACAGAACCGGTAAACGAAAGGTTTCCTACTCCGCACCTGAAAATGCTTGCTCCGCTTTTTACACTTCCTATTACAAGGTTTCCCGCTCCAACATCAATCTGGCTTCGGGTTGCCGTAATGGAAATGTCTTTGGTTATAAAAGAGCCCGCTCCAATGTGCAGCCTAAGGGAATCAAGCTGAATTCCTTCTGGCACTTTTATAAGTATGCGCGGATGGTTGGCCTGAGAGTTTCCGTTTTCATCGTGACTCCAGAAGTTAAAGTTTGGAATCTTGCGGAGGTTTTCTATGGAAAGAGTTCCGAAGGGAGAAAGGCCGCACTTAATTTCTCCAGGTAAGAGTCCGCGGTAGTCCACAGAAAAACTGTCGCCAGTTGCCATTACAATTTCTGCAGTGCCAAGGGAAATGTCCAGGCTGCGGACATTCTTTGTGTTGAACGAATTGTAAGAGCCATCTTCCGAATCATTCTTGCGCTTCTGGCTTACTTCTGGAACCGTTGCAAATTTGCTTACGATGGACTGTGCCAGCTGGGAAGGGTTTCCAAATTCCTTCATGACCTCTGCATCGTCGTCGGCATCGTCAAAGTAACCGCGATAGTATTCCAAGGCTTCTTCCTGTTCTTCAACGCTTAAATTCCTTAGTTCGTATTTAAGCTCTTTAAGATATTCTTGTCGTGTCATGCTTCATCTCCAAAAAATATGCTGTTAACCTTACTGCAATACTCCCGCCAGTCTCGCCGGTAACCGTCTAGTTCCGTCATGCCCTGATCGGTAATTTTGTAGTACCGCCTGTTACGACCAGAAAACTCCTGATCGTAGGTTTCCAAAAGTCCGCCTGTCTGCAACCTTCGCAACACCGGATACAGCGAACTTTCCGAAACATCCAAAACGCTTCGGACATCCTGCGTTATCTTGTATCCGTAAGTGCCTTCTTTTTCGCGTGCAACAACCGAAAGCACCACGGCGTCAAGCAACGAGGAGCCCGTATTGAACATCATACGCTCCTCCTTTGCAGTTTTATAATATCGTTCTTACAGTAATAATATACGGCAAATAGTATTATATGTCAAGTAAATTCTGCAAATTTTTTTAGGGAGGCCATATTACGGTAGAAAAAGCCCATTTATCAACTGGATTACCTGTGATTATAAACTTCAGTGTCTACAATGAGGCATAGGAAGCAACAAAAATACTTTGAACCATATTGAAGAGCGCAAAAAAGTAATGTAAAATGCTTTGCATGGAACAGTATAAAAAAGACTTCATAGATTTTATGGTTGCATGCAAAGTGCTAAAATTTGGTTTGTTCACCCTTAAGAGCGGACGGCAGTCTCCCTTCTTTATGAATGCAGGCGGATATGTAACAGGAAGTCAGCTTGCAAAACTGGGAGAATTTTATGCTCAGGCTATACACGAAAACTTTGGCGATGATTTTGATGTTCTCTTTGGACCAGCCTACAAGGGCATTCCTTTAAGTGTTACTACTGCAATCGCCTACAGCAAACTCTACGGTAAGGAAGTAAAATACTGCTCCAACCGCAAGGAAGTAAAAGATCACGGTGCCGACAAGGGCATGCTTCTGGGGTACGAACTAAAAGACGGTGACCGAGTTGTCATCATAGAAGATGTAACTACATCAGGAAAATCAATTGAAGAAACTTACCCCATCGTAACTGGCGTCGCAAAGGTAATTGTTGTTGGCGAAATGGTAAGTCTTAACCGCATGGAAAAAGCCCCCGACAGCACAAAGAGCGCATTGGAAGTAATAACGGAAAAATACGCGTTCCCGGCAAGAGCCATTGTTTCCATGAAGGAAGTTACCGACTACCTTTGCACGGGAAAACCTGATGCAGTCATCACTGACGAAATTAAAAAACAGATTGACGCCTACTATGCTGAATGGGGCGCTCATTAAGCAGTACACAAAGGAGGCATTACATGAAATGCATAAAAAAAATTCTTGGTGCAACATTGGTGCTTGCACTAACTTGTTCGGCTGCCTTTGCTTTCGGTGCAAAAGACAGTTCTTCTTCTGGAAAGGTTGAGCGCATTGTTTCCCTTGCTCCTGCTAATAGCGAAATCCTCTGTGCGGTTGGAGCATACGACCAGATTGTAGCCCGAACAGATTTCTGTGACTTTCCTGCAGAACTAAGCGCAAAACCTAGCGTAGGCGGATTTGACGGAAAGACAGTTAGCGTAGAAACAATCCTCGCATACCGTCCAGATTTTGTTTACGGTACAAGCGGAATGCACGACTTTCTAAAGCCTGCTCTTGAAGCCGCAGGAATTACACTCTATCTTTCCAAGGCCGATTCAATTGAAGCCGTTATTGCAGAAGTAAGAACCATAGGAAAACTTACGGGTCATGCAAAAGAGGCGGAATCAGTTGCATCATCCATGGAAAAAGAAATTGCCGCAGTAAAAAAAGCGGTATCTAAAGAATCAAAGCCAACAGTCTACTACGAAGTTTGGGGAAATCCCTACATGACCGTGGGAAACACTTCCTTCATAAACGGAATAATTCAGGCTGCAGGCGGAACAAACATTTTTGCATCCGTTGAAAGCGACTATCCTATGATAAGCGAGGAGTCTGTTATTGCTCAGAATCCCCAGTTCATTATCGTACCAAACATGAACGGAGAAACAAAAAAGAGCATTTCTGACCGCAGAGGTTGGAGTTCAATTCAGGCCGTAAAGGACGGAAATGTCTTCTTTATTGACAGCGATGTTTACTCTAGACCAGGCCCTCGCCTTGTTGAGGCCGTAAAAAACATTGCACAGATTTTGCACCCGACTGTAAAGTTTTAGTCACTAAATGAAAAAAAACGGCTTTGCAGGAGTTTCCGTTGCACTCGTTCTGCTGCTTGTCTGCTCCATAGCTGTATCTCTGATTTTTGGAGCCCAGCGCCTGAGTGTGGCGGAACTTTTTTCTAAAGAAACAAATTTTTCAAAGACAATCCTTTTTCAGATAAGGCTTCCCCGTACCATTCTTGCGCTTACGGCAGGACTTTTGCTTGCAGGAAGTGGTGCGGCTTTTCAGATGTTCTTTCGTAATCCCCTTGCGGAACCAGGCATTCTAGGCATAACTGGCGGTGCTTCCCT
Organism: uncultured Treponema sp.; assembly: GCA_937894335.1. Lineage (GTDB taxonomy): Bacteria > Spirochaetota > Spirochaetia > Treponematales > Treponemataceae > Treponema_D. The sequence goes on along the minus strand of CALCRU010000050.1, from coordinate 43,079 downwards.
TGGTGCTGTTCTAGGCGGATGGATTGGCGGCTCTGTGGTTTTAGCCCATGTTTTAAGTCCGGTAAATACAGGTGCATTTTTTGGCGCTCTGGCTGCTGGATTTTTAGTTACCCTTCTTTCGGGGCGTCGTACAGGACCTTCTGCAACTACTGCTCTCTTGCTGTGCGGTTCGGCCCTTGGTTCCCTTTATTCTGCCCTCATAGCAATAATTCTTTCTGCCAGAAGAGAACAGCTTCATGTTATGTACATCTGGATGTTGGGAAGTTTTAGTGGCCGTGGATGGACGGAAGTGTTTTTTATAGCCATACCTTCCCTTTTGTCTGTAGTTATGCTTTTGTTGTGCGGAAGGCAGTTGGACCTGCTTACAGGAGGAGAAGAAACAGCTCTTTCCCTAGGCGTGGAAGTGCGCAGGCTCAGGCTTTTTGTAATGGTTGCAGGCGCATTTGCTTGTTCTTCTGCTGTGTGTGCCGGTGGAACAATTGGCTTTGTTGGGCTTATAGCGCCCCATGTCATAAGAAGGTTGTTTGGCTCCAAGGCCCGTCAGCTCATTCCTTTTTCCATGCTTGCTGGGGGAATTCTTATGCTTTTAAGCGACACCCTTGCCCGGCTTGTTATAGCTCCCTCAGAAATACCAGTGGGTACAATTCTTACGCTTTTGGGCGCCCCATTCTTTATTTCGCTTATTTTTTCCAAACGGGGGTTGCGCAATGGCTGAATCTGTACCCATAAAATGCCTTTTAACAGCAAAAAATGTAAGTGCTGCCTGGAACGAAACCCCTGTACTGAATGATGTATCTGTATCCATAAATGCCGGAGAAGTGGCTTGTTTATGCGGTGCAAACGGTTCTGGAAAGTCAACCATGCTTACGGTTCTGGCAGGAGTTACCGTTTCTGGCCTAAAGGTAAAGGGACAGGTACAGATGGAGGGGACAGATGTGCTTTCTGTACCCAAAAAAGTCCTTGCAAAAAAGAGAGCCTACCTTTTGCAGAACGAAGTTTCAGCATGGAACTATTCCGTAAGGGATACAGTTTTAATGGGGCGCTTTTCCCACACTAAATACGATGCTTCCTATTCTCAAACTGATTTTATGGTGACAGATTCTGTTATAAAAAGGGTACAGATTGAACATCTTGCTCAAAGGAATGTAAACACGCTTTCTGGCGGAGAGTGGCAGAAAGTCCGCATAGCTCGCTGTCTTGCACAGGAGCCAGATGTCCTCCTTCTGGACGAACCTCTTGCAAATCTAGATTTTGGATTTCAGGAAGAGCTTATGCAACTTTTGGTACAGTTGGCCCACGAAGAAGGTAAAGCTATATTTGTCTCCATTCACGACATAAACACAGCCGCCCGGTTTGCAGACCGAATAGTTCTGCTCCCTAGGCAAAAACCGTGTTTTTCGGGTACAGTTTCTGAGCAAATGGATACAGATGCCCTAGAACGCGCCTACGGGTACAGATTCGGCACCTTCGAGCACCCCATTTACCACTGCCCCCAGGTATATGTGTTATAGTATACTGGTAATAATAAAAACTACACCCAAAGCCATAAAGACCCAACTCAAAATGGAAACAATTTTATTTAACGCTATCCATCCCATGGCTTTTGCTGTTGAGTCAGAAATATGACTTACCGAGGAAAATAATTTCCCCAAAATTCCTATGATTAATAAAATGATACCTAGTGCTAGCATAAAATCCTCCTTCTATTCTGACTTTATAAGTTCACCCAAATCCTTTATTTTCTTTGAATCGGATGTATCATAAACTTCAATCTTTTCAATAACGCCTACGACTGGAAGGTAGTTGTTTGAAAGCGCAAGGGGTGCAAATGCTTTGTATTCTTTTGAATCAAATGTGGCAATGGTAAATGTAATTTGTAATGTAACCGACCTGTCAACATTGCCGTAACGATCTTTTCTTCCCTGCAGGAATACCTTTGCATCATCTTTAGCCATGGCAAGGAATCCATATTTTTCAAATCCATCGAGTTTTAAAGCTATTCGTTTTTGTAAAATCGAATTAGAGCTTGCATAGTAATACCTAAGGAAACGGTCAAGGGGAAAGAAAGTGCCTTCTCCTATGATGATGGGGAATCCTTGTTTTTCAAAGTCATAATCTTCTAGTTTCACATTTGTGACCATGGTGTAGGACCCCTCTAAATCGGCGGAAGAAGTTTTTTCTTTCAGAGATGCCTTTATTTCTGAAAATTTATCCTGCCACTCAAATTCGTCGTTGTGATACGCATCGTAGATACTTGTAGCAAGTACTTTTGCATAATTCAACTCTTCTTCCGCAGATAGGGTTGTCTTGCTTCCTTAATTACATCAATATGATAGAGAGCGGAAAAAGCCTGCCGCCTATACCCATGATAGAAAAAATAGCAGAGGTTTTGAATATTCAACCGTATCAACTTTTTATGACAGATGATGCAACAGATGCTACTGTGCTTGATAAAGTAAAATTTGCCCGCCTTGCCGCCGAGGCTATTTCTGAAAATGCGGAACATATAGTGCTTAATCTTCTGGACAATATGCCCTCAGATAAAATTTAACAAATCACTCTACTTTCCCAGTGCCTTCTTAAACTGAGTTTCGTACAGCTCCGTGTAGACGCCTCCTGCCGAGACAAGTTGGGAATGCTGGCCCCGTTCTGCAATGACGCCGTCTTTTATAACTAAGATTTCATCTGCTGCAAGAATTGTGGAAAGCCTGTGGGCTATTAGGATGCTGGTGCGTTCCTCAATGAGGGGTTCTATGGCTTCCTGAATTTTTGCTTCCGATATGGAGTCAAGGGCGCTGGTTGCTTCGTCAAAGATGAGCAGTGCTGGATCTTTTAAAAGAACTCGTGCAATGGAAATGCGTTGTTTTTCTCCGCCGGAAAGTTTTAATCCTCGGTTGCCCACCATGGTATCCAGACCGTCGTCCTGGCTGCTTATAAAGTCCCATATGTTTGCCTTCTTGCAGGCTTCTATCAGTTCCTCTTCGCTTGCCTGGGGTTTTGCATACAGCAGATTGTCTCTGATTGTTCCGTTAAAGAGGTAGGTCTCCTGGCTTACGATTCCCACATTCTGCCTTAGGTAGGACAGGTCCAGTTTGCGCACATCTACGCCGTCAAAGAAAACCGTTCCCTTTTCCACATCGTACAGTCGGGGAATAAGGTTGATAAGGGTGCTTTTTCCGCTGCCAGAAGGTCCCACGATTGCAACGCAGTCTCCGCTTTTTAGCGTAAAGTTTATGTCGGTTAAAATCTTGCGTTCGGGATTGTATGAAAATTCCACATGAGAAAACTGAACTTCTCCGTTGGCTTCTTTTTCTGGAATGATTGCGTCTTCTGCATTTTCTATTTCCACTGGCATGTCAAAGTAGTCAAAGATTCTTGTAAACAGTGCCATGGAGCGTATCCAGTCAACTTGAATGTTTAAAAGCTGATTTACCGGACCGTACATTTTTCCCAAGAGGGCGACAAACACGGTAATGTCTCCAACACTCAATGTTGAATCGTAACGCATTATTAAAAGTCCGCCTACAAAATATAGGAGCATTGGACCTATGCTTGCAAAAGTGGAAAGTGCAACCCTAAACCATCTGCCCGCCATGCCTTCCTTGATGTTTAACTTTATCATGCGTCCGTTTACTTCCTTGTAGCGCTCGTATTCCACATCTTCCTTGCAAAAGAGTTTTACCAAAAGCTGACCGCTTACCGAAAGTGTTTCGTTCAGTATGCCGTTTATTTCATCGTTGCAGGCCTGTGCTTCTCGGGTAAGGCTCCATCGTGTCTTGCCTGCGTTGCGTGTAGGAATCATGAACAGAGGAATGATTAAAATGCCTACGGTTGCAAGCATCCAGTTTTTTTGAAACATTGCCACCAGAGCGACTATAAGTGTAATGGAATTAGAAATGATGCTGGTAAGCGTTCCAGTAATTATCTGCTGAACTCCAGAAATGTCGCTGGTCATACGAGTTATGATGTCACCCTGATTGCTGCTGGTAAAAAATCGCTGGGACATGTGCTGTAGGTGGCGGTACATTTTGTTGCGCATGTCAAATGTGATGTGCTGTGCAATCCATGTGTTAAGGTAACTTTCTGCCACACCGATTAAATTTGCGCCCAGGGTAACGGCAAGTGAAAGTCCAATCAGTGTAACTAACGCCTTCATGTTGCGACCAATCAAACCATCGTCAATGATTTTTCCCGTAAGGATTGAAGGAAGCAGAGTAAACACCGAGGAAACAAGCAAGCAGACCAAGACAAGTAGAAACTGTTTCCAGTAGGGCACAAGATACGAAAACACGCGCTTTAGCAGGGCGCCTGTTACTTTAGGCTGATTTGCTTTTTCTTCTTCCGTTAAAAATCCCGGACCCATTCTTCCTGGTGGCATGGCATACTCCTTAGGTATTGCGTTTGTTCCAGTTTATAAAATTTTTTAAAGCGTGAAAACATTAAGCTAGCTTTAATCGTTCCGTGTGGTGTTTTTTTTTACAAAGATGTATAATGAGCCTGATTTATATGATGTATTTGCAAAAACACGAACTGACAGCGGCAGAAAAAGGAATCCTCCGAACAACGGTTGCCATGGCTTGGCCCGCAATACTGGAATCTTTTTTTGTTGCCTTTGCTGGACTGGTGGACTCCTACATGGTTAGCTCTCTGGGAGCAAATGCTGTGGCGGCAGTAGGTCTTACCATGCAGCCTAAGTTTTTGGGGCTTGCTCTTTTCTTTGCCCTTAACCTTGCACTTTCTGCTCTCGTTGCTCGACGGTTTGGTGAGCAGAACAGAAAGAGCGCAAACGAAATAATGCTTACCGGAATCTGGTTTGTTTTGGGTGCGGCAGTTTTTCTAAGCGTGCTTCTTGTTTTGGGTGCGCCTGTAATAATGAACTGGTGCGGCTCCACTCCCGAAACTCACGACATGGCCACCCTTTACTTTAAGGTTGTCATGGGCGGAATGATTTTTAACTGTCTGCAGATGGGAATAAATGCGGCTCAGCGTGGTGCGGGCAACACTCAGATTACCATGCGGACAAATGTGGTTTCCAATCTGGTTAACATCCTGTTCAACTACCTTCTCATCGGAGGAAAATTCGGTTTTCCAAAGCTGGGCATTCTTGGTGCGGCTCTTGCTACGGTTTTAGGCACTGTTGTTGCTTGTGTAATGAGTCTTGTTTCCGTCTGTAGGAAAGACTGTTTCGTAAGTCTAATTTATATTGCCAAAGAAAAAATCCGTGCTACAGGTCAGGCTTTTAAATCTTTGGTGCAGGTTGGCTACAGCGTTTTCTTTGAACAGGTTCTAATGCGCGTAGGCTTTCTGCTTACTGCCCTTATGGCTGCGGATCAGGGAACAGCTGCAATGGCAGCCCATCAGGTGGGAATGAATCTTCTGGGACTTAGCTTTTCCTTTGGAGACGGACTGCAGGTTACAGCGGTGGCACTTATTGGACGAAGCCTAGGTCAGGGTAATGCGGAACTTGCAAAGCGATACGGAACAACATGCCGCATCTTGGGCGGTATAATTACAGTTGCCCTTGCTGTTGTTTACTTAGCCTTTGGTCGCTCCCTGTTTGCCCTCTTCTTTGAGGAGGAAGAAATCATAAAAATAGGCGTAAACATTTCCTATGTAATAATAGCCGTCCTCTTCTTCCAGATTGCACAGGTTATCTACATGGGATGCCTTCGCGGCGCAGGAGACACCCTGTACACTGCCATTGCTTCTGCCGTAAGCGTAACCGTCATCAGGACTTTGGGCTCCTATATCTGCGGGTATGTTCTTGGTTGGGGCATAATAGGAATATGGATGGGAGTTCTAGCTGATCAGGCCGCAAGATTTATCCTCAGTTCCATCCGCTTTAAAACTGGTAAATGGATGAACATAAAAATATAAAAAAATCCCCGGTTGGTAAGGAGGAAGCCGCCCGGGGAAGATATGTTTTTACTGCCTTATTTTTTGGAAAGGCATTCGTTTACCCATGTAATAAAGTTTTCCGTAGAGTCTCCCGTTCGTTCTGCCTTTACATGCTGCTGTCCCCATACGGTTTCAAAATCCACATCCGTAATTCCGTAGTTTTTTAATGCCAAGGCAAGATTCAGTTCGGTGCATAGGGCCGTGTCACCCTGCGAAATTCCTGAACGGATTCTCCAGAAGGAAGCAACAGTTGCCGTTTTGTATCCTGCATATGTGCTGTTAAGATAGAAAAGCGGCGTATACATGTTGATTCTGTCCTGAACGCTTGTGCCTAGAGAATCTGTTTTTTTAATGTCTGCATTGTATGCCGCAGCGTAAGGAGAATCCATTTCTGTAAGAATGGCCGCCATGGTAGAGTCAAAATGTGCACCGCTTCCGTAGCCGAACAAGGTGTTTTCTCCTTGCGTGGCGTTAAGGTCGTCAAATGCCCCCACAGACTTTGAAGCGTTCTTAAGGGCCTTTGCAAAGTCGCCAATGGAGCTGATTGTCACTGTGTTGGTATTCTCATCGTATGTCACCCAATTGCCGTTTGTATTAAGAGCGTCTACATAGTCCTGTGCAGTCTGATATGTTCCCGTAAGGGAAAGTCCTAAGGAAGTAGAAGCCGTACGCTGAATGTTGTCTCTTTGCGTGTAGTCCGCCATGTCAGGTTTTGTTCCGCCGGGAAAGTTTTCGCCTTTGGGAAAGTCGCCAGAGGGTCTTGTTCCTGGGGTGCCTCTTCCTCCAGTCATTCTGCCCTCCGAAGAAGCACTGTAGGGGAAGCTTGTGTCAGAAAGAAAATTGTTTAGTGAGTTTTCAATGGCTACCTTTACATATTCATAATAAGTTCCGCCCTGATATATTCCGTCAGAGGTGGGTAAAAGGGTAAGTAGGGATCCGTCTTCTGCAGTAAGTCCAAGGGAGTTTATGTATTCCGCATAGGATTCTGCAAGGCGGTTAGAAAGTTTTTGTGTTTCTTCATCAAGACCAGTTCGGGTCATGCCCATGTTCCATTCGTAAGCTTCGTCTGCATAGTCAAGGTTTGTAATGGGACACCAGCACATGCTTCCCATAACAGCATCGCTTACTCCTTCAACAGCACCTATTGCCGCAAGGTAGGGAGCGTATTCAGTTGCGTCTCCCGTTGAGCCTAGCAAAGCACTCTGAGCGCCTCCTCCAGACATTCCAAAAGAAAAGAGCCTTTCTGTGTCGCCAGGTAACAGGGCCTTGTTATACCTTACATATCTTATAGCTGCCTTTAAGTCCGTAACGCCACTAGGTGCGCCATGGTCTCTTCCCCTGCATCCTGGATAAATGTAAATGAATCCTGCATCAGTAAAAGACTTTACGCTAGAGACATAGCCTGTGGGAGGCTGGCAGGCAGAGTATCCCGGAGTTTCAACAAGAAGTACATAGGGTGCAGTGGTAATGTCGTATCCTGCAACAGAAGCATTTTTGTTAAGCGTGCATGAATATGTACCGTCACCGTTTTCCTTTGCGTCAAAATATGCGCCAGGAACATAAATGCCAAGCGTTTCATAATCTGCATCCGCCGGTGTGGTCGCATAAGAAAGACCCGTCTGATAGTAGACATCATCATCAGAATTGTAAAGCCATGAATCCATGCTGATGTAGGGAAGCGCTGACGGAACAGCTTGCTCTGCCGAAGCCTTTTTGCATCCAACAAATGCGGAAGAACAAAGTGCGATTGCCGTTAAAAGTAAAAGTTGTCTCTTCATTCGTAACCTCTTGTCGCGATTGTATGTGATTTTTAATTTTAAAGCAAAAAAAATCTGTTATATTTGAAAAAAATTCTGTATACTTCATTTCATGCTTAAGTATCTGTTTTGGTTTATCATTGTTCCTGCTCTGCTTCCAGTAGTGCTTGTGTTCTGGTATGTCTACCATAAAGACAAATACGAAAGAGAGCCTCTGGGACTTGTGCTTAAGGTTGTCCTGTTCGGGGCGATTTTTTCTCTTGTCTGCATTCCTGTTGAACGGTTTCTTGAGGGCGTAATATATTCTTACTACGGAGGAATAGTTTCGGTTCGGTCTGAATTCGTGCAGAATACGGTGGGAGTAGGTCTTGTTGAAGAGCTTATAAAGTGGTCCGTGGTAATGATTTTTGTTTGGCGCACTGATGACTTTGACTTTAGATACGACGGCATAGTGTACTCGGTTTCTTCAGCATTGGGATTTGCTGGTCTTGAAAACATTCTTTATGTACTCAATTACGGAACTTCTGTTTCTATAGGGCGAGCAATTTTTTCCATTCCTGGGCATGCGGCCTTTGGTGTATTTATGGGATTCTATCTGTCACGGGCAAAGGACTGCGAGCTAAAGCAAAACGGATTTGGTCGCGGTGTAAACCTTGTGCTTTCTGTTGCAGTTCCCGTTCTGGTGCACGGAATGTATGATTTTCTGCTTTCTGACATTTCCATGCAAACGGGTCTTAATTCCTACTTTATTTTCTTTGTGCTGATTGTGGACATTCTTGCTTGGCTTTTTATCCGCCACGAATTTAAAACCGATCGTCCCTTGGGAGAATAGAACAAAGTCCTAGTCCATGCATGTTCTGCCGCCCCATTCTCTAGAATGCTCCCTCTCGTGCCTTAGGGTTGCGTCAAAATCTGCTTCTGGCATACAGTTTGCCTCAATTTCCAAAGCAGTTGCATGAAGCCTCCTAAGGCATTCTGATTTGTCCTTGTAGCCCAACCTTGCCTTTTCTATGCTCTGACCCAAAACCCTTATGCTTTCGTCGTAGATTTTTGTGGGTACGGGGAAGGGGTGGCCGTCTTTTCCTCCGTGGGCAAAACTAAACCGTGCGGGATCTGTAAAGCGGCTAGGTGTTCCGTGGATTACCTCGCTAACGAGCGTTAGTGATTGCAGGGTACGGGGACCAAGACCTGGTGTAAGCAAAAGGCTTTCAAAATCCTTGGGCTGGCTTTCGTAGGCTGTTGCAAGAACTGCTCCCAACCGTTTAGTATTAACATCCTCCCTTTTTACTTCATGATGGGAGGGTAAAACTGCATTCCTGCCAGTGTTTTGGGTAATAAAACTACCGTTAGTTAGTTCCATAATCTGGGTGAAATTCTTTACAACCCCGTCTGGAGAGGCACATGCGTCTTCCAAAATGGCATCTCTGGTGGATTTTGCACTTTCGTCTGTTAGGTTAAGGATAAGTCCCTTGTTTTCACCTGTAACCCCTGAATGTGGCTCTTCTACAAACGACCGAACGGTAGCCGAAGACCAGTGGTAGCGTCTTGCAGTCTTTGTGGCTGTATTCATTCCCTGTTGAACAACCGCCCAGTCACCTTGGTCAGAAAGAATAAAGTTGTGCTGGTAAAGCTGGAATCCGTCCTGAACTGCAGTATTGTCAATTTTTGCAGAAAGTTTGCTGGCACGCACAAGAGCGTCTCCGTCTAGTCCAGTATGATCAGCAAGATACAAAAGTTCCTCAGGAGTTCGCCTTGAATACTTTCCCCTTCCTCCGCAGACACAAAGACCAAATTCCCTTGCTCGGGCATTTATTCCCCTCTTAAGGGCATACATGACACTTGTGGTAATTCCCGACGAATGCCAGTCCATGCCCAAGACTGCGCCAAAGCTTTGGAACCACAGGGGATCGCTCAGTCGGGCAAGAACTTCCTTTTTTCCGTAGTCTATGAGGAGCGCTTCTATTATTTCCGTACCCAGGTCCCTCATGCGGTCGGCAAGCCACTGGGGAACTGTTCCTGTATGCAGAGGAAGGTCGGCATGACCAGTTCGTTTTATCATCAGCGTGAATTGTAGCACTATATTTTTCTTTTGCGAAGAGGTATAATCGTGCTATGAAGCATGTCAAGTTTTTGTTTGCATTTTGTATTCTTTTTTGCTGTCTGAGTGGGGCTGTTGCCCAACATTACCGCGTGACAGTTTCTGAAGAAGAATTTGATGTGGCATACATTCAGTTTGACGAAATGACGCCCATTACCATAGACGAAGAAATACAGCGCTATGTGCCAGTTACTCAGGCCTTTGCAATTGATGACGGCGGCATAAAGGGGCAGGTTCGCTATTCTCTGTTTACGGACACGGGCACCCTTAACGCAACCCGCACCGATGAAGCCGCCCTGTGGATGTGTATGTGCCTTCTGAATGTCACAGGACTTACTCTTGGCGAAATTCAGATTGAAGAATTTGACCCTAACGATGCCCAAGAGGAATTTAATGCGGACTTTGGAATAAATGTCTTTTGCGTGGGAGTTCCAAGCCCCTGGGCCCAAGGCTATGTTTACATGAACATTGACTTTTTGTGCAAGAAGGGACAGGGAATTGTAATGCGTACCATGCTTTCAAACGATGCAAGGTTTTTCGGGGCAAGCGATGACGACACCTTTGACTGGGGAGCGCCGTTCTTTAGCATGTACCATTCCTTTTTGTTTTTAGAAAGGGACGCAGAAGGTAATTATATTGCACCAAATCAGTAATATATGATTTCGTGATAAAAATTTCCGAGCCGATTTTTACATAATTGACTTCATCATTAAAGCAATCCATCACTTTCCTAAAAGCTTCTTTTTAAGGTTGTCCGGGAGGTCTCCCTCTCCAAGCGTGATATCCTGGAAATACCAGCCTTTTAATTCAGGGTTGTACACAATTATTTGATATTCATTTCTGTTGAAGGCAGGAATCTCCCATAAATCGGACATAATTTTGGTGACGGCTACAAGCTTGTTATCAAAATTTACATAAAGAGGAAGGCCCTCAATTTTTGCACCTTTTTTTAATTGCAGTTTATGTCCATCAGGTCCTGTTCCAAGCAAAGAAGAACCGGATTCAACAATTATTGATTCGTTAACTTTTGTTCCCCAAAAGCCAGGATCCGGCTGAATAACAACCTGTGATTTGTTCTTTACAATGAGCGAACGGCATTCCGTTTCAATCTTCTGCGAAACAGACTTGGTAAAAACGATGTCGTAGTCTTCAAATAAATTTTCATTAAAAGGATTCATAAAACGGATTTCATTCATAGAAATCCAGCCCTTCAACTCAGTGCTGTAACAAAACTCTATATTTCCGACCCAATCTATAAGCTGGCGGTTTCCACTATTCCAGACTTCATCCAGAGTCATTGGAAGCTTTCTTGTAAATACAAGGTTATCAGAAACACGAACTTTGTAGTACAAATCTATACCTTCTACATGGGTTCCTTCCGCCAGTACCATATATCCTGCACCATCTTTTGCGGCAATAAAAGAACAGCCTTTGTCAACAATAATAGATCCGTGCACAATTGCATCTGTCATTACAAATGTTGCGCCATTGGTTACATGCAGAGTTTTTCCTGCGGCAATTGTGTTAAATTCGGTCTTTACGGTAAAGTCTTTATTATAAGTTCCACTTAATTCAATTGCAAAAAGCCCTGAGATTCCAACAAATAAAATTAATAAAACAAAAAATGATTTCTTAGTCATATAAAAAATTATACTTTCAGAAGCGGGAACAGTCAAGTTTAAAAGCTTCCCCTCTTCCCTTTTTAATTTTTCTTATAATTTCTCTGCAATATCGTAAATAAGCTGTTCTGTTTTTTCACAGCCTCGGTAAATAATGGTGTGAGGATGCTGGGCTGCAGAAATTGCGTTCATCATTACTGCGTAGTCTCCGATTTGTTTCTAGAAAGGGACGCAGAAGGTAATTATCTTGCACCAAATCAGTAATATATGATAAAGTAAGACTTAGAGGAAAAAGATGAATTCAGCACTAGTTCAAGAAGTAATTGCATTTACGCTCTATTTGGGAATGATGATTTATGTTGGAATCCGCTTTATGGGAAAGAACTCCAGTTCGGAGGACTTTTTTCTTGGCGGAAGAAACCTTGGTCCTTGGACAACAGCCCTTTCTGCAGAGGCTTCAGACATGTCCGGATGGATGCTCATGGGTTTGCCAGGAGTTGCCTACCTTACTGGAATGAAGGAAGCCTTTTGGACTGCACTTGGCCTTGAAATAGGAACTTACCTTAACTGGCTCATTGTTGCAAAACGCCTTCGCACATACTCCATCACCTGTAAAAATTCCATTACGGTGCCAGAATTTCTTACCAACCGTCTGCGTGACGGAAAGCACATAATCTCCGCAATCAGCGCACTGTTTATTGTGCTCTTCTTTATCGTCTACACTGCATCAGGATTTGTTGCATGTGCACAGCTGCTTAAGACTGTCTTTGATCTGCCTTATGTGTGCGGTCTTGTAATAGGCATGGTAGTCATCCTGCTGTATACGCTTTTAGGCGGATTTAGTGCCGTCTGTACTACTGATTTTATTCAGGGTACGCTTATGTTTATTGCCCTTATTCTTACACTGGGCATTATGGCGGTTGTCATGGGCGGTCCGGCTCAGGCAGTGGAAAAGGTAAGCGCATTCGGCTCACAGTTCCTGAATCCCTTTTCTTCTTCTGGCAGTGACGGCTTTAACGCAATGAGCATTGTTTCGGCTCTTGCATGGGGTCTTGGCTACTTTGGTATGCCCCACATTCTGGTTCGCTTTATGGGAATCCGCAGCAATAAGGAAATAAAGATTTCACGCCGCATAGCAATGATTTGGGTAACGATTGCAATGTTTAGTGCAATGCTTGTAGGCGCTTTTGCTAAGGCTTACCTTAATGTTCCCCTTGCAGAAGGAAAGCATGAAACTGTAGTAATTGCCACAATCCTCCAGACCTATCAGCCCTTTATAGCAGGCATCTTCCTGTGTGCAGTTCTTGCAGCGGCAATGAGCACTGCCGACAGCCAGCTTCTTGTTGCAGCCAGTGCCTTTACCGAAGACTTCTGCCAGACAATCCTTCACAAAAAGTTTGAATCTAAGACAATGCTTAGGGTTTGCCGCCTTACAGTTCTTGCCATTGCGTTAATAGCCTTTGTAATTGCTCTGGACGAAAATAGTTCAATCTTTGGTCTTGTAAGTTACGCTTGGGCCGGATTCGGTGCTACATTTGGTCCTCTTGTCCTGCTTGCTCTGTTTTGGAAACGCCTAACTGCAAAAGGTGCAATAGCAGGTCTTGTTGCTGGAGGAGTAACAGTTGTTGCATGGCATCTGATTCCTGCAGATGTAAACGCCATATTCGGACTGTACGAAATTCTTCCGGGATTCATTATCTGTCTTTTGGTTTCAGTGGTTGTTAGCCTAATAGACAAGCCTAATCCCGATGTGGTTGAAGAGTTTGAGGCTTACGAAGCGGCTTTAAAGGAATAGCGTGCAGTATTCGGCAACACATTCAGATTTTGAATATTTAGAAAATTCGGTTGGAGCAAAAGACTTGTATGGAAGCGACAGTTCCCTTGCAAACCTCTTTCTGCTTCAGCCAAAGTATGATATTCAGCTTTTTGTGCACAAGGGAATCCTTCTTAGAAAGTATAACGGTCACAATACCAGAAACGGATGGGGATTCCCTATTGCACTAAAATCCGCAGAGGAAAATTTTTTACAGGAAGGGCTTCGTTCCGCCATAGAGTTTATTCTTGAAAAGTCAGAAGACGAAGGTGAATCAGTTTGCTTTTGTCTTTGCACTCAAGAACAGAAAAAACAGATAGATGAATGTCTTGCCCGTTTTTTTTCCTCTCATGCTCTTAGATGGGACACAGACAGGGCCGACAGCGACTACCTTTACCTTACCCAAAATCTTGCCGACCTTCCTGGTTCAAACTATCAGAAAAAAAGAAATCATATTTCACGCTTTAACCGCATTTATGGCGATGGATGGCAGTTTAAGCTCTTTCCAGAAAACAACATAGGCGAAGACATTCTTCTTGTTGCCGACAGATGGTTCGAAGAAAAAAACGGCTGGGAAGATCAAGCCCTTGTTTTGGAAAACGAAAGTATTCATGTTGCAGTGGAAAACGCTTCCCTTCTGCGCCTAAGGGGTGGAGTTGTCTACATTAACGGAGAGCCTGCCGCAATGACACTTGCTTCTCCCGTAAGCGACACTGTTCTTGATGTGCATTTTGAAAAAGCTCTTGCCCTGCACGAACCCAACGGAGTGTATGCCGTAATAAACAATCAGTTTGCAAAGACCTGCTCCGACTTTATCTACCTTAACCGAGAAGAAGACATGGGGGTAGAGGGACTTAGAAAGGCAAAACTTTCCTACAAACCGACAATAATTCTGGATAAATTTTATGGAGTTGCATACTGATGCTTTCGGCAATACTTTCCAAATCTGACTGCGCCTCATGCAGATTCTGCTGTTCATTTAGGCGGCAAAGTTTGTGGGAAACTCCCCTGTTTGAAAAATCCCTAGCGGAAAAACTTTCTGCAAAGTTTAAGGACGCACGCTTTAAGCCTGTGGGAAAAAACTCCTGCACAATAGATTTGTCTTCATGCTACAAGACGGACAACAGCGAAGAAGAAGCAACCTGTCCCTTTCTTGACGCTAACAAGGGCTGCCTTCTTACCCCAGAAGAAAAACCCTTTGACTGCAGCATCTGGCCCTTGCGTGCTTCTCGGCGGCCATCAGACGGCAAACTTGTTGTAGCCCTTACCAGAACATGTCCTACCGTAAACAAGGTTCCTCTGTCACAGGTAGAAGAACTTGTAAAAGGCGGACTGGGAGAAAAAATCCTTAGCCGTGCAAAAGAAAATCCCGACATGATAAAAGACTGGTGCGAAAAGTTTGTTTGTGTTACACTCTAGGCATGGAAAAGAAGAAACTAGGAAAAATAATTTTATGTTCAGTTCTGGGACTTGTTCTGGTTCTGCTTTGTGTAACTTATGCAATTACTGCTCACGAACTTAATAAATCTTTTGAGCGCGCCTCTTATCCCGAAAAAAGATTTTCTCCCTCGTATACATACGAAGATTATGCTCAGGGTCATCCGCGGACTGCGGTAACATTTAAGTCAGGAAAAAACACTCTTAACGGATGGATTTACTGTCCACAAAATACAAAAGGTCTTATTGTGTTTGCCCACGGAATTGGTTGCGGTAACGAAACTTATCTGAATCTACTCATGCCCCTTACTGACTGCGGTTGGTGCGTGTTTGCCTACGATGCAACTGGCAGTTGTACCAGCGAAGGAAAAGGCACCATGGGGCTTCCTCAGTCTGCACTGGACTTGCACAATGCCCTTCTGTTTGTGGAATCTGACCCACAACTTTCTTCTATGCCGCTTTTTATTCTTGGTCACAGCTGGGGAGGATTTGCAGTTACAGCCGTTCAGAATTTTGACCATGACATAAAAGCATGTGTTTCACTTTCTGGCTATGCGGAACCTTACGAGGAACTTTGCGAAGGATGCGACCGTATGGTAGGTAGCGCTGGTCCTTTGCTGCATCCCTTTGTATGGCTGTGGAACAAACTGCGTTTTGGAAAGTATGCGAATCTTTCTGCAGTAAAGGGAATCAACAAGTCAGGCATTCCCGTTTTAGTAGTACACGGAAACGGTGACGGAACAATTTCTTATGAAGGTTCTTCCATCATCTCAAAGAAAGAAAAAATTACAAATCCGAATGTGGAATACTATGTTTTTTCTGATCCTCGCTTTAACGGACACAACAGCTACTTTAACACACCAGAATATGTGGAATATAAAAAGACCATACTTGAACCCCGTCAGCAGGAACTTTATGCCCAGTACGGTACCGAAAACATTCCCGATGATGTCCGTGAAGAATTTTATGCTTCAGTTGACAGAACAATTTACAACGGACTTAATGAGGAACTTTTTTCTCTGATTGACGGATTCTTTACAAAAAACAACAGATAGGGGCAAACAATGATAAAGGCTCAAATTACTGACGAAAAACTGAACGAACATTTAAAAACCCTTCCCAAGGACGACATGGCCGTTTTTGTCATGGCAGAAGGCAGGGTAAGAGGCGCCCTTTTTCACGGAACCCGTTTTGTAAACCAAATGCGCTATCAGCATAAGACGGGCATTCTAGAAACCATGGTGCTAGGTCAGGCTTCTCTTTGTGGAGCGCTCCTTTTGCCAACTATGAAGGGTCGAGAACATGTTACCTGGAGATACGAAATTGACGGTCCTGCACAGGGATTTTCTGTAGAGGCGGACTCTTCTGGTTATGTGAGGAGCTATCTGTTTACGGATGTAATTCCTGTAGAAAAGCCTTTGGAAAACTGGGATCTGTCACCATTTTTAGGAAAGGGTACACTTTCCATGGCTACAATGCACGAGGGTGACAGGGAACCCTATACCAGCAGTGTGGCGGTTGACAGCAGAAACATAGCCCTAGATTTGGCATATTACTTTGACCAGAGCGAACAGATTCAGACTGCTTTTAATACAGGCATTCAGATGGACAGGGAGGGCCGCATCATAGGTGCAGGAGGAATGTTTCTTCAGGTTCTTCCCGAAACAGGGGGACAGTTTAAGGGAGTACAAAAGCTTGGTAGCCAAATAAATACCTCTGGAGACAAAAAAACGGATACAGAACTGATTGATCGGCTGGAACTTGCCTTTAAGACAGCGCCTTCTCTTGGCCAGTGGTTTAGCGAAAAGGGTACTCTGGAAGACATTATTTACGGTTTGTTTAGGGAATTTAAACCTTCCATAGCGTCGCACAGGGATGTAAGGTACGACTGCCCCTGTTCAAGGGAATCTTATGTTGACTATATAAAGAGGCTTCCCAAGGCAGAACTTGAGGATATGCGAACGAACGGTCCTGACCCTCTAGAAGTGGTGTGCAGAAACTGCGGTTCCGTCTACAAAATTCCCCTTTCCGACATACTGTAATGGAAAATATAGCTGACTTTTGCCGAAAATACTTAGAAAAGCACATAAAAACGGCGCAGAACCTGTATAAATTTACAAACGACCGTTCGTTAATGGCTAAAAAGCTGCTTTCTTTGCAGAGGGGACTAACTGGAAGCAGGACACTAATAGGAAGTCCCTACATGCAGGACGACTCCCTCTTGGCTCCTTACTTTTTGTACTACTGGCCCGTGTCCTACACTCAGATGTGGTGCATTCTGTGGTCAGTTAAAGACCGAATCCTAAGTCTTATAGAAAGCTGCGCCAACGAAAAAGCCCCCCTTACCCTTACAGATTTAGGTTCTGGACCTGCTCCCTGTGCGGCTGCCTTCTGCGATATGGTAGACTACTTGCGAGGCGAAAAAAGGGTACAGATTAAAGTACTTCTTTTAGATTCCAGTTCCAAGGCACTTACCCTAGCAAAAAAACTCTTTGAGGCGGATTTTGATTCTGTATCCATAAAAACCCAAGTATGCAATATGGAAAAGGACTTTGCATCTGGCCCCATTTTACAGGAAAAAAATAATGTGCTTTTAATGAGCCACGCCCTAAACGAACTTTTTGCAGAAAATGGTGACAGAGAAAAAATCTGTACCCATCTGCTTACCAACTGCACCCAAATGCTGACCGCCAACGGATTTTTTGCCCTAAGCGAACCGGCACTATTGGAAACAAGCCGATTTCTTATTCAAGTAAGGAACAGGCTACTAAAAGAGGGAACAGTTACCCTGCTTTCGCCCTGCCCTGGAAATGCTGACTGTCCCGTGCTTTTGGAAAAGAACCATACCTGCCACGGAGACTTTTTGTGGACTCCTCCAAAACCGGTAGCGTCTTTGGCGGAAGAAGCTGGATTGGACAGGCACAGCGTAAAAATGTCCTACTTTGTCTTTGCCCCTCACGACAAGGCACAGGCCGACGAAGATGGAACTTTTATGGTAACTTCCGACCCCATGCTTAACAAGGCGGGCAGAGTGCGCTACCTTCTGTGCAACGGAAAAAAACGCATTGCATTTTCTGCAAAAAAAGATGACCCTCACGCACGGGAGCAGGGCTTCTTTAACCTTAGGAGGTACGATATTATCCGCATAGAAAATCCTGAAATTCGTGAAAACGGCGCTTTAGGATTTGCAAAGGACACAAAATTAGTTTACACTAACTACAACGGTTAAAAAGACGCAAGGAGGATTATATGGAATTTGAGGCAAAGAAATCAGTTATTGTTCCTGAAGGAGTTTTTATAATCGGCACTTATGACGAAAACGGAGTGCCTAACGCAATGAATGCAGCATGGGGAATTCAGTCTGACTTTGGCGAAATTACACTTTATCTTTCCAAGCACAAAACTACTGAAAACCTTAAAAAGACAGGAGCATTTACAGTAGCCTGCGCCACAAAAAAGACAGTTGTCATTTCTGACTACTTTGGAATTGAAAGCGGAAACAAGGTAAACAAAATAGAAAAGGCCGGAGTGCATGTTCACAAGAGCGCACATGTAAACGCCCCGATTATTGAAGAGTATCCCCTTACCCTTGAATGCAAGGTAAAGGAATGGAACGAAGAAAAGGAAATGCTTATAGGAACAATCGTAAGTCAGCAGGCGGACGACTCCATCCTTACCGACGGCAAGGTAGACCTGGGCAAACTGCAACCCATCATGTACGATGCATCCTTCCAGGCCTACCGAGTTATTGGTGAAGTTGTTGGCAAAGCCTTTAGCGATGGCAAGCAGCTGATGAAATGAGGATGATTTACTTTGCCTCAAGCACTCAGTAATCAGTCTCTCTATGATCCGTCAATTGCGCGGGAATGGGAAAATATTTTGACTCAATGTTATGAATGTGATATTCCAATCCCGCAATGTCCTATTTTTGAAAAAGTATGAACTGATGGGCGCGTAATCCGTCTTTTTGCAGTATTTCAATCCTATCAGCCTGCGCGCTCCCTTACAACGCCGCCAATCCTATTGAGCCAAGAATTAAAAAAATAAAAAAAATCAGGACAAACACAAACCTGTTATATGACCTTACAAACTGCTTGTGGCTCATCCATGCCATTGGATTTCTTGAATATATGATGTAATACTCCGAGGTATAATTGTTAAGCCGTTCCCTGTCATAATCATTCATGCAATTTTTACAGTTTCTTATTCTCTGTCCCGACGCGCAATTTATGCACTTTTCTTTGACGCAACGTTTAAATTGCAAAAAACATAAACATTTTGCCTGACTTTTTGCAAGCTCGCGAACGGCGACATCGTTAAAAGTTTCTTCCCTATGCACAAATCTCACTTCATCCATAATTAAGACCTCCTAAAAATTATGTAAGCTTCCAAACACTTTCATTTATTAAATGTCGTCTATGGAAAAAACAGACTCTTTTTCTTTTTCTTCGTTCAAAAGCTCGTCAATAAACTTGCTGTTGTTGAACGTTTGCCAATAATCGTTGTTCGCGATATACGAAAACAACAACACAAGCAAAGTCATGCTAACTGCTATGCCTACAAATTCCATAAACTTGTACCTCCTAATGGTTGACAATTCTCTTTGATGATATAAAATATATTTCAAAGTCATTCCCAACGCACGGGAATAACTTTACAATATGGTTTTGATAAATGAGGAAAACATTATGGCTGTAGACTTTACCGAAAAAGCAAAACGCTATCAGGCGATTGATGAAATTATTGCCAGCGGAAGAAAGCTAAAATGGAATGAAATTATTTCTGAGCTTCAGGACAAATATAATCTTAAGACTAGCAAAACTTCTTTTTTTCGCGACATAGAAGAACTGGTAAAAAAATACGCTGCGCCAATTGACACTGACTTTGAAACTAATGGATATTTTTATACAGACCCACAATACCGCCTCCCTCGCTTTTACACTGATGAAAACGCGGCAAAGGCGGCAAAGCTTATAAAAACGCTTATGGATATGGTCAAGGGAAATCCCCTTTATAAGGAGGCGCAGGAAGTTTTTGAATTCCTTTCCATAGAAAACCATGATCTTACGCTGGAGAATATAAAAATCAACAAAAAGCCTGACAACGACAGGATAATTTTTGTAGGCGCTCCCAATAGAAAAATACCGGCAGAAACATGGCGCACAATAGACAAGGCCCTAAAGGAAAACAGGGTGATTACATTTGACTACATTTCAAATGCTGAAAAGAAGTCAAAGGGTCGGCGTGTTCAACCATGGCAACTGATTTTTGACGAGGGCAACTGGAACCTTCATGCTCTGGACATAGTAAAGCATGCGCGCCGCAGATATTCTTTGGAAAAAATTAAAAACCTTAAGATTACAAACGAAGTATTTAAACTTCCGACAGATTACGATTTTAGAAAAATGACCCGTGGTTCCTTTGGCTGCATGTGCGATGATAAATTTTTGGATTACAAAATTCACCTCCACGGATACGCCGCGCGATACGCACAAGACAAAATCTGGGGAGACAATCAGACGATTGTTAAGGACAAAAAAAATCCCGGTCCTGACGGTGATGGAATTATTCTAAGTTTTAGAACCAACCAACTTATAAGCGTTCAGCGCTGGGTGTGGAAGTGGGCCGATGAAGCCTGGCCGATTGAGCCAAAAGAACTGCTAGACGACTGGCTGGAAAAGAGGACGCGGGTGAATGGAATTAAGGTGATGTAGATATTGTGAAAGAAAATGATTCCCAAGTCATGGGAATGGGGTTGTTTTGAGGGGATAGACTATATGAATTTTCTCTCAAGAATTTTTCGAGAAATCTCATCTATGTTTTGATTTATTTGTTCTAAAGAGAAGTCTTCATACTCTTCGCAATAGGGAATCTCAACCTTAACTTTATAAAGCCCTTTTGAAAAGTTCTCTCTATAAAGTGGTGAGGAAAAAATACACGCTTTTAAGTTTGTATCCATAGAGAAAGATACCCTTTTCCATGTGTTTCTAATAGGTTTATCTTCGCCATTTATATAAAAAAATCTATGAGCTTCTCCAACTAAAATAAACAAACGCTTGAAGGTATCTTCATTTTTGGGATGAAATTCAAACTGAATTTCATTTTTCTTCCAATGCAATCTATTTTTGTTATCAGAATTATCATTTAGATTTGCACCAGCATCTGTCAGTAATTTTATAATCAGCGTATAATTTCGTGAAATTGCATACTCGAGTATTCTTTTTCCACAATACACACCAGAATCAATTAATAGTTTTACGACATCAGTAGAATATTCTTTTACAGCTTTAGTTAGAGCTCCATCAAGTATAGCTTTATTTTCTATTGCAATCTTTGCGATGCTAACAGAGTTATATTTGGCTGCATATGATAGTATCGTAGTACTTGTTGCAAGTTTCATATCAAGAATAAGTTTTACAACATCTACAGCATTATTTTTGACGGCGAATTCTAATGCTGATATATTACCATGTTCACTTATTGCGCAGAGATTTATATTCGCCCCTTTTTCAATTAAAAGCCGCGCCACTTCAACAGAATTATTAATTGCGGCATACATAAGGGGTGTTTTCCTAAAGACTTTTCCTTTTCTATATAAATATAATTCTTGCTCATATTTTAGTTTTATATTTATTTCAGCACCTGAATCGATTAAAAACTTTGCAACATCAATAGAATTATATTTTGCGGCATACATAAGGAGCGTCATGCATAACTTATCCTTCGACATAAAATAAGGTTTATGAAACTTTTTAATATATGTCATATCCAAGTCGTATTCTGCATTTACATCTGTGCCTTTATCTATTAAGTCTTTTACAATTTGTAAATTATTATCTTTACAGGCTGCAATAATAGGTGTTGTAAGAGCTTTTACATCGGCAAAGTCGGATTGTGCTTTTTTATAACCATTACCTGCGGCTTTCTCAATCCATTCAAATGCTTTTTTATAATCTTTTTCTAGGCAAGTCCCTTCATAATACAAGCGGCCAATTATATATTGTGAAAAAATATTATTGTCAGCAGCAACATCTAGATATATCTCATTCGCTTTTAATAAATCTTTTTCAACCCCATATCCATTCTCGTACATCCAGCCAAGATAATATTTTGCATAGGTAGTGTTTTCTTCAATCATTTTTTTATTTTCTTCAAGATTAGCAGCCATGGTCCTGTATATACTTTTTTCTTTTATTAAATTTTCATAGTCTATATCTCCATGTTCGCATATATTGTCAAGGTAATACTTCGTATCTGTATTATTTTTTTCAATTGTTTTTTTACACCATTCATAAGCATTAGTATAATCTTCAGCCTTTAAAAGATGAAATAAAATATATCTGTCTCTTTCAGGATTTTCAAATTCTTCAGTCATTTTGTACCACTCAAATGCTTTGACATTGTCTTGCGGTGTCTTTTTTTCAAAAAAATACTTTGCAATTCTTAGTTGCGCTTTTTTATCATTTTTCTCCACTGCATCTTTTAAATCTTGACCTTTTAGAGGAAGAGGGTTATTTAACAATCTAAATTCGCTGTCATATTCAGATGGATTATAATTGTCAATATACAATTTCTCTGCTTTTGAATAGTTCTGTTCTACAAATTCGCCATAAAAGTACATGAAAGAAAGGCACTTTCTTGCATTCAGCTCTCCAAGCACTGTCGCCTTTGCATAACACCTAAAAGCCTTTGAGTAATCTTGATCTGCAAATGTGCCATAGTAATACATGTTTCCTAATATATAGAAAGCTATTCCAACATTTTCACATTTAAGTATGTACTTTTCTTCTGGTAATTCGGTATTGGGAATATCATCTATAAAAATCGAAGTCCAATCTTCGTATGATGTTGCGGTTTTGATTTCATCTTTTACGTCCATGCTTTATTTCACCTTAAGATGTTTTAAATATTTTTATATTTTTTGTACAGTTCGAGAACAATATCTTTGACTTTATCCCATAAATAAACTCTATCATCAATTTGCTCAAAAACTTTGCCATGGTTTTTCATGCCAAAATTTTTCATCTGATCAAAATTTCCCTTGAAATTAGAGCCGAGCGCAGATTCCTTTTCCAAATCACTATACAAAACAAATTTTGTATCAGGACTATAAAGACAGAGATAGGCATAGAGAATCCTGCTGTTGTACTGTTTTTTATTCTTAAACCAATTTGGTAAACGATTTTTTACTTTGAGGATTTCATTAAATTCTGCATTTTCATCAGCTGAATTTCTGCTTTCTGCGATTTTAGAAATTCCGAAAGTCGTTTGTGCAACCTTTTTGTATTTGTTCTTGAAATCAAGCAGGTTGAAAATTTCCAGCATTTTTGCAGAACGCAAAAAAAGTTCCGATGTGTCAGAATCAGACAGCGAGGACTTTAAAGTGGGAAGAAGAATTTCATCTTTAAAATCTTCATTTGCCATATAACGGAAAGATATATTTTCTCCATCTCCAAAATCTTTTTCTAAAATAGAGAAATATTCCTTTATGATTTCATCGGTCGCAGGATTCACTTTTGGAGAAGCAAAAATTATTTCATAAGTGAAATTCGGGAAGAAAGCCAAACCGATTAAATAAGCTCGGAGAAGTTTTTTACAGACTCTATCTTTTGTGTCTTGTTTGTCACCATATTGAAGTCCATTTTCATGAAAGGCAACTTCGACCATGTAGAGTTTATTATTGTTGATACCAACTACATCTAATTCGGCTTGCCTTAAGGCCTGCTCCAAAGAACTGGTTTTAAAAACATCAGAAAAATCAGTGTGATTGTGAATTGTATCAAACATAATCTTTATAGTATGATAATCTTCCTCTGCAACCTGCCATTTACTAGAAGTTTTCCAGTTTGTTTGTGTTACAAGGCAGCCCTTTTCATATTTCAAATAAGATTGCAACAGTGATTCGCCCATTTCGATTTTCATTTCTATGATACCTCTGATAATACTCTAATTGTTTATTTATAACTAAATCTTTGCTTTGCCTTTTAAGAAGTCCTGCGCTTCTTTTGACAAACTTGAAAATACTGGATTTTCCATAATTTCTTTTGCAAATTTATGAAGCTGGATTTCCGCTTTCCTTTGAGGAGTTATTCCCAACAATAAGTCATCTACATATTGTATATATTTTTCTTGTTCTTCCGTCGGAATATCTGTTTTTTGAAAAATCACATGTTTTAATTCAACAGAAGCATTTAATCGTTCTAACTCTTCTTCAGATGTAATATCAGCTCGCTCGCATAATTCTTCTAAATAGAAGAACTCTTCATTATCTATAGTTTGTTTTTCTACACAATTTCCTTCCAGCATCCAGATTTCAAGCAATTTTTCGAACTCTTTTGTATCAATTCCTTTTTGCTCTAGTTCTGTCTTGCTGATTCGGTCTCCGACTTTTGGATTATCCCCAAAAGCTTTGTAAAATATGGGTTCATCAGGATATCCGAGTGTGTTAGCGCATAAATTTCTTACGAAAATTTTTAATTCTAACGGAAGAATCTTATTTATACATTCCATTGCAAGGTAATGTAATTTTTCTCGCTCAACTATATGCTTTTCATAAAAAAAAGAGGTTCCCCATTCATCCATTATGCTCATATAGTTTGAAGTTTTCTTTTGCAGTTCATCTTTGTAGTTTTTTATGTTTTCGTTTTTATCCATTTTTATTTTCTCCCTATTATTCTGATAGATTAAACATGCTTATAAGCATTTGCTTTTGTGTTTGTTCATTTCCCTTATAATGTTCTTTACAACCAATTATTATTGTGTTTGAGTCACCAGTTTTATCATTTTTCTGATATTGATATATTAAGCGATTCTTATCATCAATCCGCCTTGAATAATTTCCCTTATAGTTTCCTTTCAAAACTTCTGGCTTGCCTATTCCATTTAGGGGTCCATCACGCTGAATAGACATAATCAAACTGTTGATTTTTTCATACTTTGATTTATCTTCGTGAAGCCAGCTTTTGTATTCATTAAAACCTGTACTGTCAAACACCGTGTATTTCATAAGAACACCTTCCCTATCCATTGTATAACCATCTAATGAAAAAATCAAATAAATATATTATTCAAAAAACAATGGTTTTCATATTGATAAATCTTAGTGAAAAGCCATCGCCAATCAACGCCGAACGCTCTTACATTAGAAATACATATCCACAGCAACAGTTCCTGCCAAACCAAGAATTGTTCCGTATGAAATGTCAGCTTGAACTGTAAAAGATGAAAATGGAATTCTTACTCCGCTGTTCACTTTCCACGCAAATCCCATGTTTCCCAATGAAAACTGTCAGTCCATTTCATTCCAAACGAACAGCCTAAGTTATAGTTAAAAAAATGGCAAAAAATGTCGCCTTGTTTGGCCGCCGTTTCCGAACTTAATTCAAAACCAAATTTATTAAGACTAAAGCCGCTGATATATCCCAAACAAAAAGACACGCCAATTGGTTTTGATGAATTCTTTGTTGTCCTGTTCTGACCATAATCTTGTTTTCTGCTATCTGCCAACCAAAATCCTATTTTCCATACTTTTCCAAAACATGCGCTCTGCTATAGGCTACATATTCTCCAGCTATTTGAAAAAGCATCGCCAGATTTTCGCAGTCGTACGAAATATCAATGTATTTAGTTCCGTTCTCAGATCGTTCAACATTACAGGGTGGTGCGGTATTTTAACATTTCCCTTAGCGATTTTACGGCAATGGTTGAGAAGAAAATGCTGTGATTTTTTTGCTTAGATTTGTTCCTTCTCCTTTAAAAATGGTTCGCCGGTTTCCTTGTAGATTTCTATGTTGATTTTCATGATGTCGTAATCCATGTGGGAAATGTGGTTTTTTATGATTTTGTCGACGGTGGAATTTTCGTCAAAGAAATATCCTGCTCGGGCAAGGAGGTCTTCTGCCTGAAAAAGCGTAAGGCGGAGTCCTATTGCAAGTTGCAGGGCGGTTTTTTTTTTGGGGTGATAGTTTTTCTGACTGCTCCTTATTTTGGAAAAGGTCTGTTTGGTCATTCCGCAATTTTTGTAAATTAGGCTGGGGTTTCCTATGCCTCCCAGTGTTACGCAGCTGATGTAAAATTCTACCGCTTCCTGAAATGTCTTTTTTTCATCAAGTACTTTTGGGTTAACGGAAATGCTCATGGCTGCTCCGTTCTGCTGCAAAAGTTTTATTGCTTCTAGAGAGCCTGCGTAGGTGGCGTATACTAGGGCGCAAAATCCTTTGGAGGAATGAAGGTTTACATCTGCACCATAGGAAATTAGAAGGCTCATTATCTTTGTCTGGTTAAGAAGGGCTGCAAGCATGAGAGGAGTAATGCCTTCTGAGTTTCGTGAATCAGGGGGCGTTCCGCTTTCTAGAAGGGTTTTTACTACTTCATATTTTTCCAAGGCCACTGCCATCATAATGGGAGGCCAGTCACGCTTTACCATCGGAGCGAGCCTTGTATTGGCATCAAGCAGGCTATTGAGTTTTTCAATTATTGCTTCTGAAAGGTCTTCTAGAGGTGTAGCTTCTTTTGTCATAACTTAAATTCTACCATAAATTTTATGTGTTTGGTCAACTTACGGGCGACTTTTTGAAGTGCAAAGCGTTGACAATTTTATCCGATGGTATGGAATATAAAACAAGTTTATTCCCAACGCAAGGGAATGACTTTGCAATATGGTTTTGATAAAAGGACTGGTGGACCACTGGCTGGGAAAGAGGAACAGGGTGAATAGAATTATGATAGCATGACTCAAATGTGTTAAAGGGTTTTCGTTCCGACACTTTCCCTTACAAAAGAAAGTGCCAGAAAACTTATTGTCTTACTTACTTAAAATCTCCAGCTTACTCCCGCACGGATTGAAGATGACAACACTCCGAACGTTCCCAAGTTCCAGTCTATGTTTGCGGATATGTGCTTGGTAAAGTCGTACTGTAGTCCCAAAAGAAAATTCAGTTTAAATCCTACTCCGGTTTCTGAAAAAGTTTCTGTTGTTACTATGGAGATTGGTACGGAAAAACCTACTCCAACTTTTGCGTTCAGTTTTTGAAGAGCTTTGGGCATTATCTGTGGAAGGTAATAGTTTTCTATAATCATCAGTCCCGGATCTATAATAAGGGCGTTTCCCGTAGTGGTGCCATAGGGGTAATTACCAATTACGACGGGAACCTGTACTTCTGCACCCATTTTCAATGTTCCAAAATTCTGTTCAAAGACTACTGGCAGCGTAAGTCCAAAGGTAGGGGTAACTTCAAGTCCTGAAATAGGAAAAGTCACATCCTGCTTGTTAAGAAGAGAGCCTCCCAAGTCTGTTTTGATTTTTGCACCGCCAGAATAATAACCAGCTTCTGCCTTTGCATACATTGCAATTTTGGATTCTTCCGCATTAAGCACAGCAAAAGTTAAAAGTGCAATACCCAACAGTGAAACAAATTTTTTCATAAAGTCCTCCTATAATTTAGACCAATATAACACAAACAAAATTTCTGTTGGTCAACTTACGGGCGACTTTTTACAGTCCGCAGTTTGAAAGCCAAAGGAGGAATTCAAAGACGGGAAACTTTAGTCCGCTGCTTTGTTTTATTCCTGCAAAGGTATTGTCTACGGAACTTGTCATCATCATGCGGTAGGTTTGTGGGCTTGAGTTTTTGCCAAGGAATTTTTTTGTCATGATTAGGTTTATCATTCGGTACATAAGGCGCATTACGGCAGAGTGAGGCCTTAGCTGATTGATTGTGTTCTCCATGGTAAAGCGCTTTTGATTTTTTGTCGGGCAGGTGCCGTCTTGTGTACGGGGCTTTGCAAAAGTTTTTTCTTCCAAGCTTATGTTCGTGCAAAGACGCAGGTCTGTGCAGGAAGAGCCTATGTGCAGCGTATGTGTTCCGCCTGCAACATGCCAAGAGTCATCCTTCCATACACGGAATGTTTCGTCGGTAAGTGTAAAGGAAACAGTTTTTTCTTCGCCTGGTGCAAGATGAATTTTTTCAAAATCCTTAAGAAGTAGTCTAGGTTCATCAGGAGAATTTTCTTTTGCCAAAGAAACATACAGCTGGACTACTTCTTTTGCACTGACACTTCCTTCGTTTTTAATTTTGCAAGAGACGGTTTTTTTGTCGCAGAAAATGTCTGAGTAAGAAAATGTTGTGTATGTAAGACCGTGGCCAAAGCTGTAGCATACTGGAATGTTTCTGCTCGTGTAATGCCTGTAGCCGTTAAAAAGTTTTTCTTCGTAAGAGGCTTTTCCGTCTGGGTTTTTTTCTGAATACCTTTTAGCATTGGCTACATCGGCATAAGAGAGTGGCCATGATTCTGCAAGCTTTCCTGAGGGAGAAACTTTTCCTGTAAGCACATTAAAGAGGGCTTCTGCTCCCGCTTCTCCTGGAAGACCGGCATATAAAATTGCGGCTGCTTTTTCTTTCCAAGGTAGTTCAACTGCTCCTCCGCCTGCAATGACTACAACTGTTTTTTCGTTTATCTCGCAAACTTTTTTAATCAGTTCATTCATTCCTTGGGGAAGAGACATGTCTTTTCTGTCAAAGCCTTCAGATTCGTAAGACTTGGGAAGTCCTGCAACAAGGAGGACTGTTTTGTTTTCTTTCTTTGCCTTAAGGGAAAGTTCTACTGCCTCACGGACAAGAGCCTCCTCTGTTGAACCGTCATCATTATATCCCACTGCAAATTCTGACTGGGGAAAAAACTGAACTAGCTCCGTCTTGTGTCTGAAGTTTATGTGGCTGCTTCCAGAACCCTGTATGCGAAGGTTTTGTGCCATTGCTCCAATGATGACTGTGTTTTCTTTTTGCAAAGGAAGGGTTTGGTTTTTGTTTTTTAGAAGTACAAAACTTTCTTCTGCCGCATTAAGTGCTGTCTGGTAATTTTTTTTGTAAACTTCTTCTGCCAAGGGAATTTCTTTTTGATTTTTGCTTTGGCAGAGTTCGTGGGAAAGTTTTGCAATGCGTTCCGCACTTTCTTTTATGCAGCGTAAGAGTTGTTCATCTTTTTTTGCAAGGCGCAGAGCATGTTTTTCGCCAAAGGCAGAACCGCCTGGCATGGCAAGGTCGCATCCGGCAAGAAATGACTGAGTGCGGTCTACCATTGCGCCCCAGTCTGTAATCACTATGCCGTCAAAATTCCATTCACCGCGAAGAATGTCTGTAAGCAGTTTTTTGTTTGAAGAACAGTACTCTCCGTTAAGTTTATTGTACGCGCTCATTACTGCTTTTGGCTTTGCCCTTCGTACTGCAATTTCAAAGGGAACTAGGTAAAGTTCTCTTAGAGTCTTTTCGTCAACCAGACTGTCGGAAGTAAAGCGCATGTATTCCTGACTGTTGCATGCAAAGTGTTTTATGCATGAGGCAACTCCGGCATTTTGCATTCCGCTGATGTAGGATTCTGCCATTGTGCCAGAAAGTATTGGGTCTTCCGAAAAGTATTCAAAGTTTCTTCCGCAGAGTGGATTCCGCTTTATGTTTGCTCCTGGACCAAGCACCATCTGTACACCGTTTAGTTTTGCTTCTTCTGCAATGGAAGCTCCTATGCAGGCGGCAGTTTTTCTGTTCCAGCCGCAAGCAATGTTTGTTTCTGCAGGAAAGCATGTTGCTGGAACTGATTCGTTTACTCCCAACATGTCGCTTTGGTTAACCTGCTTTCGTAATCCGGCTGGACCGTCGCTCATGCAGAAGGAGGAAATGTTTTCTTTAGGGAATTCTTTTGTGTGCCAGAAGTCTTTTCCTGAACACAGGGAAATTTGATTCTTTAAATTCATTACAGATACTCCGCAAAAACCTGACGGTAGTCTTCCACGGTAAGACATTCCACAACTTTTTTTCTAAGCTGACCGCCACCCCTTATGCCAGAACTGTATGCGCAGAATTTTTTTCGCATGTCTAGACAAGCTCCCTTTTCGCCCTTTGACGCTACATTAAGTTCTAGTTCACGGAATCCTGCATTAAGTCGTTCCGCAAGTGTTTCCTGTTCGTAGCTTCCTTTGGTAAGGAGTTCCTTTGTCCTGCGGAACAGGAAGGGGTCACCCATTGCCCCCCTTGCAAACATTACTCCGTCTACGCCAGTTTCTTCTAGCATCTGTTTTGCGGTTTCGGGAGTGTGTGCGTCTCCAGAGCCAAATACGGGAATTTTTCCTGCCACAAGTTCCACTGTCTGGCGCAGAATGTTCCAGTCGCTTTTTCCTTCGTAGCCCTGAGCTCTTGTTCTTGCATGTAGGGTAAGTGCGTCCGCTCCTGCTTCAAGAGCCGCTGGTACTGTTTCTTGCCAGGTAAGGTTTTGTGCGTCCCATCCGCTTCGGATTTTTATGCTTACGGGAATGGTTCCCCTTTCTGGATGTTCTTGGGCATAAGAGGCTACTGCTTCCTTTACCGCTTTTACTATTGCGTACAGGCGGTCGGGTTCTTTTGTAAGCATGCTGCCTGCTCCGCTTTTTACTATTTTGGGAACAGGACATCCGCCGTTAATGTCTATAAGGTCGCAGTCTGTTCGTTCAAGAACCAACTTTGTACCGCGAAACATTACATCGGCATTGCCACCAAAAATTTGTACGGCATAGTGCTTTTCTGACGGCGAGCGGACCATAAGTTCTTCTGTTTTAAGGGAACCTCTTGTAAGGGCTTCTGCAGAGACCATTTCTGTGGTGCAAAGTGAGGCTCCGTATTCCGTGCAGAGTGAACGGAAAGCCATGTCGCTGTAACCCGCAATGGGTGCCAGAAAGAGGTTTCCGTTCAGGCTGAGGATTTTTGTGCCAGGTCTGCCTATGCTTACCGGATGATACAGTTCTTTCTGCGTCATTATTCGGGCAGATTGAAGATTGTACAGCTGTTTTTCCACAACTGCTCGCTAAGCTTTTCCAGATCCATGTCCAGCATTTCGGCAAGGAAGCGGGCTGTGGACGGAAGGTAAGCAGGCATGGTGCGCTTTTTCTCTCTGAATTCTGCCGGAATCATGAAAGGGCTTTCAGTTTCGATAAGAATTCTGTCTACCGGAATGTTCAGAACCGTTTCGTGCAAATTGCGTGCGTTGCGGTAGGTAAGGTTTCCTGCAAAAGAGAAGTAGACATTCATTCCTGCGTCCAGACACTTGCGGGCATACTCGGCGTTTTCGCTGTAACAGTGGAAAATGGCGCCTTTTTCGGGCAGACGGTCGGTGAGGATTTCAAAAATGTCGTTACCAGCATCCCTGTTGTGGATAATTACCGGCTTTTTGTGCTTCTGGGCAAGTTCCAGCTGGGTTATGAAAAGCTCTATCTGGCTGTGCTTGTCTCCAAACTGCTTGTAGTAGTCCAGACCAGTTTCGCCAATGGCTACCACATTGGGCAGATTGACATTATCTTCTATAGTCTTAATCCAGTCCTTACCCGGGGTCATTACTTCTGACGGACCTACTCCTACGGCATGATACACACCGTTTATGGACTTTAAGGCGGCATATTCCTTCTTAAAGTCGTGGAGCGAGTTGTTTATGCTTACGATGCGAGTTACTCCGGCCTGCTTTGCCTGCTGAATAACACGAATCTGTTCAATAGGGTCATCGTATATCAACCCTATATGGGCGTGAGTATCAAAAAACTGCATGGCTTTCTTCCTCAAAAATAGCGATGGTGAGAGGTAAATACCTCAAGAATAAGTAAGAAAAACTCCTATCCTTACCGATAATAGTAACACGGGACTGCCCACAAGTCAAGATAAATTTGACAGAATCATACTTATATGTTATGATTGACGAATACAGTCGGGCGGAGGAGTACTTTTTTGGCACGCGCGCGAAAATACAAAAAACTGGAAAAAAATTTCGTTTTTAGACTCAAACAGGCGCTTGGTTCCTTCTTTACGGGAATCGGGCGTTTCTTTGTGCGCGTAGTAAAAGTCTTTGACCGTAAGCTGACTGTAATGATTGTTCCCCACTCTCAGGGAAAAATGATAAGCTTTAAGACAAATGTCTTTGCTCTTACCATGGCCGCAGTCGTACTTGTGGGACTCTGTTGCTCCTTTGTACTTGCAAACCGCCATACCATTGGAACAGGTGCCGAAATAAGTCGCCTTAAGCAGGAAAACCGCGAAACCTTGGCAAGCCTTGACGAACTTAGGGACGAAAACAACAACCTTCTGCAAACGGCAAAACGCTTCCAGTCATCCTTAAGCCAGTCACTTTCCCTCCTTGGAATAAACGACAGCACTTCAACTTCAAATTTTACCCAGCAGAACTCAGACCTTGCGGGGCTGTTCAGCACTCAGGACATTGTTTCTGGTTCGCTTAAAGAAACTTCCGACATCCGCCAGCTTAACTCTTACCTTGAAAGCGCAGTAGAGCCAGTTGAGCAGATTGGAAAAATGCTCCAGAACCAGAGCACCCTCTTTTCTGACATTCCAAACATTTGGCCTGTAAAGGGTGGCATAGGACACATTTCCATGGCATTTGGACAGAATGTGCACCCCATTACCCAGCAGTGGTATATCCACAAGGGCATGGACTTTTCCACATACCGCACGGGAGACCCGGTAATTGCAACGGCAAACGGTCAGGTTGTAACGGTTGGACGAGACGACAGCTTTGGTAACTTTGTAATCATAAAGCACAAGCACGGATTCTACACTCGCTATGCCCACCTTAACACTGTTCGCGTAACAAAGGGTCAGCAGGTAACTCAGCGTCAGATTATAGGCACAATCGGAAATACAGGCATTACCACAGGTCCTCATCTTCACTACGAAGTTCACATCGGTGCAGATGTTGTTGACCCTGCAAAGTATGTAAACATCAAGTAAGGGCGGACTCATGGCTCTCTTTGCGGACGACATTGCATTTAAAACAATCATAGGCGAAGGCTCTTCAATTCACGGCGACATAAAAATCAACGGCATGGTGCGCATTGAAGGCGATATAGACGGAAACATAGAAACCACCGGAAACATCTTTATTGGCGAAAAGGCAAGAATCCGGGGAAACATTGTTGCAAAGTCTGTTACAGTCTGCGGAGTTGTATGCGGAAACATTATTGCGCCTGAGTCTGTGCAGTTGTTTGCAACCAGTACCGTTATAGGCGACATACAGACCCATCGTCTTCGTGCTGACGAAAATGTACTCATTCAGGGACACTGCATTGCCCTTTCCAACGAAACTGAATACACGGATGCATCTTCCCAGTGGGACAACACTAAGGCAATTACATCTCATGCAATTCTTGAGCCAATCCATCTGCCAGAAAAATCTGAACAGGAAAAAAACGAGCCTAAGAATAAGGTAGCAGAAAGTGAAAAGACTCAGGAGTCAGGTTTGACTTTTATTCCCGTTTCTTTGGGGCACCGCATAAGGTAAGGCACTATGGAAGGAATTGATTCAATCAACTCTTCCCTGTATTTTCAGGCGGCAAGTTTTGCGGCGGCGGCAAATGCACAGTCCGTTAAAAAAGACGAAAAAATCAATAAGACAAAAAAGACTCATTTTTCTTCTGCAATAGAAAAAGCTCAGGCAGAAAACGAACTTATTCAAGAAGGATTTCCGCTAGAACTTGCACAAATGTCTTTGGACGAAGCTGTGGTATTTTTAAAGGACGAGGCGGATATTGCTGCGGAAAATGTAAAGAAACATCAGACTCAGGAAATGTTCATAATTTACCGCAGGAAGGTAAGTCAGTTTTTGCGCTATCTGGAAAAAAATAATTTCGAAATTGCAACCATAAAGCGGCGAGGACGAGACAGAAAAACTGGCCTAGAAAAAGACCCCTACAAGCAGATTGTCATAATAAATCAGAAACTGGAAGACATTGCAGAATGGCTTTTGCACGACCACAAGAGGGTGTTCAACATGCTAGCCAAGGTGGACGAAATACAAGGCTTACTGGTAGACTTAATTGCAGGTTGAATGCTATTATATGTATATGTCAGATATTTTTGAAAACGATATAGATTTGGAAGAAAACGAAGACCTTTCGGCTCTTGAAGATAACGATATAGAAGACTCTTCGGACACTGCAAACTATGTGTTCCCCGAAAACCTTTATAAACTTCGCCTTGAGTATTCCAGTGAGGGAATATATGCAACCGTTCCTTCGGGAGTAAAGCTTGAGGCCGGTAAGTATGCCATTGTTCCCACTCGTTACGGAAGCGACCTTGCCCTAGTTTTGGGAAAGTCGGAGCATCCTGTTGGCATAAAGCCCTCTGATGTTGTTGAGGTAGTTCGTGCGGCGGATGAAAGAGATTTGAATCATGCAAAGGAACTACTTGCAAAGGAAGACCAGGCTTTTGAGACATTTAGGGAAAAGGTTCAGTACCACAAACTTAACATGAAGTTGGTTAGTGTGCATTTTCTTGTGGGAGAACAGAAGGCACTTTTCTTCTTTTCCAGCGACAATCGCGTAGACTTTAGGGAACTTGTAAAGGATTTGGTTTCCGTCTTCAAGATGAGGATTGAACTTAGGCAGATTGGCGTGCGTGACGAAAGTCGCATTACTGGCGGACTTGGCGTGTGTGGTCGTCCCTACTGCTGCAATTCCGTAAGCGACAGACTGCGTCCTGTAAGCATAAGAATGGCAAAAGATCAGAATCTTAGCCTTAATTCCACAAAGATAAGCGGTCAGTGCGGAAGACTTCTGTGCTGCCTTAGTTACGAGTTTGACTGGTATTCAGAAGCAAGAAAGAAGTTGCCCAACGAGGGACTGCGCCTTGTGTATGACGACACCAACTTTAAAGTAACCGAAGTAAACCTGCTTACTTCTATGGTAAAGATGCTAGGCGAAGACGGACGGCTGCTGGAAGTAAATGCAAACCGCTTTGTAAAAGAAGGTGGACGCTGGCACATAAAAGACTGAACAGGTTAAATTTCTTTCTTAAAATCAGCAAAAAAAGTTTGCAAATTCTCGAATCCCATTGTAAAATGAATTTGTGGATTATATAAAAAATGTAATAGAATACTATGATGAACTTTTTCCCGTTAGCGACGCTCAAAAGGAGTTTTATGAAGCTCTTACAGGACTGTATGCCGCCCCTGCAAAAATTCTGCGCGTTGAATGTGGGACAGGCCTCTTTGAACATACCCTTGCAAAAATGGGTCACGATGTTACGGGCATAGAGTCATCAAAAGAAATACTTAATTCCGCCACACTCAGAAGAAGAAACCAGCTCATGTCCATAAGGTTTTTTCTTATGTCTCCCACAGAAATGATTCAGTTTTTGGGAAAGGGATTTTACAACATCATCTCCATTCTAAACGACAAGATTATAGAAATAGGCGAGCCTGAACTGGTGCGCAAATTTCTTCAGGACTGTAAGAAGTTGCTTGCTCCCGACGGAACCCTTGTTGTGGGAATGAATTCATACGCTCACAATTATGACAGTGAATTTATCCAACTGCCTGTTAGGGAAAGCATACGGGTAAAGTTGTTTACAGAAATTCACATGGACTCAAGCGGAAGCCAATATCTTTGCCGCAACTTGGAAAACGGAAACGGAAAAATTCTCCCGGTAACAGAAGATAAAAAAGTTTACCCCCTGCCTGTAGATGAACTGTGCTCTTATGCCACCGAGGCAGGATTTAAAGACATAAAACTCTATTCTGATTTTAAACGGTCACCCTTTACTGAATCGGAACCAGAAGTCGTAGTTCTTCTTAGTTAGAGTCTACCGAAGATTCCCTAAGGGATTCAACTTCCTGCCTAAAAAGCGCAATGTTGTCGGCTTTAAGTTCCTCTGCAATTTCAAGTTCTTCTTCCGCCTTAAGAAACTGTCCCAGCCGTGCGTAGACAACAGCCAAATCAGCATGTACTATGGGAATGTTTTCGTCTAGTTCGTTTGCGGTAAGTAGCATGGAAAGAGCGTCTTCCATATTTCCGCTTGTAATGTAAAGCGAAGCAAGGCTTGCATAGGGGGCAGGATCTTCTGGCTTTAGTTCTGCCGCTTTTTTAAACAGGGATTCCGCAGTGGCATCATCCTTTTTAAGCCGATACAAGAAGGCCAGATTAAGATAGTTTGATTCGTCTTCTGGTGAAAGTTCCAGAGCCTTTTTGCGCCAGTCTATTGCATTGTCATAGTCGCCCTGTTGGGAGTAGCAGTTGGAAATGAGGATGTAAATGGAATCCTTTGGAAAAGTGGTTTCTTCGTTAAGAGCCGCCTCAAAGTATGTGCGCGCCTCGTCAAATTTTTTGCGCTGGAAAAGAGCCGAGCCTCTCTGTATTGCTGCGTCTCCCGCCTTAAGCACGCAGGAAGAAAACATAACTGTAAAA
Source organism: uncultured Treponema sp. (assembly GCA_937894335.1). Classification (GTDB taxonomy): domain Bacteria; phylum Spirochaetota; class Spirochaetia; order Treponematales; family Treponemataceae; genus Treponema_D. The sequence goes on along the minus strand of CALCRU010000050.1, from coordinate 7,252 downwards.
AAAAGTGCAAGAATGCAAAGTGCCTTGTGTTGTCTGTGCATGTGGGAATGATATGCCGTGTGTGGGGGAAAGTCAAGGGTAGGGCAAAGGTTTTGATTAGAGCGGAGGGGACCCTACAGTTTTTTTGCAAAATGCTATATGATGTTTCTGCCGGCAAAGCAAGGAGCACTTCATGACTGACGCAAAAAATCTTCCCACCCACATTCAGATTCGCGGTGCAAAGGCCCACAACTTAAAGAACATCGATGTGGACATTCCCCTAAACAAAATCACCGGCATCGCGGGCGTTTCGGGAAGCGGAAAGTCTTCTCTTGCGCTGGGCGTTTTGTATGCGGAAGGAAGCCGCCGTTACCTTGAATCCCTTTCCACTTACACCAGGCGACGAATGACGGAAGCGAGCCGCGCTCAGGTGGACGAAGTGCGCTATGTTCCAGCATCCCTTGCCTTGCATCAGCGGCCCGGCGTTCCTGGAATAAGAAGCACTTTTGGAACTTCAACGGAACTTTTAAACTCATTGAGGCTCATGTATTCCCGTCTTGCAAAGCATCGCTGCCCTAATGGTCATTATGTTGAGCCGTCGCTTGCGGTTGCGGCGGAGCAAGAACTTGTCTGTCCTGAGTGTGGCGAGCATTTTTACGGCCCCGGCGCGGAAGACCTTGCCTTTAATTCTGGAGGAGCCTGCCCTGAATGTGAGGGAACAGGAGTTGTCCGCACTGTGGATGAAAGCACCCTTGTTCCCGACGAGTCCCTTACTATTGATGAGGGAGCGGTTCTTCCATGGCAGACTTTGATGTGGTCTCTGATGAAAGACATTGCTCGGGAGATGGGAGTTCGCACAGATGTTCCCTTTTGCCAGCTGACAAAAAAAGAGCGGGAGATTGTCTTTCACGGCCCTGCTGAAAAAAAACACATCCTCTATCACAATCCCAACACCGGCATTGCAGGAGAGATGGACTTCACCTACTTTAACGCCACATACACGGTGGAAAATGCCCTTTCCAAAGTGAAGGATGAAAAAGGCATGAAGCGGGTGGAAAAGTTTTTGCACGAGGGAACCTGCCCCTGCTGCAAAGGTACAAGACTTTCCGATAAAGCCCGTGCTCCCCTTTTACAGGGAATATCTTTGGACAAAGCCTGCGAGATGACTTTAAGCGAACTGATTGAATGGGTAGCTAAAGTTCCGTCATCTTTGCCCGAAGAAATGCGGTCCATGGCAGAACGGATTGTGGAATCCTTTAACGACACCGCCCGCCGCCTTGTGCAGCTGGGACTTTCCTATATTTCTCTGGACCGGGCCGCCTCAACCTTGAGCACCGGAGAGCGCCAGCGGATGCAGCTTGCCAGAGCCGTGCGCAACCGTACCACAGGAGTGCTGTATGTTCTGGACGAGCCCAGCATAGGCCTCCACCCATCAAACCTTGAAGGCCTTATCGGCGTGATGGACGACCTGATTGCCGACGGAAACACAGTAGTTCTTGTTGACCACGACATCCAAGTCCTTTCCCACGCCGACTGGATTGTGGAACTGGGCCCGGAAGCCGGCGCCAAAGGCGGCAATGTGATTGCTCTGGGCACGGTGGCGGATGTGTGTGCCAACCCTGATAGCAGGATTGGGCCTTTCTTGCAGCGGACTATGGAGGAGAGACGAGGGTAGGGGCTGGCGGGGAAAGTGAGCCAATATTTTCTGAATGATGGAGTTCTATAGAAAAAACACTAAATTTCATGCTATAATTCCCCTATGGCAGTTAAAAAATCACAACTCTACAGTTCGCTTTGGGCAAGCTGCGACAAGCTTCGCGGCGGTATGGATGCCTCTCAATATAAAGACTACATTCTCACCCTCTTGTTTGTAAAATATGTTTCGGATAAATACAAAGACGACCCTTACGGCGCAATAGCAATTCCAGATGGAGCAAGTTTTGAAGATCTTGTCGCATTAAAAGGAAATAAAAACATAGGCGAAGAAATCGACAAATTGATTGCAAAGCTTGCGGAAGCAAACAATCTTACAGGAATCATAAACAACGCTCACTTTAACGATGAATCAAAAATCGGCAAGGGCGATGAAATGGTGGACAAGCTTACAGGTCTCATTGCCATTTTTCAAAAGCCGGAACTTGATTTTAAAAACAACAAGGCAGAAGATGATGACCTTATTGGCGACGCTTACGAATATCTTATGCGAAACTTTGCTACAGCCAGCGGAAAGAGCAAGGGGCAGTTCTATACACCTGCCGAAGTAAGCCGCATTCTTGCCAAGGTAATCGATATTTCTTCCTGCACGAACAGGGACGCAACAATTTACGACCCGGCCTGTGGCTCTGGTTCGCTTTTGATTCGCGCCGCAAACGAAGCTCCATTTCCGCTTGCAATTTACGGTCAGGAAAAAGATATTTCCACCGCTGGTCTTGCAAAAATGAATGTAGTCCTTCATAACATTCCTTCCGGGGAGATTCATTCAGACAACACTTTTTCTGACCCATGGTATAAAGATGATAATGATGACACCAAACTCCGAAAGTTCGATTACATCGTAGCAAATCCGCCTTTCAGTATGAAAAACTGGATGGACGGCTTAAAGCCTTATGGCCGCTTTGATGATTACGATGAACTTCCTCCAGAGAAAAACGGAGACTACGCATGGCTTTTGCATATTATCAAATCCATGAAAAACAACACTGGTAAAGCTGCCGTAATTCTTCCGCACGGTGTTTTATTCCGTGGAAATGCAGAAGAAACAATCCGTAAGAACATAATTGACCGTCATCTTATTAAAGGAATAATCGGACTTCCTGCAAACCTTTTTTACGGAACTGGAATTCCAGCCTGTATCATCGTGCTCGACAAAGAAAACACCGCTAACCGCACCGGCATTTTTATGATTGATGCCAGCCACGGATTTATAAAAGATGGAGACAAAAACCGTCTTCGCGAGCAGGATATTTACAAAATCGTAACAACCTTTAATTCAATGACGGAGATTCCGGGCTTCAGCCGCTTTGTTCCTTTTGCAGAAATCATCGAAAAGAACGCCTATAACTTGAACATTCCCCGCTACATCGATTCAAGCGAAAAAGAAGATTTGCAGAGCATTGAGGCTCATCTTTATGGTGGAATCCCGCAGGAAGATATAGACAATATTCCTCACTTCTGGAATGTCTTTCCAAATCTTAAAAAAGAAATCTTTGGTGAATACACAGGACGAAAAGGCTTTTACAAACTTCTCATTCAAAAAGATGATGTTCACAAGACAATCACGGAAAACGCAGAATTTCTTGAATACAACAAAAAGGTAAACAAAGCCTTTGAAGAATGGAAGACATTTGCAAATCCAATTCTTACAAACCTAAAGCCTGCGGATTCAAACAAAGAAATCATCTTAAAGCTTTCGGAAGAAATTCTTTCCAAGTTCACAAAGCTAGAACTGCTCGATAAATACGATGTTTATCAGGTGCTTCTTGCTTACTGGAACGAAACAATGAATGATGATGTTCTTCTTGTTATTCAGGATGAACTTGGTTACAAGCTTGCAAAAGTAACTGATGGTATAAAGGAAGAACCAAAAGAAAGCAAAAAAGCAAAGAAAGATTCTGCAAAAAATAAAAAGCCAAAGGAGCCAAAAGTAATCGGCTGGGAAGGCCGCCTTATTCCAAAGCAGATTGTTCTCGATGCCTTTTTTGAAACAGAACAAAAAGCGATTGAAGAAGCTGAAGAAAAACTTAGTCAGACAGAAAGCGAGTTTGAAGAGTTTGTAGAAGAAAACACAGAAGATGATGAACTTTCGCAGGAGCCTGAAATCCTTAAAAAGTGCAAAGCTTATGAAGCTTCCATAAAATCACAAAAGAAAACAATTGCCGACCTCAAAAAGAAGCTGGACGAAAACTGCCGCAAACGTTACAACACTTTTACCGATTCAGAAATAACAGACCTTCTTGTAAACCGCAAATGGTACAAAACAATTGATCAGGGAATCCAGAACCTTTATGTAACAGTTGCAAATCATCTTACAAAGCGGATTGTCCAACTCTACGAGCGATACGAAAACACATTGCCAGAACTCACCGAAAAACTCGCAGAAGAAGAAAAAGAAGTTGCCGCTCACCTTGCTCAGATGGGATTTAAGTTGTAGGAGAGGAATGAACTATGGGAAACGAAATAACAGTTTATGACAATGAATATACATCTTGGTTACAGGAACTTAAAGAACGGTATTTGAGCCAGCAGTTAAAGGCGCATTCTGCCGTACTGAATTACTATCTTGAATTCTACTGGTCGGTTGGAAAAGATATTGTTTCAAAACAGAGTGAAAATAAATACGGCAGTGGATTTTATAAAAGACTGAGCAATGACTTAAAAAATGAATTGCCGGGTGTAAAAGGCTTGTCTCCCACAAATCTAAAATATATGAAGTATTTTTATGAGTTATATAAAGATGTTGAAAATCGTCAACAGCCCGTTGACGATTTCGGCATGAGAAAATTCAAGGCTGCGGATTTGGGGCAGCTTGGGCTGTACGTGTCTGCCGTAAATCATATTATGAAGAAAGAAGGAGATAATCCGACGCTTGGACTTTTAATCTGCAAAAGCAAAAATGATATTGTGGCTCAGTATTCGCTTGAAAGTTCTGCCGTGCCGATTGGCATTTCTGAATACGAGCTTTCCAAAGTGTATCCCGTGGATTTTAAAAGCAGTCTCCCTACGATTGAAGAGATAGAGGAATCCCTAAAGGACAAGGAATGAAAATGAAGCAGACAGAAGTTGGATTGATTCCTGATGATTGGGAAGTGAAAAGTTTGGGTGAATTATTTGAAATGAGAGCTGGTGGTGATGTAAATAAACAGCATTTTTCATATTATCAATCTGATAAATACAAATATAAAATCTTTTCAAATGGGTTGGAAAATGAAGGAGTTTATGGATTCACAGATTTACCTAGATATAAAGGAGATTCAATTACAATAACTGGAAGAGGAACCGTAGGCGTTTCTATGTATCGAAAAGATGATTTCGATGCTGTTATCCGTCTTTTAGTATTAGAGTCAAGAAATAAAAATCAAACAGATAATTTTTTCATTTCAGAATTTATAAATGAGGTTGTGAAATTTCCAAATGAAAGTACAGGTGTACCTCAATTAACCGTGCCTCAAATAAAAGATGTGTGTATCCCACTTCCCCCTCTCCCCGAACAGCAGCGAATCGCAAAAGCCCTTTCCGATGTGGATGCCCTTATTTCCACAACAGAAAAACTGCTCCAGAAAAAAAGAACATCAAGCAGGGCGCAATGCAGGAACTTCTGACTGGCAAAAAGCGCCTCCCATGTTTCGGCCCGCAAACCAAATCCCCAGCCTACAAACAAACCGAACTCGGATTGATTCCAGAGGATTGGAAAGTGAAAAGTTTGGGTGAGATTTTTGAATTCAAACCTAATAATAGTTTTACAAGAGATTGCTTAAATGATTCAAAAGGTGAATATCAAAATGTACACTACGGAGATGTACTAATAAAATATCCAAGTATTTTAGACTGCTCTAAAGAAACTATTCCATTTATAAATGAAGGAATAAATGTTAAATTCTCAAAATATGGAATTGTAGAAGGTGATATTATCATCGCTGATACAGCTGAAGATGAAACAGTTGGTAAAGTTGTTGAAGTCTTTAATCTTGGAGAAAAGAAAATAGTTTCTGGCTTGCATACTTTCTTATGTCGTAAAATTACAGATGATTTCGCTCCTAAATGGTTAGGTTATTTTATGAATCAAGCAATTTTTCATAATCAATTATTACCGTTCATCACAGGAACAAAAGTTTCTGCAATCTCACGGACGGCAATTCAGAATGTAAAAGTTCTCATACCATCAAAAGAAGAACAAACCGCCATCGCCAATGTTCTTTCCAGCATGGACAAAGAAATAGAAACCTTAAAGGCAAAACTGGAAAAATACCGCAACCTCAAAACCGCCATGATGCAGCAACTCTTGACGGGTAAGATTAGGCTAAATTAAGAGGATATGTGAATGGGAACTTTTAAGATTGAATTTGATACTCGTAAATTAGAACAAGCAATAAAAAAGCAACAGCAAGAAGCAAAACGGCTTGCAGAGAAACAAGTACGAGAAGCAAAGAGACAAGCTGAAAAGGATGCAAGAATTGCTGTTGCAAAATCTATTGTTGAGAAACAACCTGTCATAGGGGAAATTAAAATGTTGGATAAAAATTCGGAAGAAGTCTTGAAAATACTTCTTAAAATGTATAACGAATGTAAATCTTATGATATTCAAGCCAGTTATGATGAAATACCTGAAGGATATCAAAATGGATTAACACAGATTTTTGATAATCTTAAGCAGTATGGAATGGTTTTTCGCCATACAGAGTATATGGGAGGATTTATGTTTACTCTTTCTCCACAAGCATTAACTTACTTTGAGGACAAAGAAAAAGCATTAAAAGAAGAACAAGAGAAATCTGTGGCACAGAATATCAATATTCAGAACTTAAATGCAACAGGAAGTAATATAAATTTTGGCAGCATAATTAATTCAACATTGACAGCACAAAATATTGTTTCAAATCTTGAAAAACAGATTGAGGAACAAGGCGACGAAGATAAAGCAGAATTAAAAGATTTGCTTGAAGAGGTGAACGAACTTTGTGAGAGTATAAAACTTAATAATCCTTTGCCTAAACGAACAAATTTGATGACAAAGATTTCAAATCACCTTGAAAAACATGGCTGGTTTTATGGTGCTGTAGTTCAGTTACTTGGAACAGCGGCTATGAGTGCGATGATGGGGTAATAAACTAAAAGCAGGAATCGTATATGCAGCGTAACTCTGATACATTTTATAAATTCTTAAAAAATTATTGGCGATATTATAAAGAATTAGAAAATGAATTACTTTCAATGTCACGATATGTTGAATTTGTTGAAGATAATTTTTCCACCTATTCTGTTGAGTTCTTGAAATTATATCAAGCTGTTTGTAGCGAAATTGATGTTATTGGAAAAATGATGGCTTCACAGGTAAATTCATCTTTTAATCCAGAAGATAAGCAGAACAACATATATAAATGGTGGTATGAAATTCAAGATACATTCATGTATACAGAGGAATACTGTGATGCAATAAAAACAGATAGTTCTATTGAAAGAGAAAAATTGCAAGAAGTCGAATGTTGTTTTATTGATACATATTAGACTTGTTCGGGAAAAAAGAGGAAAGTGAGATATAATAGAAATATGGAATTGA
>CALCRU010000049.1 GCA_937894335.1 uncultured Treponema sp. | reverse complement strand
GAAGCCCCAGCAGCAGGACGCCAATTTGTCTGGAGGTACCACTTCTCTTGATGACGACAGCCGGGTTCCTGCCAGTGCAATTTTTCCCGTTGCCATTCCCGCCCAGCAGATGACGGTTCTAGAGCAGGGCATAATCCTGCTTAAAAATTCCATGAGAGAAACAATGCGCACCATTCAGCCCTTTTTGGGAAAGACCGTCCGCGTTCAGTTTTACTTTAACAGAATGGGCCTCTACTTTATTACTACAATGAAGGAATGTTCCCAGGGACTTGCCCTTGTGGTTCCTTCTGCCATTTACCGCATTCCCGACACCACAGTAAGCCATGACTACGAATTTTCTGCATCTCTTTCCTACGACGCTGACGGTGGTAGCCCGGTAAGCCTTTCCTGTATTTCGGTTCCTGAATATCCTCTTTTTACACTTCCTGCATGGGGAGACATAGAACTTTCCAAACAGAAGGATGCAAAGGCCATTCTTGAACTGATTGTAGAAAATGTGCGCGCAGGAAAGGAAGAGCCTATTGGTAACGGTTTGCATCTTTTTCCTGTATGCCGCTTTCTTACAAATCCTCCTGCACAGGAAGCAGAATCTGTTCAAGGACGCATGAGACCTTACACAGTTCTGTATGTAGACGAAGGAAAACTGGTGCTAGGTTCTACAAATCCCAACGAGGTGCTTCAAAAGGGACAGACTTATTCTCTTGCTCTGTCATTTGCAGTAAAGGCTCACTCCGCATTCAGAAGGGTAATAAGGACAAGTGCCCGAGCCATAAGCGAATTCCGTTTTGCAGAAGAGGACAACGCCGCCTGCTTTGTGCTTTCCTTTGAAGACATTAAAGAAGAAGACATAAGGTTCTTGTACGAAAGGTTACGGGGTAAGCGCATGGAAGACTAGGACTGGTTCTGACCGTCTTCTTTTTGTGCACTTTCTTCCTTCTGCTTTTTTCGCAAATGTTGCCTGTTGTTTCCAAGCAGTACTGCAATCGGCTTAAGCATTTCTACATTTTCGCAGATAATTTTTATTATTACCATGAGGGGAACCGCAAGAATCATTCCTACAAAGCCCCACATCCATCCCCACAAAGAAAGGCTTACCAGAATTACAAAGGGCGAGAGTCCCAGATCGTTTCCTTCCCACCGCGGTTCTATTATGTTTCCCAAAGTCATGTTTATTACGATTACAGAAATTGCAACAAAAAGGATTTTTCCCAGTGAAGGATAAAACTGCAATACTGCAAAAAGTGTGGTTATGAGCCAGGATATTATTGAGCCAAATGTGGGAATAAAATTTAGTACGAATGCAATGAATCCCCAGATGATTGGAAAGTCCATTCCAATGCATAATGTTGCAAGGGAAACTAGAATGCCAGTTATAAGCGAAACTAAAAACTTAATGGAAATGTAGTGGGTTACCTGCTGAATTATGTTTGCCGCAATGTCGTGTACTTTTTTCTTAAAGTCGCTTTCGTCAAAGGCAGCGTCAAGTTTTGTTCCCGCAGACTTCATTTCTACAAGAAGGAAAAACATGAGCAGCACTATCATGCCCAAAACCTTTACAAAAGACACAAGCCATGAACTTAACGAAATTGCCATGTTCTGGGCTGCATTCCTTATGTCCAAAGAATTCCACATGTTGGAAAGAAGGGAAAGATCCTCGTCAAAGGGAATCTTTAGGGCTGCGCTTAGGGTTTTGTAAAGAGAAGTAAAACGGGCCTCGTAACGGGGAAGTCCTGCAAGAATGCTCCTTATGCTTGCAATTAGAATGTTTCCCAGTACATAAAAAAGAATTACAAAAATGAGCATGAGGACTACTATGCTCAGTGTCCATGGTATGCGCAGGGATACATTCATTTTTTTTATTAGGGGATAAAATACAAACGAAAGGAGGATTGCAATGGTAATGGGGGCAATGAAACTGGATGTTAGCTTTAAAACGGCTGCAACTGCAATGAATGTCAGTATGAACAGAAGTATGAATGATGACCGGCCGTGTCCTGTGTTCATTAAAGCCCCCTATGCCTTACGCTTTTTTTGGAAGAATCTTGTCAAATCCGCAGAAGGGAACAAGGGCTTCTGGAATTGTTACCGAGCCGTCCTCATTCTGATAGTTTTCCAGTATTGCAAGCATTGCCCTGCCTACGGCTATTGCAGTTCCGTTAAGCATGTGAACATACTTGTTCTTTCCGTCATCATCGCGGTACTTTACATTAAGTCGTCTCGCCTGATAGTCGGTACAGTTGGAAGTAGAAGTAACTTCTCCCCAGTCACCTTCTGGATGAGCTTCGTCTGCACGACCTGGCATCCATGCTTCAAGATCCCACTTGCGGTAGGCTGGAGCACCCAGATCTCCAGTACAAGTGTCTACAACGCGGAAGGGAAGACCTAAGCCTGTAAAAATTTCTTCCTCAATAAGGCGAAGTTTTTCGTGAATGCTGTTGCTTTCTTCTGGAGTGCAATAAACAAACATTTCAACCTTGTCAAACTGATGCACTCGGTAAAGTCCCTTGCTAAAGTGTCCTGCCGCTCCTGCCTCTCGCCTAAAGCAGTGGGAAAGTCCGCAGTAGAAGAGGGGAAGCTGTTCCTTCTTTAGAATTTCTCCTGAATGGTAACCGCCCAATGTAATTTCTGCCGTTGCCACAAGACAGGTGCCTTCTTCCTCGATTGCATAAACATTGCTCTCGTTTCCACGGGGATTAAATCCTATGCCTTTGAGAATTTCTTCCTTTGCAATGTCAGGAGTAATGAATGTGGTAAAATTGTGCTTTCGCAGAATGTTAAGGGCATACATAATGAGTGCTTGCTCAAGGAAGACCGCTTCATTCTTAAGGTAATAGAATTTAGGTCCAGAAACTTTTGTGCCTCGGTCAAAGTCAAGTATGTCCAAAGACTCTCCCAACTGCACATGGTCCTTGGGCTTGAATGCAAATTTGCGAGGAGTTCCCACTTTTTTTACCTCAAGATTTTCGCTGTCTACCTTTCCAATGGGAACATCAGGGTGAGCCATGTTTGGAATCTGTCGTGCGGCTTCTTCAAGTTTTGCTTCCTTTTCATTCAGTTCTGATTCAACTTCTGAAATCTGATCCTTTAAAGCCTTTCCTTCGTCAATGTATTTCTGGCGTGTCTGGGCATCCAACTTCTGCTTCATGGCGGCGGCATTTGCATTTCTTGCCTGCTGAAGGTTCTGAAGCTTTGTGGTAAGTGCGGTCTTTTCGTCGTAGAGCTTTACTACTATGTCTGCATCTGCATTCATGTTGCGGTTTACGATGTTTTCCTTTACCGCAGAAAGGTTGTCTTTAATGAATTTATAATCAAGCATTTTCTACCTCGCTTTGCCTAGTTTAATTCGTATGTTGCCCTTACCGTAACCGAAGTTTCCCTTAGTCCGGCAGAGGAACTTTCCCCTGAACTGAAAAACTTTTCTTCCTCCGACTTTGTTTCTACATTCTGTTCTTCCACGCTCAGAAGTTTTCCCAGAGTAAAGCCGTTAGCACTTGCAATTGTGTTTGCAGTTTCTTCCGCTCTGTTTAAGGCCTGAAGCCTTGCCTGCTTTTTTCCCTGCTCTTCTGCGCTACAGGAATAGGATACTGACTGTATTTTTGTGGCCCCTGCCTTAGTTGCCGCATCTATTACCGCTCCAGGTTTTGTAATGTCGCTTATCAAAACCGCAACCGTGCTAGTTACAAGATACTGGGTCTGCATGTTTCTGCCAAGGCCCACAGTTCCGTTTGGTTCAAAGGTGCATGTAAGTGTCTTAACTTTGTCGCCGGGAATTCCTGTTTCGGAAAGGGCCGACCTGATGGCACTTACCGTGGCTAAGTTTTCTTCAGATGCTGTCTGAGGATTTGTGTTGCGGGTTTCCACCGCCATTGTTACTACAGCCTGATCGTTCCTTAGGGTGACCGAACCTGTTTCTGTAACAGTTACTGTGCGCTGAACAGGCTGGGCTTCCCTTGTAATGGTGCAGGAGGCAAACAAAAGTCCTGCAAGAATCAGATGCACAAAATTTTTTGCATGAATGTTTTTCATTTTCTCCTACCTTATGTTAAAGTAAAACCTCTTTAAATATGTAATCCTCTGATTGGCTTTTTCCCACAGTTTGCTTTCGGGATAGTTTGCAACCAAAGTTTCGTATGTTTCCAAAGCGTTCCTTATGTTTCTTACATCGGATGGCGCTTCCAAAGTCTGAGCCTTAAGGTAAAGTCCCTCGTCCAGCCGTGTGGCGGATTTTTCAAAAAAGTCATTCAGATACATGAGGGCGTCTTCGTACTTTTTTTCGTCATAGGCCTTTTGTGCAAGAGCAAGAAGGTCATCGGCAGAAAGAACAGTTGTGTCTGCTGACTCGCTTGCGGCTGATGTTTGGGAGGAGGAGCCTTCCCCATTTCGTTTAGATGAAGAAGTCCTGCCTGAGTCAGAGGAAGATTCCGTTGTCTGTATGACTGTTGAAACTCCGCTTTCTCCTGCACTGTCTGCAGAAGTCTGGCTGACTAAACCTGACTGGCTTACTGTGCCACCTGTGCTTTGACTTGAACCTTGTGCCGAAGAGTTTTGTGTTCCTGCGTCAGAAGTCCCTGCCTGCTGAGATCTTCCCTCATCTTCTGCTGTTCCTCCGTCTTGTGCCATGGCTGTACCCGATGCAGAAGAATTTTCTTCAAGTCTTTGCGGAACTATGAGGGCGTAGGAGGGTGCCCTTACCCTGTTGTCGGAAGAGCCAGTACCCTTTACGGTAACTTCAAGATAGTCGTCTATGTAAGTGTCTGCAAGAGCATCGTATTTGTAGAAGTGTAGGTAGGTGGTTCCTTCCTGTTTTGCCTGTAAAGTAAAGAGGGTGTCTCCTGTAGAAATGTTTCTTCCGCCGTAGTTTAAAAGAGGACTGCTTACTGTTTCTCCCAGATATACCCATCCTGTTCCTGGATATGAAACTTCAAGATATTCGTTTACTCTAAGGCTTACGCTTCTTGATGGAGTAAATGCCTTTACAGGTTCTGTCTGTGCAAGGCCTGTAGAAGGTGACTGTATTTCTGTAATCTGAACTTGTGTCTGGGAACTAGAGTCTTCTTCCTGCCGTTCTTGCTGACTTGCTGTGTTTGCAGAGGAACTTGCACTTTGTGTCGATGCAGAGGATGGAGCGGTTGCGCTTGATGAAGTAGTGCTTGTGCCCTGTGATGCAGGTGTGGCAGCTGATGAAGTTGTGGTCCGCGCTGTAGATGTGGCAGCTGTTGAAGGAGAAGACTGACTACTGGATGTGGCTACTGATGAAGGTGTTGTCTGCGTGCTAGATGTTCTTCCTGATGTGCTTGTGCCCGATGATGCTGATGTTGATGCCGTTGAAGGGCTTGTGGTGGCGGAAGATGTGGTGGCTGGCGTTAAGGTTGTAGTGCCTGTTCCTGTTGATGCTGTGCTTTTTCCTGCCTGACTGCTTTCTGTTTCGGTTGAGGAATCGCTTTCTGATGTAGCCTGCTCCAGACTTGTGTTTTCGGGAGTTGAGGTTCCAGCGGGACTTGAACCGATTATTTCTTCTGTTCCTAAAACTGTTACTGGACTAGAAGTTTCTCCGCTTCCCCTAAGGCTGTCTATGTAAGAAAGGCTTTCTTCTGTAAGTTCCGCACTTCCCGCTGTAGAGGCATCTGCATTTTCTGCTAGCTGTACCTGTGCAGAGTTAGAGCCTGTATTTTCTGCTGACTGTGAGGCGTTAGAGCCTGTGCTTCTTGCTGACTGTGCCTGTGCAGAGTTAGAGCCTGTATTTTCTGCTGACTGTGAGGCGTTAGAGCCTGT
>CALCRU010000048.1 GCA_937894335.1 uncultured Treponema sp. | reverse complement strand
TGCTGTTTACGATTGACCTGATAAAGGAAAAACTCTCCGAGGCCTACACCCTTACCGACGAGGTGAAAATGGCGGACTCAATCTGCGAGATAATGGCGCTCTGCCACGAAACGGGCAACAGCCATTTCCTCTGGTTTGAGCGTCTTTTGGACAATCACTTTGAGGGAATCATCGCTCATGCGACTTACAAGATTTCCACGGGCAGGCTGGAAGGCATCAACAACAAAATCAAAACCTTGCGTCGTCAGGCCTACGGCTATCCTGACGATGACTATTTTTTCCTCAAACTCTTTGATGCTTCAAGGAAAACTTATGTACGGAATCAAAAATCACACAAAATTTATGATTGAGCCAAAAAAATCACAACAGAGAGACTTAATGTGGCTTTTACAAAAATTCTTTCCCGTTCAGATATGTTAAACTGTGCGCTGTGCAAAAATCCGCCATGCTCTGCAGCGTGCAAAGAAGGTCTTGATGTGGGAAAGCTTTTGAGAAGCGTCTGGTTCGATAACGAGGAATATGCTTCGCTTTTGCTCCCTAAAAAAAATACTTGTGTTCACTGCGACGCGCTGTGCGAAAAGGCATGCGTAAAAACTTGCCCCGATTGCGACCCTCCTGTAAAAATTGCCACAATCTTGCAGAAACTGTTTGAGGTGCGCAATGGGGAGAGCGACATTGCCGATGCTTTCGCTGTCGATTTTTCTTGCCTTAAAACAGACATCTGCGGCATTCCGATTGAAAATCCCTTCCTGCTTTCGTCATCGGTGGTGGCAAGTACCTATGACATGTGTGCGCGTGCATTTGAAGCGGGATGGGCGGGTGCGTGCTTCAAGACCATTTGCAATTTTCCGATTCATGAATGTTCGCCACGCTATTCTGCTCTGAGGGGCGACAACAATACATTCATTGGCTTTAAGAACATTGAACAGCTTTCTGACCATAGTGTAGAAGAAAATATGGAAATCTTCCGCCAGTTAAAGGCAAAGTATCCCAACAAATTCATTCTTGCGTCAATTATGGGGCAGAACGAGGAGGAATGGGGCGTGCTTGCAAAAAAGTGCGAAGAAGCTGGTGCGGATGCTATTGAGCTTAATTTTTCTTGCCCAAATATGGCAGAGGGCGGACTGGGGAGTGACATAGGGCAGGAGCCAGCTCTTGTGGAGCGCTTTACGCAAAGAGTAAAGTCTGCCTGCTCAATCCCTGTAATTGCAAAACTTACGCCAAATGTGGCAAATATGAGCGATGCTGCGGAGGCTGCAAAACGGGGCGGAGCGGATGGCATTGCTGCAATAAACACAATCAAAAGCGTTACGGGCGTTAACCTGCATACCTATGTAAGCGAGCCGTCTGTTCACGGAAAGTCTGCATTAGGGGGCTACAGCGGACAGGCGGTAAAGCCGATTGCGCTTCGTTTTATAGCGGAACTGGGATTAAACAAAAATCTGTCAGGGTTGCACATAACTGGTATGGGTGGCATTGAGACTTGGACCGATGCAGCAGAGTTTATTTTGCTTGGCTCTCGCTCGCTGCAGGTGACCACCGCCGTCATGAAATACGGTTACCGCATTATTGATGACTTAAAGACGGGACTTGCGCTTTATATGAACAAGAAAGGCTTTACATCTATTTGTGAAATGGTGGGGCTGGGGCTTGATTCTTTTTACATGAATACCGATGCGCTTGAACGCGACTCAATTGTCTACCCTAAGTTCAACACAAAAAAATGTATCGGATGTGGACGTTGTGCTGTATCCTGCTCAGACGGTGGGCATCAGGCATTGGAACTTACTCAGGAGCGAAAAATCCGCATGAATCCAAAAAAATGCGTTGGTTGCCACTTATGCGTTCTTGTGTGTCCCCAAAAGGCGATTGCCTCCAGCGGCCGCAGAATATAGAAAGTTTTGCTGATATGCTCATCTTTCTTATTCTGTTCCTCTTGACGCGAATGTGTTAAATTCGTTAGAATACCTGCACTTGTTTTGTTATCTTACCGAGAGTGCTGCTCGGCAGAAAAAATAGGAGAAAAGGCCGATGCCTACAATAAATCAATTGATTCGTAAAGGTCGTCAGTCATCAGCAAACAGGACTAAGGCCCCCGCACTTCAGTCTTGCCCGCAGAAACGCGGTGTTTGCACTCGTGTTATGACTATGACACCTAAGAAACCGAACTCAGCTCTTAGAAAGATTGCTCGTGTTCGCTTAAGCAATGGAATTGAGGTTACTGCATACATTCCTGGAATTGGACATAACCTGCAGGAGCACTCAGTTGTTCTCGTTCGTGGTGGTCGTGTAAAGGACCTTCCTGGTGTTCGCTACCACATTATCCGCGGTACAAAAGATACACTTGGTGTAGATGGCCGTAAACGCGCTCGCTCTAAGTACGGCGCAAAGAAACCTAAGGCATAATAAGGGGCATTACCATGGGAAGACATAAGAAATCAGTAAATCGCCCGGTTATGCCGGATGAAAAGTACAACAGCGTTGTCATTTCTAAATTCGTTACCCGCATGATGCTCGACGGAAAGAAACAGACATGCCTTAACATCGTTTATGACGCACTTGACAAGCTTAAGGGCAAGACCGACAAGGATCCTCTTGAAGTATTCCTTAAGGCTCTTGACAATGTAAAGCCTGTCGTAGAGGTAAAGAGCCGCCGTGTTGGTGGTGCAACTTACCAGGTGCCTATTGAAATTCGCGACAGCCGCCGCGAAGCTCTTGCCATGCGCTGGATGATTACAGCCGCTCGTAACCGCTCTGGTCACGGAATGGCAGAAACTCTTGCTGCAGAACTTTTGGATGCTTACAACAACACTGGTACTGCATACAAGAAGAAGGAAGATACCCACAAGATGGCAGAAGCAAACAAGGCTTTTGCACACTACAGATGGTAGTTGTTTTTCGGAAACAGTCAGTTTTGTTACCAAGACTGACTGTGCCAAGATTCTGGCCTATGTGCTAGGGTTTGTGGTCTTCCGCAAACCTGTAGTTGGGCATGGTAAGAATTGATGTGGCATTCCGCCGCCTTTTTTTTACCTGTCGGCAAAACTTGATTTGCAAAGAAAGTCCCTGGCGGTTCTGCTGGGGACTTTAGATTTTTAGACTGATTTTGGCATCTTTTTTTAGTTTTTTAACTTATGGGGTGCATTTCACGGGGGACAAATAAGGGGAGTTTGTATGACAAAGTTAGAGCCCGTTATTTTTGTTGACAAAGATAAGTGTGTAAACTGCCATCGTTGCATTGCGGTTTGTCCGTCCAAAATGTGCAACGACGGTTCTGGTGACTATGTTTCTGTAAATCCCGATTTGTGTTTGGGATGTGGTCACTGTATCGAAGCCTGCGAACACGGTGCTCGCTACGGAATTGACGACACCTCCAAATTTTTTGAAGCCCTTGGACGCAAATAACGCCTTGTTGCTATTGTTGCTCCTGCTGTTGCCGCAAATTTTAAGGGGCTTGACCTTCAGCTTAATGGCTGGCTTAAGTCTATTGGTGTAGAAGCAGTGTTTGATGTAGGCTTTGGTGCCGAACTTACTACAAAATCCTATGTGGAATATATAAAGAAAAGAAATCCCAAACTGATGATTTCTCAGCCCTGTCCTGCTTTGGTAACATGGATAGAGCTTTATCACCCTGAACTGCTTCCCTTCCTTTCTGTTGCAGACAGCCCCATGGCACATACCATTTCCATGATAAAGAATTTCTTTCCCCAATATGCTGGCTGCAAGGTTGTGGCAATTTCTCCCTGCTATGCAAAGCGCCACGAATTTGACGAAAACGGATTGGGCGACATGGTTGTTACCATGAGGAGCATTTCTGAATACTTGGAGCAGAATAGAATCAGCTTGAAGTCTTACAAGGCCTTGCCCTACGACAATCCTCTTGCTGAACGGGGCGTTTTGTATTCTACCCCCGGCGGACTTTTGCGCACTGCAGAACGCTTTGTTCCTGGAATAGGAAAAAAGACACGAAAGATAGAAGGATATCCCCTTGTTTACGAATATCTAGGGAAACGCTGATTAACAAGCCGTTTTCTTGAAAAAGGCGTTTTCTCAAA
>CALCRU010000047.1 GCA_937894335.1 uncultured Treponema sp. | reverse complement strand
ACCAGATCCACAATCTGGGATTCTACCACTGAACTACAGGCACCATGTAATCGACGGTAAGCACTATAGCAAAAAGTTTTATACTTTGTCAAGTGGTTGAAAATAAAAAAAATGAAAATAAACATTTATGTATGACATAAAGTGTTTTCCCTACGCACTCTTTATATCGTACATCTATGCTTAGTTTTTTATTTATTTATCCCTAAAGTGTCTCCTTTAAATTCCGATAATCACAGGTGAGGTTCTTTATGGAAAAAACTAAAGTTGTATTAAAGATTATTCTCGCCTCTCAAGAGGAACTTTTGGACGGAATGCTTTACGAGCAGTCATGTATCCACAAAAGCGTTCAGGAACGCCGCTGGGAAGGAATGGAAGGCCACATGAGCCGCATGGAAGCTTACGGTAAGGGGTTTCTTGACCTTGACCAGAAAAGGGAATCTCTTGGCGACTATAAAGAACTTCTTAACGATAAGGAAATTTCAGACCTTGTTTCAAATGTAAGAAGCAAGCTTGTAAAAAGCCGCATAGAAAACGACGCCCTTACAACCTATGTAAAGGCAACTCAGGAATTTGTTACTGGAGTAATTGAATCCTGTGCATCTCGTGAACGGAATACGGTATACACCCGCTTTGGAAATGTAAAGAAGCCCGCCGTTCAGAGTGTGGTTGTTAACAGGCTGATGTAAGGAGGCTACTGTATGGGAAGCACATTTGCCGGCATAGAAATGGGAAAAAGATCAATTATGGCTCATTCAACGCAGATTTCAACTGCTGGCCATAACATTTCAAATGCAGACACGGAAGGCTATACTCGCCAGAGGGTAACCGTTTCTACCTTTGAACCTCTTTATCGTCCTGATTTGGAAAGGGCAGAGGTGGCAGGTCAGATTGGACAGGGAGTGCAGACCGAAAGCATAAACCGCCTTAGGGACGAACTTCTTGACGCTCGCATCGTAAGCCAAACAAATACGGAAGCCTACTGGGCAACTCGCGACTCATACTATGTTCAGATTGAGCAGATTTACAACGAGCCAGATGATGTTTCTGTCCGCTTTAATATGGATAAATTCTGGAACAGCTGGCAGGAACTTACCGTAGACCCCGACAGTGACGCCGCTCGCATGGCAGTAATTACCAGAGGAGACAGCCTTGTAAATTCCTTCCAGCAGCAGTACAAGAGCCTTAGGGGAATTGCAGACCAGATAGACGGAGACATTCGTGCCACAGTTAAGCAGGTAAATGACTATTCTAAGCAGATTGCAGACCTTAACATGGAGATTGTCCGTGTAAAGGCTTTGGGCGACAATCCCAACGACCTTATGGACAGACGCGACCTTCTTGTAGAAAAACTTGCAAACTTGGTAAATGTAACCGTTACCCAGAAAGACCCAGACGAATTCATGGTTCACACCGACGGTCAAATTTTGGTGCAGGGTGGAATAGCCCGTCAGCTTGACTACGAACCCCAGTTGGACAACAACGGCTACGGAAAACTGGTATGGCACGACACTAATGTTGACGCCCATTTTAAGGGAGGCTCTTTGGGTGCCCTTGTGGAACTTCGTGATGTTGATCTTAGAAAAGAAATCCAGAACCTTAACACTGTTGCCCTTAACTTTGCGGACTTGGTAAACGACATTCACCGCAATGCAATTGGAAAGAACAATGTTACCGGACTTGACATGTTTGTTCAGCATCCATTTGTAGAAAACACAAACGGAAACTTTGACACTGACGGCGACGGAGTTGAAGACCGCTCCTACATCTTCCGACTTACGGGAACAAACGCTCTTAAGCCTACAGAGCAAGTTGGCCTTGAGGGAACAATTATTCTTAACGGTAAGGAAGGCAATGTTTCCATTTCCTACTACGGAACCGATACAGTTGAGTCAATTATAAACCGCATAAACGACAGTCAGGCGGAAGTAAAAGCTTATCTTGACCGCAACAACAATCTGGTGCTTAAGGCCACAAGTTCTGAAGCCATTGAAAATCCTGACTACACAATCCGTCATGTGGAAGATTCTGGCATGTTCCTTACAGGCTATGCAGGAATTCTTAGTGCCAGCGGAGAAGGTGGAGCTTTTGACTTTAACCGTGCAAATGCAGTTGACTCTCTTGCAGGAGCACAGTTTGCTGTTTCTCCAATTCTGAATCCTGCCGAATACATTGAAATCAACGACAGGCTGCACAACGATGTTTCTAGCGTAGCGGCCGCCTTTGCAAACCAGCAGGGCTATGCCGAACCGGGAGACGCTCGTGCCGCAGTTGAAATTGCTGCAATTCGCAACACAAAAGTTATGATTGGAAGTCAGCGCACTTTTGACGACTACTTTGCAGACTCTGTTACAAATGTGGGTCTTAAGGGCGAACAGGCAGCAAACATGCTTGCAAGTCAGAATGCAATTATGGATGATCTTAGGAATTTGCGCGACAGCATAAGCGGTGTAAACATAGACGAAGAACTTGCAGACATACTCAAGTTCCAGCACGGATATAATGCGGCTGCCCGTTTTGTTACAGTACAAGACGAGCTTTTGGACACGCTCATCAACAGATTGGGCGTCTGATTGAAGTTTAATTAAGGTAAGGAGACCAACATGCACAGAATCAGTTCGCAGTTTAACAATATGAATACCCAGCACAGCCTTCGTTCTCAGGAAGTGCGCTCTGCAAAAGTTCAGAGCCAGCTGGGTACCCAAAACCGTATACAGGAACTTAGGGACGACCCCATTGCGGCAGGTCATCTTGTTCGCTACAAGTCATTTCTTTCCCGCGTAAATCAGTTTGAAAAAAACGCTCAGACCATGGCAGATAAGCTTCAGGTAAGGGAAGGCTATGTAAACCAGAACCTTCAGATTATGCAGCGCGTAAGGGAACTTGCAGTTACTGGTGCAAACGGAATCTACAACGATGAAGACCTTAAAAACATGGCCACAGAAGTTGACGAGCTTTTAAAGGAACTTGTTCAGAATGCAAACGCTGTAGGTCCAGACGGAAACTATTTATTCTCTGGCACAAGCACAAAGACTCTTGCATTTGATGTGGTAATGGGAAATGTGGAAGGTTCAGGCTATCCCCTTATTGCCGAGGTTCGCTATCAGGGTAATGTGGATGCAAACAAAATAGAAGTGGACGAAAACTCCTATCTTCCTGTTGACAACAGTGGCAACCGTACATTCTGGGCAGAACCACAGAAACTTCTTTCTGCAAGAGACTTAAGTTCATGGCAGGCTCAGAGAGATTCCGTAATTTCTGTTGACGGACAGGACATTGCAATTAACGCAGGAGACAATGTGTATGCAGTTGCAGCAAAAATCAACAACAGCGGTGCAGCGGTAAAGGCAAGCATAGACCCTGTTACCCACGGCCTTGACCTTGTTACTACAGACAGCCGTCAGCTTTGGCTTACGGACAAGTCGGGAACTGTTCTTGAGGATATGGGAATAATAAAAGACTCTAGCCAGAAGCCTCCCTACAACATTGCCACAGGTGTAAGTGTTTCTGGAGGTTCTCTCTTTGACACTGTAATTGCCCTTCGAGACGCAATGCTTAGGGGAGACCAGGAGGCCATAGGAGGAAGGGTACTGGGTGCCATAGATCAGGGAATGTCAAACCTTACCTCAAGGCTTGCAAAACTTGGTAGCGACTACGAGCGCGCAATGGTAAATGTAGAGCGAGACTCCAAGACTGCTCTTAATGTTACCAACCTTGTAAGCCGCGAAGGTGACATAGACATGACCAGCGCAATAATGGATTTGAAGATGCTGGAAACAGTAAATCAGGCAACACTGAGCAATGCGGGAAAAATGTATTCCAGCACACTGCTTGACTACTTACGCTAAGGAAGGAACCGAAGATGCAGGTAAACACTAAGACAAAGGGAATTGTAGAAGTAAGCGAAGAAAGAATCATTACCATTCCGTCAGGCCTTTTTGGCTTTGAGGAATACACTGATTTTGCTCTTGTAGAAAGTGAGTACGAGCCTTTTATTTGGCTTCAGTCACTACAGGATAAAAATCTTGCCTTTCTTCTTATAGACCCCTTCCTTATTTGCAGCGACTACGAGGCAGACATAGACGACAAGTCTCTTTCCAAAATAGGAATACACGATCCATTGGATGTCCTTGTGTTTGCAATCGTAACTGTTCCCAATGACGGTTCAGCGGTAACTGCAAATCTTCAGGGTCCCCTAATTATTAACAGAAAAAACAGACAGTGCATGCAGGCCGTCTTAAGCGACACCAGATGGACTACAAAGCATAATCTTCTTGCAGCCGTTCAGAAAAAGGAGGCGCGTTAATGCTTATCCTTTCGAGAAAAATTGACGAGAAGATAAAAATCGGCAACGATATTACAATCACCATAATAGGGGTAAACGGAGATCAGGTAAAGGTTGGTGTCGAGGCTCCGAAGAATGTAAAGGTTTTTCGTCAGGAAGTTTTTGAGGCGATCCAGCAGGAAAACAAAGAGGCCGCTGCAGTTCAGACAGAGCCCAAGTCTATGGATTCAGTCCTTAAGATGCTTTCTACAAAACTCAAGTAGACTTTGCGCTTTTTGCTTCCAAAACAATTTCCGCTTCACTGCGCTTGTAATAGACCGGTCCGTCATAATCCTGTAGGGCCGGTTTTTTTTGCTCAATCATTTCTTCCGCAAGGCAAAGAAGAGCCCTTCCGTCTGTAAATGCTGGTTCCACAAAGAGAATGTTTTCTGTAGCAAGGCTTTCTGCCTGGGTTAGAGCCTTGAGTTTTTTTGCCCCCGGTCCCACTGCAATAACAGAATCTTCGTCTTTTACTGCCTCAAGAACTTCTTCTGCTGTAGAGGCTTGTATTTCGTTACAGCTTTTTGCATTTTTGTAGACAGTGTAGAAAAATTCTCTGTCTTTTGATTCTACAAGGGAAAGCACTGCACCCTTAAAGTTTCTGTAGGGAAAGGCGTATGCTTCCAGAGAATTAATTCCGTAAAGGGGTGTTCCGTTTGAAAGCGTAAGGGCCTTTAGTGTGGCAAGCCCTAGCCGTAAGCCTGTAAAACTTCCCGGACCAAGTGTTACCGCAGTAAAGTCCAGCTGATCTGGAGTAAGGCGGATTTCCTTAAGAGCGTTGTCAATTACCGGCAACAGTTTTTCTGACTGGGAAAGTCCCATTTCTAGCGTGGTCTGGAAAAATGCGTTTTCGTTCTGAACCGCAACCGTAAGTGTCTGGGAGGCGGAATCTACAGCAAGTGCCTTCATTGCTTTATTTCTCCGTAGCGCCAATTCTTTATGGTAATAAGGCGCTCATTTTCGTTTTTTGTCTGAATGTCAAGAAAAATTGATTTGGATGGAATTTCTTCCTGAATTTTTTCGCTCCATTCTATGATGCAGACTCCGCTTCCGTAGAGCATGTCGTCCGCGCCAAGGTTTGCAAAGTCTTCTGCTCCGTCAAGCCTGTAAACATCCATGTGGTAGAGGGGCATTTTTCCTTCGTACTCGCTTATGAGGCAGAATGTGGGACTTGTAATTGTTTCTGTTACGCCCAAAGCCAGAGCTATTCCTTTTGTGATTGTGGTTTTTCCTGCGGCAAGAGTTCCCGTCATGGCAATAATGTCACCGGGCTTTAATAGCGAGCCGATTTTTTTTCCAAGGCTGATTGTTTCTTCTGCGCTTTTTGTGGTGAACTGAAGGGTAAGGGGGGAATCCATTACGGAAGTTTTCCTTGCTCGGAAAGACTGTCTACATAATCTCTAAGGGCTTTTTTTAGTGGCACTACTGGATAGGGAACATCCTGAGGAAGAATTCCTATTTCTATTGTTTTTATTCCAAGCGGATTCATGTCTATGATAAAGGTAATTGGAAATGAAATGTTTTTAGAGACTACTTCTATTGTTGCCACACCGGAATACTTCTGACGGTAAAAAATATGGCCATCGTCCTTTTTTATCTGCTCAATTCCCAAAACAGTCATATTGTTTATTGTACCTTAAAAATTAGTTTGTTGCAAGGGCCGTTACTGTCTGTAACCGTAGACATCCGCATAGATTTGTGTCATAAGTTTGAGTCCCGGGTTGATAAACTGGACATGCAGAATGTAGCCACCGTCTTCCTTTGACTGCCTTGAGTTTACAATAAAGCCTATTACCGTCTTGTCTTCACCGTCAAGGGGGAAGGTAATTTTCATGTACTGCCTGCTTACGATTGGCATTCCTATAAGGAGGCAGCATCCTCCTGCAGAAATGTCCTGCATCTTTCCTTCGTACTTTTTTTCTTTTATTTCAAATATGATGTTTCCCTTCTTGTCCTTTTGTCCGCTGTCTTTTGCTGCGCTAAAGGTGCATGGGGCGCTGTAAATCATGCGCTTTGTCTGCCTCTTTTGGAAGGAGGTAAGTGTGGGTGCATGGGAAACAAGAAGAATGGTCTTTCCGTCTTTTGCCGACTGGTAGCGCACTGCTCTGGTGTCAAACTGATACATGATTCCGCTGGTACCCGTAAAGGTAAGGTTCATCTTGGAAAGTTCTTTTGGCTTTTGATCAGATTCTAGCAGTTGGTCGGGAAGTGAAATATAAAGTCCATTGTTGTCCTGACTTACAACTGTAAGGGGATATTTGCGAGTCTTGTCGGGAATAAGATAAAAGAAAACCTGTCCTTCCTTAACCTGCTGAGTGGAATGAATTATTGTAGCCCCATCGTGCATTTTTTGCAGTTTGAAGCGCAGTGTAAAAAGGGCATACTGTTCGTCCCAAGGTGCGTTTCCTGTGGCAAGTAGGGCATAGTAGTCCTTGCAGAGAGTGTTAATTTCCTCATCATCCCTTATAAGGTATTCAATGTTGGGCGCTTCAAATTTCCTGCACATGTCAAAGAGCACTTTCTTTTCCAGTTCGGTAAGGCGTGCGCTTGTGGCAACAGCGTCAACATTTTTCTTTTTTGTGGGAAGTTTCTTTTGGGCTTCAATCCATTCAGCGGAAGAATGCTGTTTTTTTATGATGTTAAAAAAAATCCTTACCAGTACCAGAACTGCGGCAACCGTAATCAGTATGCCCAGTACAAGGAAAATGTAGGGATTTGATCTGTTTTCAATAAGCATTCCTGTGCTCTGCATTGGCATTCCCTCATCTTTTTATTTTAGCAGTACTTCAATTGCATCTGCAATGTTCCTAAGCCTAGGACTTATTTCGTATTCCGCAAGGTCGCCTATGGTAACGGTGTCCTTTGCAGAAAGAGCGTCCTCAAAGTCCTTAAGTACTGGGGCAAATTCTTCAAAGAAGGAACCTACATCCATGCCGTTTACAAGAAGCTTTTGGAATTCTTCGGGAAAGAGGGCTCCTAGTGTGGCTGTGTGGCAGAAGCGGTCAATTTCTCCTGCAAGAACTGCTATGGTTGCGTTTGCCTCTCCGTCTTTGCCGCTCTGAAGAAGTACACTTACATTTTTAAGGGATTCGGAAAGTTCTGCAAATTTTTCTTTTGATGCAGAAAAGGCTGCCCTTATGTCTGCCTTGCTTACCACTGAAAGTTCAATAAGCGTGTCTTCCTTAAGGGGCTGCATTATGGCTTCGTCAAATTCCTGTGCAGAAATGTTTTTTCCGTCAATGGAAATGCTTACTGTAGTGGCTTCGTTTTTTGCCGCCTCTTCCTCAAATGCCTTAAGTACTTCGCCTACGGTGCGCTCGTTTTCAAGAGTAATGTCTATGTCGTTGCCGTTTACAATCAGCTTCATATGCCTGCCTCCTATCTGTTACTGTTACTGGAATTTGCCCAGTTTGAAATGGAAGTCTGCTGGCTTTCAAGGCTGTTCAGAGTACTTTCCATGGTTGCGTACTTGCTCTTTAAGTCCGCTTCCTTTTCTTCAAGCTGTGTTTCCAACTGAGATATTTTTTTGTTTGAGCTTTCTATTCGGGTGTTAAGCGAAGACAGCTTTGTGGCTATTATGCCACCAGTCTGAACCCATGCCGTAAGCTGCTTGTCCAAAAGGTAGCCTATGCCGTTGTCTATGATAAGGTCGCCGTCAGAATCGTAGCCGAACAAATCCTTTATTTGGGTAAGGTTGTTTTCTAGGAATGAGTCTAGCGTCTTTTCGTTTATTTCCAAATATCCCCTAAGTTGGGATGCGTTGTAGCCTGAGGAGCCTCCGCTTGCGTTTGAAGAAATTCCTATTTGGCTAAGCATGGTAACGGTTGCATCTTCTGAATAGCGGTAGTTTCCTGTAACAATCCTCTGCAGGGAATTTTTTCCGCTGGTAAGGGACATTTCTCCCTGGAACATGCCAAGGCGGTCGTTTGCCTTTTCCACCTCGTCGTCTGAAAGATATTCCAACTCGTTAATGATGTCGGTCTTTGTCTGGGTAAGAATATTTATTTCTGCCACCAACTGATTGTACTGACCAACAAAAGTAATAAGGGCTTCCTTTGCACTTTCCTTGTCTGGCTCAATTTTTATGGTTGCGGTTTTTTCAGTAGCGTCATGAAGGTGTAGGGTAACATTGGGAATTACATCGTCTATGTCGTTGGTACTTCTGTAAAGGGTAATGCCTTCGTAGCGGAATTCTGCATCCTGTGCCGTAGAAATTGCGTTAAGGGGAGCGTAACCTAGAGCGTTTGCATCGTTGGTTGCCTGAGGAACAGAAAGAGAAAGCGTCTTTGCTGTATTGCTGTTACGAACCACAATGCTCTGTGCCCCGTTGTAGTCGCTAAGGTTTAGGGTAATTTTTGTTTCGCCGGTTTCAGAGTCAGCCTCGTATTCTTCTAGGTCTACAGGAATTTCCATGCCGTCTGTAGTCTTTACAAAAAGCATTCTGTCGTCAGAAATAGGCTTTAGTTCCCTTGTTCTCTGCTGGGAAGATGAGGGCACCGAAAGGGTAGTGTCGCTTTGGTTGTTAGAAACTGAAATGCCACCAAAAAAGATTCCGCCTGCATCGGGAAGTTTTGGACCGTTAGCTCCTGCGTTAAGTTCTTCTGTTATGTCCTGAGTGTCTGTCTGGGTAAATGTAAAGACAATCTGCTGGCTAGAGTCTCCGCGAATTTCTTCTGGTATGGGGATTTCTATTCCGCCGCGGGGAGGCACAGTGATTGTACCCTGAGAAATAGTAACTCCGTTTTTAGAAATTGACGGCATTCCCTGCTGAGTGCGCAAGTCTTTTGTAGCCGGAGTTTTATATGAAGAAACTGAATCAGAAAAGTCTGTGGTGTCGGCAGGAACATCTGCAATCATTCCTATGTCTTTTGCAAATGTGAGGGCATCGTTTTTAAACACAAGCCTATTTTCTTCGCCGGGAACAAGGCTTTCTATTACGAGAGCTTTTTTCTTGGAGGAGATTCCTATAAGGCTTGCCTTTACAGTATTGCCACCCCTCTTGTTAAGGGCTGTTACAAAGTCAGAGAGTTTTCCTCCCTTCCAGTTAAAGTCAACTGTCTTTTCGCCTACAGAAAAAGTGTAACGACCTTCTGCTACTTCGGTGTCGTTGTCTATTTTTCCGCTCATAAAACGGTCTGCAGTAGCTGGATGCACTACATCAATTTTTATGGTGCCAAAGTCTGCATCTCTGTTTGCGTCCGCCGTAATTGCACTTTCGTCTGAAGATGTGGTTAGTTTTGAGTTAAAGGGATTTTCAAAAGAGTAAAGGGATTTTACGCTGTCCCTTAGGGATGACATTTTGCGGTTTACATCCTGCCATGCGGACTGCTGAGTCTTGTAGGTTTCAAGAGTTTCCTGTTCCCTTTTAAGTGGAATGCGTTCCACCTCCATAAGGGACTCGACAAGTTCATCGGTTCCGTACTTGCTTGTGACGCCAGGTATGCTTATTCCGCTGCTGCTTGCCATCTTGTACCAGTCCTTTTAGTTGAGATGTTTCACTTTTTTAAACAACAAATACGCCGCCTTGTAACAGCGTATTTGCCGTCAGATTGTCTCGTCAAAAAGTACACCGATTGCCTGCTTCATGCGAATTTGCAGTTTCTGCACATCCTCTGAAGGAATTTCCCTAATGATTTCATTAGTGGACGAATCGATAACTTTTACGACTACTCGACCAAGCTGTTCGTTAACATTAAACTGCAGCTTATGTCCCATTACCATGTCAGAAAGCTTCTGGAGCTCCTGAACATTTGCCTTTGTTTCGGACAGTCTTTGGGCAATGCTTTGTGCCACTTCGGAAGAACTATCGGGAAACAGTCCGTCCTGAACTGCTTCCGTCCTGCCTCTTCCTGAAGGCAAAACTTGTGCTGAATAATAAGCGCGGCCATCCATTGCCACTGTCTGTCCAATCATACTCACTGCATTCATGGACCTTCCTCCTGAAAAAGAGAGATGGGGAAGGGGGGCGCACCCCCTCCTCACTCTATGCTGGTTTTTTTGCTTCAAAAGAAGACATCCAGATTTCTCTCAAAACAAAAAACATACTTTATTCTACTGCAACAGAGCCAATACATTCTGTGACTGGCTGTTTGCCTGTGCGAGCATTGCAGTACCGGCCTGGGTAAGTACGGAATTCTTTGTGTACTCAACCATTTCTGCAGCCATGTTGGTGTCACGGATCACTGATTCAGCGTTCTGTGTGTTTTCTGCAGCAACGGCAACTCCCTTGGCAGCGGTTTCAAAGCGGTTTTGATAAGCACCCAGGTCTGCTCTCTGGCGAGAAACTGCCTTCAATGCCTGATCAACCGTTCCGATAGCCATGTTCGCGCTGTCTGGTGATGAAATGCTTATCTGTTCATCAGTACCCTGTGTTCCACGAAGACCAAGAGCCTCTGCGGTCATTGTTCCGATGTAAACACGAGCATTCTGGTCCATGTTTGCTCCAACCTGGAACTGCATGATGCGTCCGCTTGCTGAATCTGCTGCAAATGAGCCTGTGAGCAAGTTCATACCGTTGAACTGTGCCTGGCTTGCAATGCGGTCAACCTCAGCAACAAGCTGGGAAACTTCGACCTGAATCTGCATGCGGTCCTCATCAGTGTAGATACCGTTAGCAGACTGAACTGAAAGTTCGCGGATGCGCTGAAGGATGTCCTGTGTTTCCTGCAGATATCCTTCGGTGGTCTGGATAAAAGAAACACCGTTCTGAATGTTTCTGTTAGCCTGATTAAGACCGCGAATCTGACTGCGCATCTTTTCAGATACGGCAAGTCCTGAAGCGTCATCGCCAGCTCTGTTGATTTTTTCGCCAGAGCTAAGCTTTTCAATGCTGCCCATCAGTTGGTCGTTAGAAACGCCCAGAGTTCTGTTGGCATACATTGAACTCATGTTGTGGTTAATTACCATAATGTGCCCTCCATGATTCTCTACGAAGAGGCTTCATGCCTCATGCCTGTCTGTACGGGCAGAAACCGGTTTTTGCGCCCCCGATTTCCGTTCAGCCCCTTTCAGCAGGAACCGTTGCTCCCTTCCTGTCTCCTTGTACGACATGAATGAACAACCGTCCATACTGTTACAGACTCATAAAGAGCTATTTTTCAAAGATCAAAGCCTGCGCTGAATGCAGACTAAGTGCTTCTGCTAAAACGGATTTTCTAAAGAAAGAAAAACCGCGCAGTCAGCGGGGCAGGGAGCCTTTTAAAAGATTCCCTGCGGTCCACTGACTATTATACACCACTATCTTAACAATGACAAGACATTTTGTGACTGGCTGTTTGCCTGGGCCAGCATAGCTGTTCCTGCCTGTGTAAGAACCTGGTTCTTGGTGAATTCAACCATCTGAGCTGCCATGTTGGTGTCACGGATTGTTGATTCTGAAGCCTGTGTGTTTTCGGCTGCAACATCAAGTCCCTTGACGGTGTACTCAAGACGGTTCTGATAAGCACCAAGGTCTGCACGCTGTTTGTTAATCTTTTTGATTGCTTCATCGAGTGTGCCGATTGCGCGGTTGGCCTCGTCCGGAGCCGCGATACTCATAATGCCTTCAGTTCCCTGCTCGCGGAGTCCGAGAGCGGTTGCTGTCATTGTGCCGATGAATACCTGAGTGCGCTGATCCATATTTGCGCCAATGTGGAGCCACATGGAAGCTGTCGGGACATTCTCGCCTGTAGCCTGTGCAAAGCGGCCAGTAAGCATGTTCATACCGTTGAACTGTGCATGGCTTGCAATGCGGTCTACTTCAGCAATAAGTGAGCTTACTTCAACCTGAATCTGCATGCGGTCTTCGTCGGTGTAGATACCGTTGCTTGACTGTACGGCAAGTTCACGAATGCGCTGAATGATGTCTTCAGTTTCCTGCAGATAACCTTCTGTTGTCTGAATAAAGCTGATTCCATTCTGGGCGTTGCGTGAAGCCTGATTCAAGCCGCGGATCTGGCTGCGCATCTTTTCAGATACTGCAAGTCCTGAAGCGTCGTCGCCTGCTCGGTTGATTTTTTCGCCTGATGAGAGTTTTTCCATATCTTTTGTGATTGAAAGTGTTGAATTTCCAAGCACGCGATTGGAATACATTGCGGACATGTTGTGGTTGATGACCATAGTTTGTTCCTCCGTGGAATTGTTGTCAGGCAGAATCCTTTCTACCTGTTTGTAAAAGAAGAGCATCTGCATTACAAGGCTACATCTGCTCTGCTTTTACGGTGAAGTTCTTGAGTGCGGTTTCCATACGGAACCTTTCGCCCATAGTCCTTCATTTCCTTTTATCGGAGGTACTTCTTAAAAACTTTAGCAAAATTTTTAAATTTTTTACGAATTTTTTGATTTTTTTTGAATTTTTTCCTGAATTCAACATGTTTTTTGGACGGTAAAAAGGAATTTTTTAAAAGAAAGACAAGAATCCTGCTAAAAAGGCAAGATTTTTATCCAACCTTAGCCCCTTTTTGAGGGAAAAAACATGGCACTGCATCTGCCTAGATCTTACGGAGGTACAAATTATGCTTAGAAATGAAGCCGAGGCTATTTTTGTAAAGGTTCGCTCGGGACTTCTTACACACGAAGAGGGGGCAAAGGCCTGCATGGATCTGGTGTTCCGCTACAAAGGAAGTTTTGCACTTTCCTGTTTAGAGGATGAGGAATTTAGCGACTTCCTTATGTACATGCTTCCCCGTTTTGAGGAAATGTTTTCGGTTTACGACCCAGAACGGTCCTGCTTTGTTAGCTACATGTATGGTTGCGTCCGATTCAACTTGTTTAACTGGCAGCGTAGGGTTTTACAGGAAGAGTGTGCTCGTGAAAGTTCCTGCATGAATTCGGCAATTGGTTTGGAAGAACTAAAGGAAAATTACCTTATGTGCGAGGCCCCTTATGATGAGGGTTTTGAACTCCCTTTGGAAGAGGATGTTAGCTCTGACGGTTCAGAAAAAGGCGATAACTCTCCCATTCCCTTTACTCCTCAGCCTGGACGAACTAGGGCAAATGTGGGCTACTGGACAGAAAACTTCCAGTCAGTTAGGACTACGGCCCTGCTAGTTCTGGCACTAAAAAGCGCTGCATGGATTACTGAAGACCTTATAGAAAAAGTGTGTGCGGAAACAGGCTGCGAAGAAAACAAATTTCGGGACATGCTGGAATATGTTCTTTCTACTCTGGAGAAGCGAAGGCGGAGGAGGGAGGCCTGCATAAGATCACGGGATAACGCCTATTTTTTTAGGCGCAAGTACATGCTTTCCTTGTTAAAGTTAAAGGACGGCTCTTGCATGGAAGAAAAAGTTAAAAGCCAGTTTAAGAGGCAGGACGAAACTTGGAAAAGGCAGAACAGGAAACTTTCGCAAAAACTGTTCAGCATGACTCCTTCAAACAAGACCGTAGCAGAAGCGTTAAGAATAAGTCCTAGAAGGGTGCAGACCCTACTTGATCTTGCAGGACGGAACATAGACATTATGCGCTCAAACTGCTATCATGCCAGTCATGAAAATTTACTTGGCAACAGGCAATCTGAACAAAAAAAGGGAAATGCAGGAAATTTTTCCTCAGCATACTATAGTAACGCCCAACGACGAAGGGCTCCACTTTGATCCGGAAGAAACAGGTCTTACCTTTTACGAGAACAGCCTTATAAAGGCAAAGGCTCTCTGGTCTATGGTGCACTGTCCCGTAATTGCGGATGATTCAGGCATATGTCTTGACGCTTTGGGTGGTGCGCCCGGAATTTATTCTTCCCGTTATGCAGGGCCAAACTTTATGCAGGGCTCACCTGACGGAAAAAAAGTTCCTCAGGCAGAGCAGAACAGAATGCTTGTTTCTCAACTGAACGAGGCTTTGGAAAAGGGCGTGGATCTGGAGCAGGGTAAAAAGCAGGGACTCTTTGCCTTGGGAGAGCGGACAGCCCACTACACTTGCGCCATGGTGCTTTATTTGGGACACGACAGGCTTTATGTTGCGGAAGAAATTATGGAAGGAACTATTGTTGAACGCATTGAGGACGCCAGAGGTACAGGCGGATTTGGCTATGACCCCCTCTTTTACCTGCCAGACTTTGGCAAAACCGCTGCGGAACTTACTCCTGACCAGAAGAATGCCATAAGCCATAGGGGTAAGGCTTCTCGTGCCTTAAAGAATATAGTGGAAGGAATTATGGGAGCCTCTAAAAACTTCAGTTTTTAGAGGCAACTTTGAAAATGCGACGCTTAAAAGCCCGCAATTTCGGGCTTTTAAACTCGATGGCAACCTCAAGTTACAGTTTTTAGAGGTTGCCTTATAAAACTTTAGAAAACTCTTTGATTATTGCAGGAAGCAGGGTTTCTATTCTGCCTTCCATGCTTGCCCCAGAGGCATTTTTGTGACCACCGCCCCCAAATTTTGAGGCAATGGCGCTTACATCGCAGGCGTCAAGAGAACGGAATCCTGCAGTACAGGTGTGGTCCGTATCCTGCCGTACAAAGAGAACTGCCTCTACGCCTTCAACCGCAAGCATGAGCTGGTAAAGGGCGTCGCTGTCCCTGCCTTCTGTGCCATATTTTTTCGTGTCTTCCTGAGTTTCCCAGGTTACCACCAGTTTTCCGTTGCAGTGCCGCTCTGCTCGGTCAAGCATTATGCCAAGAAGTTTTCTTGTGTTCCAAGGCTTGCCGCCAGTCATTTTTGCATAGATGTCCCTGGGATTTACCCCTGCTTCAACAAGGCGTGCCGTGTTTGTAAAAAGGGGGGCGCTGTCTTCCCTTAAGAATCTGAAAAATCCAGTGTCGGTTGCCATTCCAAAGAAAATCGTCTGGGCCTGACTTCCGTTTAAAGGGCCTACAGTCTGCTCGTATAGAATCTGTACCAAACAAGCTGCTGCCGGTGCATCAGCATCTATAATGGTGTTCTGTCCCCCTGCAGAGGCTGTTCTGTGGTGGTCTACAATAAAGGTGTCAAAACCCTTAAGGTCTCCGTCAATGTCTCCTATACGAGAAAGTTCAGAACAGTCAGCAATTATAAGTCCGCACTTGTTGCGCTCTCCCTGAGTCATAAAGGGGAGGGCGTCCTTAAAGCAGTCGGTAAATTTTTTTATTTCGGGTCGTTTGAATGGTCCTGCGTTTATGAGAATGTAGGGCTTTTTAAAATGCTCAAGAATGTAGGACATGCCCAAACAACTTGCCACGCAGTCTCCGTCAGGCTCCTTGTGTCCTGCTATAATAAAACTGTCATGGCTACCAATAAAACTCTTAAAAGAGTCGATCTGTTGAGGTGTTATGTTGAGCATGCCTTTATACCGTTAGAATTCTATTTCGAGGGTTTCGGCGTCAGTGTTGGGAACCTCGGTGTAGGTTGGAAGGACTCCCCATACAGAGTTTGCGGTTCTGGCAAGAGGAAGTGTAAGCCACACCTTGTAGAACTCATCATTCTTGTAGATGATTGTCATGTAGGGGTCAAGGTTTCCAGACAGATTGCGGAATTCAAGTTTTCGTTCTGCACCGTTTTTAGAGTACCATTTTTTTGGAATAGTTACGGTACCAACATTTACACCGCCTTTTTCGTAAAGAACCACATAGGCAGTTTTGTAGTCGTACACTTTGTAGATGCGTACATTGCGGTATGTAAATTCTGCAACATTGTCGCCGTGATCCCAAATAGGTTTTGTAGCCGTAGAGTCAGACTGGGAAAATGCCGGCAAAACTGCTGCACATGCAATAACGAGTGCTAAAAGTATCTTTTTCATAGGTCCTTCCTTAAAGGGTAAATGTTCTTACCGTCCAATATCGGCAGATTTAAGCATATTATAGAGCAAAAAGCTCTTTTTGACAACAAGTTTTTCTGCATTCTACTGCAGGGTAGCAGCAATCACGGCCTTTATAGTGTGCATGCGATTTTCTGCCTCGTCAAAGACAAGAGACTGGCTGCTTTCAAAAACTTCGTCTGTAACTTCCATGGCATCCAAATTGAATTTTTCGCCTATTTCCTTTCCTATCTTTGTGTTAAGGTCGTGGAAGGAAGGAAGATCATGCATGAAGATTGCAGTGGGCTTAGCCTTCTTCATTACATTAGCATTTACCTGATATGGCTTAAGGTCAGAAATACGCTCTGCCCAGACAGAATCAGGTTCTCCCATGCTTACCCAAACATCGGTGTAGATTATGTCTGCGCCTTCCGCTGCCTTAGAGACATCCTTTTCTAAAGTGATTGAGCCGCCGCTTTCCTTGCACCAAAGGGAGCATTCTTCCACAAGAGCCTTTGCAGGAAAGTATTTTTCGGGAGCGCATAGGGTAAGGTTAAGTCCCATCTTGGAGCACACAATGCACAGGGAGTTTCCAATGTTGTATCTTGCGTCTCCAAAGTAGACTAGCTTAAGTCCTTTAAGGGTTCCAAAGTGTTCTCTTATGGTAAGCATGTCTGCAAGCATCTGGGTGGGATGGTATTCGTTGGTAAGTCCGTTCCACACAACAACGCCAGAATACTTTGCAAGGGATTCCACGAATTCCTGCTCGTAGCCCCTGTATTCAATGCCGTCAAACATTCTGCCCAAAACTCTAGCAGTGTCTGCAATGCTTTCTTTTTTTCCAATCTGACTTCCTTCCGCAAGGTAGGTGGTGCATATTCCCAAGTCGTGAGCCGCAACTTCAAAGGCGCATCTGGTTCGGGTGCTAGTCTTTTCAAAAATGAGGGCAATGTTTTTTCCGCGGAAAGTGTCAACGGGAATCCCCTTCTTTTTCTTGTCCTTAAGTTCTGCAGCAAGGTCCAAAAGCCCTGTAATTTCCTGAGGAGTAAAATCTTTTAGCGTAAGAAAATTTCGTCCCTTTAAATTCATACTGTACCTCACAAAAAAAATTTTACAAAGAAAGTGTATCAGAAAAGCCTTTGTTTTGCTAGCCTTACAGTATGCCCATTCCGCTTTCCAAAGACTTTAGCCTTGTGCCAGCGGCTTGTTCAATAAGGCGGAATGTAAGGTGCTTTATGCTTAGGGCGTCTTCTGTGCTAAGGGGAGTTTCCCTTACTTCCCTAGGACTTTTTGAATTGATTGCGTCAAGGTAGGCAAGGGCTTCTCTGCTTAGGCTAAGGCTTCCTTCCGTAGGTGTAAGTGAACTTTGTGGTGAGCAGTCGTGACATAAAAATCCGTTTGAAAAACCTGTGTAGGTTCCACCCTGCAAAGGAGAAGAGCAGTGGGCGCAGGAAGTTGGATCAGGCTGGACTCCCAGAAGGGCAAGGTAACGCCACAAAAACCTTAGGGTACCAAGCCTTGCCCCATTTTCTGTGCTTCTGTCAATTCCGTCCAAAAATGCCGACAGCAAGATAAAGGCGTTTTTAAAGTCTCCGGCGCACTGGGTCTTAAGTACAATTTCCGAGGCGAGGTTTGCCGCCCAAAGTTTGTAAAGGTTTGTACGGAGCGAAAGGTGCATGTCCTTTACATCAAAGTCTGTTATTTTTTTTAAGTGATGGCTTTCGTCCGTGTACAGGTAGAGCCTGCCGCTGTTAAACTGCTGCACAAAGGCCCTCTTTTTGCTTTTTGCCCCTCCGTATAGGGTTGCGTAAAATACTCCCAATTCCGCACTGAGCATGCAGACCGAATAGTTCTGTTCGCCCTGCTGTTTTACGCTGAGTATAAGTGCATCCATGGAACTGTTTCGCTCTGCCATGCCTTCAGTATAGCGCAAATCTTCCGACCTTGCCAGTAGCAGGCTTTGAACCGTTCCCACCCATTCGGGTAGTGCAATTCACACAAGCACATGCTATACTTTTTTTTTATCATG